>JAFTBW010000047.1 GCA_017455015.1 Oscillospiraceae bacterium | reverse complement strand
TAAACCGCCATATGCTTCGTTGCCGTCGTTTGCGATACACAAAGTATCGCTGCACTCCGTCGCCTCGCCTATGGCGATTTATTCTGCGCCAGAATTGCACAATTTATTTATCGACAGTTCCTTAGCGCTGCACCCTCGCGTTTCCTTTATAAATATCCCAGATCTGCTTTTCGTCCGCGGGCTCCGCATAATCGTTGAGGCTTGATGCCGCCAACACGCCGCTGGCCCAGCCGAATTGCAGCCACTGTTCCGGCTCCCAGCCGCTGTACACGCCGTAGAGCAGCCCGCCGGAGAAGCCGTCGCCGCCGCCGATGCGGTCCATGACGGGAATCGGCCGGGGCTCCTCGACATACCATTTGCCGTCCGCCCACAAAATCGCGCCCCAGAGGTGCTCGTTGGCGGAAACCACCTGCCGCAGCGTGGTAGCATAGGCTTTGGCGTTGGGGTACTTTGCGTGGACCTGCTCAATCATGCCTTTAAAACTCTCGATCTTCGCGGCAAGGTCCTTGCCGCCCGCCTCCGGGCCCTGGAAGCCGAGGCAGAGCTGAAAATCCTCCTCGTTGCCGATGAGCACGTCGGCCAGCGACGCGATCTCGTGGAAGGCCGCGGCCAGCTCGTCCTCCCGGCCCTTCCAGAAGGTGGCGCGGTAGTTGAGGTCAAAGGAGACCAGCGTGCCGTAGTGCTTCGCCGCCTTCGCCAGCGCCAGGCAGCACGCCGTCGTCTCCGGGCTCATGGCGGCGATCAGGCCGCTCAGGTGCAAAATCGCTATTCCCTCCTGTCCGAAGATGCGTTCCACGTCGAAGTCGTCAACAGAGAGGGTGCGCCCCACCTCGCCGGCCCGGTCGTTCCAGACCCGCGGCGCCCGGAGGCCGAAGCCGCTGTCCGCGATGTTGAACTGGTGGCGGTAACCCCACGGCCCGCCCTGGGGGACCTCTTTGCCCTCATAGGCGATGTTCCGCGCCCGGAGCTGGGCCTTGATGAAGGCCGCGACGGGGCTGCCCTCCACGAACTTGGTCAGCGCCAGGCACTCGTGCCCCAGCGAGGACGCCACGTTCAGCACATTTGTCTCTGCGCTGGTGGCCTGTAAATAAAATTGATTGCTGTTATGCACCGCCATGCGGTCCGCCGGGGTGATGCGCACACCCATGCTGGTGACGCAGGCAATCGCGTATTTCACGCCGGTTTTGAGATCCATATCATTCTTCCTCCGCCGTTTATTCTTTTGCTGATTCTGCTGTTAGCATAGCAACAGATTTTCCGGAAAAACATTGCAATTCTTGTTGCGCGTATTGCAAAAATTGCGGTATAATGCTTGCAGGGAGGGATGTGCGGATGCGAAAAAAACTGCGCAGTGAATTCAACGCAAGGCAATATATGCTGTCGGAAGATTTTGAGGCCTTCTATTACAGCGACACCCATTTTCATAACGTGGGAAAACACACCCACGATTACTATGAATTTTACTTTTTTGTGGATGGCGGGGTCGAAATGGAGATCGAGGACAGGCGGTATTCCTTAAAAACAGGCGACGTCATCATCATCCCGCCCGGTGTTTCACATCAGGTGGAGGTCACGGACGCCGAGCAGCCTTACCGCCGCTTTGTCCTCTGGATCAGCAAAGCATACTGGGACGCGCTCTCGAGGCGTTCTGACGATTATGTGTATCTCCTGCGTCGGACGGAAGCCACGAAAACCCATATCTGGCATTTTGGCATGATACCCTTCAACGAGCTGCGGGGAAAGCTGTATCACCTGCTGGACGAGATCCACTCCACGCGCTTTGGACGTATGGATGCGATCACACTTGCTGTCAACGAATTGGTTCTGCACCTCAACCGCGCAGCCTACGAGCAGGAACACAAAGAAACCCCTTCGGAAAGCCGTTCCCTTTATGGGGCGCTCACGGGTTTTATTAACGCCCATTTGGAGGAAGAACTGACGCTGGACAGACTTTCGAGGGAATTCTATATCAGCAAGTATCACATTGCGCATCTGTTTCAGGAGACCTCCGGCATATCCGTCCACCAATACATTGTAAAAAAGCGGCTTTCCGTTTGCTGCAATGCGCTTCGGGGCGGCGCCGGGATCACGCAAACATATGAACAATGCGGTTTTCGAGATTATACAAGTTTTTATCGCGCCTTTCGGAAAGAGTACGGGATGTCTCCTTCCGAATATAAAGCGCGTCCCGTGTGAACCCTTTCACCCGGGGCGCGCTTTGTATTATAAATCTCCGCGCACGTTTGGCGGCAAATTTTGCGCCCGCCAAGGCGCAAAAGCCGCAGGAATACTCTGTGTATTTCAAGGCTTTTGCAACGCAGAGCCGGCGAAAAATTTGCCGCCTGTGCAGTTGCGTTTCAAGCCTTCCCCCTCGGGGGGAAGGCGGCGCCGGCGCTTGCGCCGGTGACGGATGAGGGGAGAAACGGAACGCGCTGCCGATCTTCCCCGCATCCGTCACCGCCCTTGCGGGGTTGTATACGCGCCCACCGCGGCGCGGTGGGCCCCCTCGCGCAATCATGGACGGGCGGCGGCGCCTGTCCCGCTCCGATCAGCCGATGACCAGCTTGGCGCAGCCGTAGATGCCGGCGTCGTTGCCCAGCTTGGCAAGGCCGAACTTGGTCTCCACCGTGGCGGGGAAGCAGTGGCGCAAAAAGCCCTCCTTCACCTTGTCCAGAATGATGCCGCCGGCCGCGGACACGCCGCCGCCGATGACGAAGATCTCCGGGTCGCAGACGCAGGAGATGTTGGCCAGCGCCCTCCCCAGGGCCTCGCCGAAGTAGTCCACGACCTCCCTGGCCAGACGGTCCCCCGCCTTTGCCAGATCGAACACGTCCTTGGAGGTGATGTTGGCAATGTCCCGCAGGGCGGAGGGCTCGTTGCCGGTGGCAAGGCGCTGCTTCGCCACACGGACGATGCCGGTGGCGGAGGCGTACTGCTCCACGCAGCCGTGCTTGCCGCAGCCGCACTGGTCCGGCTCGTTGGGCTCCAGCTTCAGGTGGCCGACCTCGCCGCCCGCGCCGTGGACGCCGCGCAGAAGCTTTCCGTCCACGATGATGCCGCCGCCCACGCCGGTGCCCAGGGTGATGAACACCACGTCCTTGTGGCCCTTGCCGCCGCCATGCCACATCTCGCCCAGGGCCGCCGCGTTGGCGTCGTTGACCACCTTGACATTCAGGCCGCAGAGGGCGTTGAGCCTTTCCGCCACGTCGCCGCCCCAGCCGTTTAAGTTGACGCAGGGCTTTACCACGCTGTCGGAGATCACCGCGCCGGGGACGCCCAGGCCCAGGCCCAGCACCGCGTCCTTGGAAATGCCCTTGTCGGAGAGCGTCTTCTCCACCGAGGCGGCGATGTCCGGCAGGATGTGCTCGCCGCCGTTTTCCGTCCGGGTCGGGATCTCCCACTTCTGGAGCAGCTCTCCGTCCTGCCTGAAAAGTCCCAGCTTGGCGGTGGTGCCGCCCAGGTCCACGCCGATGATATACTGTTCCATATCCCTTTTCCTCCTGTTATGTTTCCTGTTATGTTTCGTTCCGCGCCGGTCTCTCCCCCTCCGGGAGCCTTTCCGCCGCGGTCATTGCGTTCTCCAGGCAATAGTACCATGATTTTGTGGAAGATGCAAGTCCCGGAAGCAAAATAACGGGGCAAAATCGGGCAGGCCCTTGCATCCCCGGGAAAAGTTTGCTATGCTGTACGGGGAAAAAACATCCTGCGGGGAACAGCGGAGGGAGGCGCGGGCATGGAACAGCTTCGGTGCGTGATCGAGCGCGTCACCTATCAGAACGAGCAAAACGGCTACACCGTCCTGCGCTGCCGGGCAAAGGGCTTTTCCGACCTCGTGACCGTGGTGGGGACCATGCCGGAGGCCCACGTGGGCAGCGTCCTCTCCCTGGAGGGGGAGTGGCAGATGAACGCCAGGTTCGGCAGGCAGTTTTCCGTCTCCCGCTGGGAAGAGACCCTGCCCGCCACCGCCCTGGGGATCGAGAAATACCTGGGCAGCGGCCTGGTCAAGGGCATCGGTCCGAAGTTTGCCCGGCGCATCGTCCGCGCTTTTGGCGCGGACACGCTGGAGATCATCGAGACGGACCCGGACCGGCTGCTGGAGGTGCAGGGCATCGGCGCCGTCCGGGTGGAGCGCATCAAAAAGAGCTGGGCGGAGCAGAAGGAGATCAAGAACCTGATGCTCTTTCTCCAGGGCCACGATGTCAGCGCCTCCCACGCCACCAGGATCTTCCGGGCCTACGGGGACGAGAGCATAAAAACCGTCACGGAGAACCCCTACCGGCTGGCGGACGACATCTGGGGCATCGGCTTCAAGACGGCGGACACCATCGCGCAGAAGCTGGGCTTTGCCAGGGACGCATACCCCCGGCTGCGCAGCGGCCTGCTGTATACCCTGAACGCCCTGGCGGACGAGGGCCACTGCTTCGCCCTCCGGGAGCAGCTTCTGGAAGCCGGGACGGAGCTGCTGGAGGCGGAGCGGGGGCTGCTGGCGGAGGCCCTGGACCGAATGCTGGCCGGGGAGGACCTGATCCCCGACGGCGAGGCCATCTACCTGCCGCCCTATTACCATGCGGAAAAGGGCATCGCCCGGCGGCTGCTGGACATCGCGTCCGCGCCCAGCCCCCTGCGCCCGGACCCGGAGGCGCTGCCGGAGCGGGTGCGGGCCAGGACCGGGCTGGACTACGACGAGACGCAGCTTTCCGCCATCGTCACGGCGGCCCGGAGCAAGATTCTGGTGCTGACCGGCGGACCCGGCACCGGCAAGACCACCACGACAAAAGGCATCCTCGCCGCCTTTCGGGAGGCCGGGGCCAGAATATTGCTGGCCGCTCCCACGGGCCGGGCGGCAAAGCGGCTGGGAGAGGCCACGGGGCTGGAGGCCAAAACCGTCCACCGGCTGCTGGAATACAAGCCCCCCGAGGGCTACCAGCGGAACCCGGACGCGCCCCTGGAGGGGGACGTGCTGGTGGTGGACGAGTGCAGCATGATCGACACGGTCCTCATGTACAATCTGCTCAAAGCCGTGCCGGACGGGATGCACCTGGTGCTGGTGGGCGACATCGACCAGCTCCCCAGCGTGGGGGCGGGCAACGTGCTGCGGGACATCATCGACTCCGGGTGCTTTCCCGTGGTGCGCCTGACGCGCATCTTCCGGCAGGCCCAGACCAGCGCCATCGTCATGAACGCCCACCGGATCAACCAGGGGAAATTCCCGGACCTGAGCAACCGGCGGCAGGGGGATTTCTTCTTCGAGGAGCGGGAGGACCCGGAGGACGCGGCGGAGACCGTGGCCGCCCTGGTCAGCACCCGGCTGCCCCGGTATTACGGGGTCAGCCCCGCGGAGATCCAGGTGCTGACCCCCATGCAGCGCGGCACTGCCGGCGCGGCGAACCTGAACGCCCTGCTCCAGACCGCGCTGAACCCCGCGGGGCCGGCCCTCAAGCGGGCGGGGGTGGAATACCGGGCCGGGGACAAGGTCATGCAGATCCGCAACAACTACGACAAGGAGGTCTTCAACGGGGACATCGGCCTGGTGGAGCGGGCGGACCCGGAGGACCGCAGCCTCACGGTGTGCTTCGACGGCCGGTCCGTGGAGTACGACGCCGGCGAGCTGGACGAGCTGGCGCTGGCCTACGCCGTCACCATCCACAAGTCCCAGGGCAGCGAGTACCCCATCGTGGTGATGCCGGTGCTGATGCAGCACTATGTGATGCTCCAGCGCAACCTGATCTACACGGGCATTACCCGGGCCAAGCGGGTGATCGTGCTGGTGGGGACCAAAAAGGCCGTGGCCTGCGCGGTGCGCAATGTCACTGCCCGCCGCCGCAATACCGCCCTGGCCCGCCGCATCCGGGAGAACGCGAAAACCTGAAACCGCGCAAATTTCTCTTGAAAAACCGCCATACATGGTGTAAAATAGTGTTGCGGTTTCTGGAAAGGCTGCACTAGTCGGGGAGCCAGCGGTGCCCTGTCGCCTGCAAACCGCTATAGCAGGGATGAATTCCCGTCCGAGGGATGGCGATGTGTCGACTGACCGCGGAAAGCGGCGCTGACGTTCCGGTCTCGCGCAACGGAAGCCCGTGAACCGTGTCAGGCGGGGAACTGAGCAGCACTAAGCGGGTAACTCCGTGTGCCGTGAGGGCGCCGGAGCCGAGCCGGCTGCCGCGGTAACGGATGGGTCGCTTATTTCAGAGCCGGGTGTGCAGTCTTTCCAGGGATCGCGCCTCCCGCCCCCACAACAAGGGAGCGGGAGTCTTTTTTCCGTTGAGACGAGGCATCACAGGGGACAAACGGGAGGCGGACAGGACGTGTATCAGGCGCTTTACAGAAAATGGAGACCGCAGACCTTTGACGACGTGGCGGGCCAGGACCACATCACCGCCACGCTGAAAAACCAGGTGCGCGCCGGGCGGCTGAGCCACGCCTATCTGTTCATCGGCACCCGGGGCACCGGGAAGACCACCTGCGCCAGGATCCTGGCCAAGGCGGTGAACTGCGAAAACCCGCAGGACGGCAACCCCTGCAACGCCTGCCGCTTCTGCACCGGCATCGACGACGGCAGCCTGACGGACGTGGTGGAGATGGACGCCGCCAGCAACAACGGCGTGGACAACGTCCGCGCTTTGCGGGACGAGGCGGTCTTCTCCCCGGCCTCGGCGAAAAAACGGGTATACATCATCGACGAGGTACACATGCTCTCCGGCTCCGCGTTCAACGCCCTGCTGAAGATATTGGAGGAGCCGCCGCCCCACCTGATGTTCATCCTCGCCACCACGGAGCTGAACAAGGTGCCCGCCACCATCCTGTCCCGCTGCCAGCGCCACACCTTCAAGCGGCTGGACGCCGCCAGCGTGGAGGCCCGGCTGCGCTATGTGGCCGGGGAGGAAAAGCTGGCCCTGACCCCGGAGGCCGCGAACCTGATCGCGCTGCTCAGCGAGGGCGGGATGCGGGACGCCCTGAGCATGCTGGACCAGTGCGCGGGCCGGGAAAAGATCGACACGGATACCGTGTACTCCGTCATGGGCATGGCGGGGGCGCGGCAGACCGTCCGGCTGCTGCGCCTGATCGCGCAGCGCGACACCGCCGGGGCGCTGACGCTCTTCGACTCCCTCTGGCGGGACGGAAAGAACCCGTCCACCGTGCTGGGGGAGCTGGCAAGCCTCCAGCGGGACCTGCTGCTCACCGCGGTCGCGCCGTCCGGGGGCAAGGCGCTGCTCTCGGGCAGCTATGACGCCGCGGAGCTGCAAAGCCTCTCCGAAAGCTTCACCGCCGCCGGACTGGTGGCCGGGATCGAGCGGGTACAATCCGCCCTGAACGACATGCGGACCGGCCAGGCCAGGACCGTCTGCGAGCTTTGCCTCATCAGCCTCTGCGAGCCGGAAACGGGAGACAGCCTCTCCGCCCTGCGGCAGCGCATCGACCGGCTGGAACGGCTCCTCCGGCAGGGATTGCCGGCAGGCCCGGCGGCCCGGACGGCTCCCGCGCCGCCGGAGGCTCCCGCCCCCGAGGCGAAAGCGGCTTTGCCGTCTCCGCCGGAGCCGGAACAGAAGCGGGAATTGAACCGGACAGCCGCGCCGGAGCCGATGCCGGAGCCGGAGGCCCCGCCCTGGGAGGACGCTCCTCCCCTGCCGGAGACGCCCCCCTGGCTTCCGCCCGCGGAGGATACCCCTCCCCCGCCCCCGGAGGCCCCGCCCGCGGAGGACGCCCCTCCCCCGCCCCCGGAGGCCCCGCCCGCGGAGGACGCCCCGCCGGAGCCGGAACCGTCACCGGCGCCCCGGGAGATTTCGGCAGCCGCGGCGGACGGCGCGGCGGAGGATTTCTGGGAACGGCTGCGCCCCCGGGCGGCGGCGGCTTTCCCCGGCGGCATCCAGGCCATTTTGGAGGACCCCCACAAGGTCACGGGGCGGCTGGAGGGGGACATGCTTTCCCTCTACGCCACGCCGGGCTTCGAGCTGAATATGCTGGACCGGCCGGACACCGCCGCCGTCATCGCCCCCCTGGCGTCGGAGCAGGCCGGGCGGAGCATCCGGGTGCGCATCCGGGAACGCTCTCCCGACGGAAGCGCGCCGGAGCGCCCCTCCGGAGAACGGCTGGACACGCTGCGGAAATATCCGATCGTAAAATTTGTATGATCCGAAAATATCTATCTTCACTGTAGGAGGAACACAGTCATGGCGAAAAGCGGATTCCGCGGCGGCGGATTTGGCGGCATGAATCAGATGCAGATGATGAAGCAGGCGCAGAAGCTGCAGCAGGAGATGCAGCGGATGCAGGAGGAGCTGGAGCAGGCGGAGTACACCGCCGCCGCCGGAGGCGGCGCGGTCAGCGCCACGGTCAGCGGCAGGCGGGAGTTGACCGCCCTGGTCATCGACCCGGAGGCAGCGGACCCCGAGGACGTGGAAATGCTTCAGGACCTGGTGATCGCGGCGGTCAACGAGGCGCTGCGAAAGGCGGAGGACGCCGCCAGCCAGAACATGTCCAAGCTGACCGGCGGGCTCAACCTCGGTTTCTGAACGCCTCATCCCCTGTTGCAAATCGCTCCGGCCGCCCTGCTTTTCGCACGGCGGCCGGTTTTTTTCCGCCGCTTTTCCAGCTCCCAGCTTGGATTTGGGCTGATAATGCCCAACGAAGAAAATACATTCGTCGAAATACACGTTACTGTAACAAACAAATAACAAACCTGGCTTTCCGCTTGACATAGGAAGAAGCAGGGTATATAATTAAAATACAAAAGGGCACTGTGATATGGCGGTTGGCCCTTTAATACGCCAGTAACACAATTACTGACCGTCCGGGTCCTGGCCGGGCGGTCAGTAGACTTTTATGGCAAGTATGTAAGCCAAAATGGCAATGCATACCGGAACTGTCAAAAGCTTCAGAAGCTTTTTCCAGCGTTCCATAAGCATCCCTCCCCTCATCAGGGAGTAACCAACCGCCTTTTATATCAACAGTGCTCTTTTGTCATTTCGCAGCTCCATAATGGAGCGATGAAATTCTACCATGCGGCACGGTATTTGTCAATTCCGTGAACTACCATTTTACGCTTGGGTTAGCGGGCAAGAGTCGATTGGGCCAGAAGGAACCGTCCCTGTGACTCTTGTTTCAAATCGCTCCGGCCGCCCTGCTTTTCGCACGGCGGCCGGTTTTTTCCCGCCGCTTTTCCAGTTCGCACTTTACTTTTCGGGCCGGGAATACTATAATATAATGTATCATGGGTTGATTGTCTCCCGCGCTTTGGCAGCGGCGGGGACGCAGGGCGTAAGGCACTGTCCAGAAAGAAATGCCACAATGATTGCGCAGTATTTTTGGCCTGTGCCAAGGCGGAAAAGCGCAGGAATACTTG
>JAFTBW010000046.1 GCA_017455015.1 Oscillospiraceae bacterium | reverse complement strand
CTGGCGGCACAGTTCGCTGCCGATGCTGCCGCCGCCGCCGGTGACCAGCACCACCTTGCCGTTGATGAAGTCGTAGACCTCCTCCATGTCGGTGCGGATAGGTTCCCGGCCCAGCAGGTCCTCCACGGACACGTCCTTCATATCGCTGACCGTCACCTGGCCCAGCACCAGCTGGAACAGGCCGGGGAGCTGTTTCAGTTCGCAGCTCGTCTTGTCGCAGATGTCCAGGATCTCCCGCCGGTCCGCCGCAGAGGCGGAGGGTATGGCCAGATAGATTTTGTTGACCTTGTACTTTTCCGCGTAAAGCAGAATCTCATCCCGACCGCCCACCACGGGCACGCCCTCGATGTAACGGTACCACTTCTTCGGGTCGTCGTCGATGATGCAGACCACTTTGTCGTGGATCTTGCGGCTGCGGTTGATGTCCCGGAGGAGCATCTGGCCCGCGCTGCCCGCGCCAATCAACATAACGCGGCCACCCAACTCCCGATCCCGCTCCAGACGGTCCGCGAAGAACATCAGAAGGCGAAGCGAAAAGCGGGGGATCACCATCAACAAAATCTGGAGGATGCTGCCCCAAAGATAGTAGGACTGGGGCATTCTCCCGCCCATCACAGTGACCAAAACGCAGTGTACGACAGCGCCCAGAATCGCAGCGAACAGCGTCCGCACCAATTCGGAATAGCTGGCGTAGCGCCAGACGCTGCGGTACACATGGAGGCCCCAGCCCAGCGCGACCGTCACCACAGCGGAAACGCTGATGGAACCCAGATAATGCTGCAGGTAGGAGGCGGGGATGGAGAGATAACGGCAGTCAAAGCGAATCCAGAGCGCAAGGAAAAACGCGGCGTGAATGGCGATCAGGTCATACAACACCAGAAACAGCGCATTCACCAACCATTTGCGCGAGCGGATTCGTTTGCCGGTCTTTCGCTTGTCCATAACTGGGTCATCCTCTCAAGTAACATCATCCGGTCCTGTCCCGGATCCCCGGAAGCCTGTCTCCAACGGTGTCTTTCTTATGTCAACAGCGAAAGAAAGCGCTGATAATACGCAGACCGGGCGCTCTCCTTTTCCGCTTCATACTCCGCACGGATCTGGCGCACCACCGAAGAATCTCCTCCGGTTTTGTTCAACAGGTATTGCAGTTCGTTGCACACCGCGTCCACCTGGGCATCGTAGGAGGCCTCCAATCCACTGGCCTGGTCATAGTATTTTAAGACAAAATCTTTTTTGGAGGGATGACTGTCCCGGATGGACAGCCATTCCGCTTCCGCCTGATTGGCCAGCGCAGCCAGTTGGGAGACCGCGGCGCTGCGCAGCGCGTTCAAGCTTGCGTACAACTCGTTGATGCGGGCCGCGTCCTGCCCACTCCCGCCGGGCGACACCGGCACGGTGGGCGCGGGGGTGGCGGGGGCTGCGGTCTCCGCAGAATTTGTAACAGCTGGGGTATGGGTCGTCGGCGCTGCGGTGTCGGGCGGGGCCGGCGTATGCGTGCCCGGCTGCGTGGTCGCGGTGGGCACGGGCGCGGCGCTGTCCTGCGGGGCCGGCGTATGACGCTCTCCCGGAACGGGCGTTTGGGTCACCCCCGGGGCGGGCGTTTGAGACGCCCACGGCGCGGGCGTGGCGCGCTCTGTCGGCGTGGGCGCGGCGCTCTCCGTCGGCGCGGGGGAATCCGCTCCAGGCGTCCCAGTACTCTCTCCGGTCTGTTCCACCGGAGAAGGCGCTTCGGGCGCGGCGCTCTGTCCCGGCGCCGCTTCGGGCGTATGCTCCGCGGGCTGGGTCTCGCGCTGCGCCGGCGCGGACGTTTCCACGGGGTCTGAAAGCGGGGTCTCGTCTTTGGACAGGTACAGCGCCAGCACCGTGCCGACGCACAGCAGCGCAAGCAGCACCGCGACAATCCAGAACCGACTCGTTTTCATTGCACATTCCCTCCTGCCAGGACCGACTGGAGCATGGCGCGTCCGTTGGCGTCCAGCACCTCCAGGGCCCGGTCACCCAGCTCGGCGCGGATCAGGGAGACGGCCTCCCCCAGTTCCGGGGCGCGCTCAGCCATGTTGTGGGCGTCGGAACCCAGAATGTGGATCTGCCCGTTTCGGAGCATCTTCAGGGCCTTGCGCACAGTGGAGCGGGTGAGGAAGAATTCCGCGTTGCACTGGATCAGCATCCCCTCCTGCAGGAAGCGATCTATGTATCCTGTTCCCCGCTGTGCGTGGAGATAGCGCTCGATGTGGGCCAGATAGGGTTTCAGCCGCAGCCTGTCCCGAAGGCGCAGCACCTCGTCCACCATGTGCTCGCTCCAGCGGGAGAAGGGCATCTCAATCAGGATGTAGCGGGTGCCCTCCAGGGTCAGACGGCGGAGGCTTTCGCTGTGGCTCATGCCGTCGAAATAGTACACCTCCGCGCCCAGCAGAAGTTTGGGATGGGGCGCGTCGGCCAGGGGGAGTTTGGCAAAGGCGGCGGCACGGCGCTCCAGAAAGCTGTCCGGGTCCTCCCGGAAGGCGTAGAAATGGGGGGTCGCCGCCATCACCTCGACGCCCTGCTCCAGACTGCTGCGGAGCATCTCCAGGGATTCCTCCACGCTGGAACTGCCGTCGTCCATTCGGGGCAGGAAATGGGAATGGAAATCGATCATTTTGATGCGCTGACTTTCTCGCTGTTCGCGTTCGTTTTTCCGGCTTTTTCTCCGTAACCGTAGTCTTTGCCGTATTTGCCGTATTTGCCATACTTGCCATATTTGCTGTAGTAACCCTTGCCTCGGCCGCCGGCGAAGGTGTAGACAAAGCCGATGATGTGGACGTTGGCCAGCTTCATCTGGCGTAGGGTCTCGTTCAGGGCCTTTTTGCTGGCATAGTCGCCTCGGATCACCAGAAGCAGGCCGTCCAGGACCCGGGAGACGGTCAGCGTGTCGGAGACGCTGGTGACCGGAGGCAGGTCCATGACGATGTAGGCGTAGTTCTGCTTCTGCTCGTTGAGGAAGGACTCCATGCGCTGGCCGCCCAGCAGCTCCGAGGGGTTGGGGGGCGGGTTGCCCGCAGTGAGGATGTCCAGCGTTTCCACGTTGGAAAACTTCTGCTTCATGCCCAGCTGCTCCACCAGCAGGTTGGAGAGGCCTGGCGTCAGCTCCAGGTTCAGCTTCTCCGCCACGGAGGGCAGACGCATGTCCGCGTCGATCAGCAGGACGCGCTTGCCCGTCTCGGCCAGGGCGATGGCCAGGTTGATGCTGGTGGTACTCTTGCCCTCGCCGCGCAGGGAGCTGGTCACGCCGATGACCGGGCATTTGGTCTCCGTGGAAAACGAAAACTGGATGTTGGTACGCAGGAGCTTGTATGCCTCCGTAGCGGCAAAGCTCTTGTTCTTGCCGAAAAACGCATCCACATCGTTGGTCAGGGGCTGTTTCACAGTCTGATTCTTTTTCTTAACCATAATATCGATCCTTTCCCGCCAGCTCCGTCAGGCTTTTCGGCTCTTGTCTCCGTCAGACGAGCCGTAGCCATAACCGTAACCATAACCGTAACCG
>JAFTBW010000045.1 GCA_017455015.1 Oscillospiraceae bacterium | reverse complement strand
TGAACTATGTGGAGCGGCACCTGCGTTCCTGGGCCAGGGACCGGAGGGTCCCCACGCCCCTGACCAATTTTGCCGCAAAAAGCTTTGTCCGGCCCATGCCCTACGGCGTTACGCTGATTATGAGCCCCTGGAACTACCCCTATCTGCTGAGCATGGACCCGCTGATCGACGCCATCGCCGCCGGGAACACGGTGGTGCTCAAGCCCAGCGCCTATGCCCCCGCCACTGCGGCGGTGCTGCGGGAGATGCTGTCCGAGGCGCTGCCGCAGGAGGTCTGCGCGGTGGTCACCGGCGGACGCGCGGAGAACCAGAGCCTGCTGGGGCAGAAGTTTGACTACATCTTTTTCACCGGTTCCCAGGCCGTTGGCCGGGAGGTGCTGCGCAAGGCCTCGGAGCATCTCACTCCCGTCACCCTGGAGTTGGGCGGCAAGAGCCCCGTGATCGTCCACGCCTCCGCGAATCTCCGCCTTGCCGCCCGGCGGGTGGTGTTCGGAAAGTACTTAAACTGCGGACAGACCTGCGTTGCCCCGGACTATGTGCTCTGCGACCGGCGGGTCAAGGACAAATTCGTCAAGTACGTTGTGGCGGAGATCCGGAGGCAGCTCGGCCCCAAGCCCCTGGAGAACCCGGAGTACGGACGGATGGTGAACCGGAAGCACTTTGACCGGGTGCTGGGCCTCATCGACCCCAAAAAGGCGGTCTGCGGCGGCGGGGGTGACCCGGAGAAGCTGCAGATCGAACCCACGGTCCTGGATAACGTGAGCTTTGACGACGCGGTCATGGGCCAGGAGATCTTCGGGCCGGTGCTGCCGGTCCTTGCTATCGACAGCGTGGAGGAGGCCATCGGCATCGTGAACCGTGGCCAGAGGCCGCTGGCGCTCTACGTCTTTGCCGGGAACAGGGCGGTCGCCCAAAAGGTCACTTCCGAATGTGCCTTCGGCGGTGGCTGCATCAACGATACCATCATCCACCTTGCCACCAGCAGCATGGGCTTCGGCGGCGTGGGGGAGAGCGGTATGGGCGCCTACCACGGCAAGACGGGCTTTGACACCTTTACCCACTACAAGAGCATTGTGGACAAGAAGACCTGGGTCGATGTGAATATGCGCTACCGGCCCTATACAAAGCTTGGCGCGGCCATGATTCACGCATTTTTGAAATAAACGCCGGGCGCTCCCCGTTCCTGTCTGCCAGGAAAGGGGAGCGCCGCGTTCTGCCCGCTCGATCCGGATGATCAGGCCCAGCCGTCCATCCGGTCCAGGATGGCGTACAGGGCCAGCTTAGGTTCGTCCAGCATTCCCGTGCCGTCCCCGAAGCCCATGAGGCGGGCGGAATTCCGGTTCTGCTCCCATTCCGGCGCTCCTGCGCCGTTGGAATCGCCGGACACGATAAAGTTTTTCCAGTATGCCAGCATCTGCGCGCTCAGCTCCCGGTCCCTGCCGTCGTAGAGCGCGGAAGCGGCAGGGATGTTGCCGTAGCAGTAGACCTCCTCGCCGCTGTGCCACGCGCCCAGGCGTCCGTTTTCTTTAGAGAAGAGGTATTCATAGACCGGGATGCCGTTTTCCACCGCCAGCCGGTTCAGACAGTAGTGGGGGTAGTCGAAGAATGTTGCCCCGTAGACCACTGCCCAGTTCTCCCGCGCCTCCCGGTCCGTGGCGGCGGGGTAGAGGGCCAGAATGTCGTCCGCATAAGCGCCGAAATAGCCGCGGAGCTTGCTCTCGTAGTTTCTCAGATTTGCCTGGCTGAACAGAATGAAAGGACCGCTCTCCTTGCTGTTATAGCCGTGGAGGATGGCGCTTTCGTTGTGCCTTCCGGCCCGGTAGGATTCATAAGGGGTCTCCGTCAGCACATAGCCATCCACAGTGATGTGGTGCTGGGTGTCCGCCTCCGCCACAAGCTCCTCCGCGGGGAGCACACGAAGCGCGGACACGCTTGTGCAATGATGGCGGTCTTTCAGCTCGCTTCCGCTTTGCAGCGCCTCGTCCAGCAGACGGAACGAGTGGGGCGGATGTACGCAGGCCAGCGTGGAGCTTTCCAGGATGACCCGTTCAAACAGGCCCTCCGCCAGGGGGGAGGTACACAGCGCGCTGACGCAGGCAGCCCCGGCGGACTCGCCCGCCAGCGTCACGTTGTCCGGGTCCCCGCCAAACTGCGCGATATTGTCCCGGACCCATTCGAGGGCCTTGATCTGGTCCAGCAGGCCGTAATTGCCGGTGGTGGCGTTGGGGGATTCCGCCGCCAGCTCCCCGTCCGCGAAAAAGCCGAACACCCCCAGCCGGTAGGCCATGTTTACTACGATGACGCCCTCCCGTGCCAGACCCTGGCCGCTGTAGTCCTCGTACCAGGGCTGCCCGGTCTTCAGGGACCCTCCATGGACATAGACCAGTACAGGCAGCTTTTCCCCGCCGCCGGCGGGGCGCCATAGGTTCAGATACAGGGAATCCTCGCTCACCGGGGCAACGCCCCGGTTCCGGAGCCTGATGCTGTAGTCGTGGTAGCCGATGATCCGGGCAAGGGAATCATATATAGGCAGATTCACAGGCTGCATGCTCATGGGGGCAAAGGTGTCCGCCTCCAGAATGCCGTCCCAGGGCAGCGGGTCCCGGGGCTCTTTCCAGCGGAGCTCCCCCACGGGGGGCTGGGCAAAGGGAATGCCCGCAAATACCTCCACCGCTCCGTCTGCGGTTTGAACGCCCCGCACCTGCCCGTCGGAAAGGGAGATCACCTCCGTTTTTCCTCCGGTCCGCCCCTCTATGGCCGGAACTGGCCGGACCCCGGGCCAGGAGAGCAGCAGGATCAGCGCAAAGACCCCCAGCCACGCAAGCCAGCCCAAACAGCGCACGAACCGTCTCCGCCCGGCCAAAAACCGGTGGTGGATCACCCAGAAAGCGGCGGACGCCGCCGCCATGGCCGCGATGCCCCAAAGGCTGTTCTGGTTCAGCTCCAGCGCCGACAGCATCAGGGCGCAGACCAGTCCGGAACACAGGACAAAACAGACTTTTCCCGCCGTGCTGCCGCGCTGTATCGTTTCTTTTGACATTTTTCCACCTCTGTCGCTTTTTCACAGGACAAGCCTGTACAACCGGCTTTTTTCTGCTACAATTTGTCTGTACATTTTCCCTATCATAGCATGAAAATCCCGGGTTATCAATTCTTTTGTCTGTGAATCCGAAAAGCAGATGGTTCTGCACGCATCGCCGGCATCTTTACCACGGCGGAGGAGCTTTACGCCTACGCCGGGGCGGTGGGCTGAGGTTTTTTCCCATTCAAAGCGGAAATAGTCGATTTGCCGCCGGGGCGGGTTTCCCGTATAGTTATATATATTAGACAGGCACTTTCAGGCAAATCTTCACATGAAATAAGGCTGAGCAACGAAGATCAGGCAAAAAATCCGCCGGAAAGACGTGCGCGAAGAGATTAAACAGGCTCTTAAGGAAACGCTGAATCAATCCCCGCGCACGTTTGGCGGCAAATTTTGCGCCCGCCTGCGTTGCAAAAACCTTGAAATGCACAAAGTATTCCTGCGGTTTTCGCGCCTTGGCGGACGCAAAATTTGCTCGCCAAAGAGCCCACGTTGATTTAATCAGCGCTTCCTTAGGAAAAATGCTTTTCCTGATCCCTTCCCGTATAGATCACGGCAAGTACATTCACG
>JAFTBW010000044.1 GCA_017455015.1 Oscillospiraceae bacterium | reverse complement strand
TAAGGAAACGCTGATTAAAGCAACGTGTGCGGTTGGCGAGCAAATTTTGTGTCCGCCAAGGCGCAAAAACCGCAGGAATACTTTGTGTATTTCAAGGTTTTTGTAACGCAGGCGGGCGCAAAATTTGCCGCCAAACGTGCGCGGGGATTTATTCAGCGTTTCCTTTATTCTACCGGCGCTGGCTGGAGGCCCTTCTTTCTGATACCGTTTAACACCGCAAGGACAACCGGGATTAAAATATCCGCTTCCTCCTCCGTACAGTCTGCCAATAAAAGGCGCAGTTGTTTGAGCGTGGGAGACTGATGAACCAATTCCGGATAAAAAATTTCCTGAGAATCGACTTTCAGCAGCCGCACAAGCGCATATAACTTCTCCATACTTGGATTACCTTTGCCACTCTCAATATTTTGCAAAGTGCGATAGTCCATATCGAGGATAGTAGCAGTCTCCTTCTGCGTCAAGCCTGCTTTTTTTCGGCCTTTTCGGATTACATCACCGAGAGAACTGGAAAACTCATACATCATAATACACCTCGCACAGCATTATATATTGCGCTGCCATATGACGAAAGGCAGCATAATGCGCATATAAAGCGGGATGTCGATGTGGCCCTAACATTGGAGGGGCGCTGCTTCAACAGACAGACTTCCATTCAGTATTGCAGCAGTGCGGCGCTGCCGTCGTCGCTGCCCTTTTTCAGGGAGCGGATCACGGCGGTGTAGCTGTAACCGTCGTCCACCTGCACCGTGACCCGGTCGCCCACGCGGTGTCCCAGCACAGCCCGCCCTTGAGGGGAGTCCTTGCTGACCAGTCCGTTCAGGGGATCGGTGCGGACCGTGGTGACCACGCGGATGGTCTCCGTCTCGCCGTCCTCCTCCAGATACAGCTCCACCTCGTCGTACAGTCCCACCTCGTCCTCGGCGGAGCGGTCCTCAATGATCCGGGCGGAGGCGATCATCCGCTCTAAGTAGCGGATGCGGCTTTTATTGCGGTTCTGGGCCTGCTTTGCGGCCTTGTACTCGTAGTTCTCACTCAGGTCCCCGAAAGCGCGGGTGCGCTTGACCTCCTCGATGAGCTCCGGCATCAGCTTCAGCCGCCGCTCGTCCAGCTCTGCGCGCATTTTGGCGATGTCCTCTTTGGTCAGTTCGTTGTTCATACGCTGTTCTCCGTTTTTCCGTTTTGCCGTGCTTTTACCGTATTTCTGCCCCGTTCGGAGCGCGCGTATTTTACCATATTCCCGCAGTTTTGTCAATTCCGCCCCCCTGGGGCGGTTTTTTTCGCGCATTTTGATGCAGTTTTTTTGACGGGTTTCCCGGAAAAAGCTTGACGAAGACCTGGAGCGTGTGCTATATTTACTGTTACCTGCCGTAAGACGGGCTTTTTGCGTGGCCGAAAACGCAATAGCGCTGCTTACGGACAGGGAGGCATGGTCCCCAAAAGACCAAATTCAATAAGGAGGTGCCGAAAATGGCTGCTGAAGCAAGGGTGAAAATCACCCTCAGATGCAACGAATGCAAGCAGAGAAACTACAACACGATGAAGAACAAGAAGAATACCTCTGATCGTGTCGAGCTGAAAAAGTATTGCCGTTTCTGCCGCAAGCATACCACGCATACCGAGACGAAGTAAGGCTCAGAAAGGACGTACAGTTTAATGGCAAACGAAAACAAGCCCATGACCGTGTCTACCAACGCCGTCAAGAAAGAGGACGTGAAGAAGCTCTCTTTCGGCAAGCGGGTTGCCAAGTGGTGGCGCGAGATGAAAAGCGAGCTGAAAAAAGTCGTCTGGCCCTCGTCCAAGCAGATCGTGAACAACACCGTGGTCGCTCTTTGCATGATGGCTGTGTCCGCCATCGTGATCTGGGGCTTTGACGAGATCGCCGAGCTGGTCGTCCAGGCGGTGATCACCCTGGCCGGCAAAGGTTGAGGGAAATGGCAGAAAACGCAAAATGGTATGTGGTCCACACATACTCCGGCTATGAAAACGCAGTCGCCTCTGCGATCATGAAGAGCGCAGAGAACCGCAAGATGCAGGATCTGGTCCAGGAGGTCAACATCCCCCTGGAGACCGTGACGGAGCACACCGATTCCGGCGAGGTCAAGACCTTCGAGCGGAAGGTCTTTCCCGGCTATGTGCTTGTCAAGATGGTATTGACGGACAACACCTGGCATCTGGTTCACTCCGTCCGCGGCGCAACAGGCTTTGTGGGCGCAGAGGGAAAAGCGATTCCCCTGACGGAGCAGGAGATCTACGACCTGGGCGTGGAGCACCGGGAGATCGTGGTCGGTTACGGTGTGGGCGATACCGTGAAGGTGACCGACGGCCCGCTGGAGGGCTTTCTGGGCACCGTCGAAGAGCTCGACGCGGAAAAGGATCTTGTCCGCGTGGTCGTCTCCATGTTCGGCCGGGAGACGCCTGTGGATCTCCAGCTCGACCAGGTCGAGCCCGCGGAGAAATGAGTGCCGGCGCTCTGTGGCCGGCTGAAAAACTCTCACAAGATTTGATTATCAGGAGGTGTGCTCTGTGGCACAGAAAATTGTTGGATACGCTAGATTCCAGGTTCCCGCCGGCGAGGCGAAGCCCGCTCCCCCGGTAGGTCCTGCCCTTGGCCAGTTCGGTATCAACATCGGCCAGTTCATCAAAGATTTCAACGACCGCACGAAAGGCGACATGGGTATGATGATTCCTGTGGTCGTCACCGTGTACGCGGACCGCAGCTTTACTTTTATCACCAAGACGCCTCCCACGGCTCTGCTGGTCAAGAAGGCCTGCGGCATCGACAAGGCCAGCGGCGTTCCCCAGCGGGACAAGGTGGCCACCATCAGCAAGGACGACGTCCGCAAGATCGCCGAGCAGAAGATGCCCGACCTGAACTGCACCGACATCGAGTCCGCCATGAGCATGATTGCCGGCACCTGCCGGAGCATGGGCGTGATCGTCGGAGATTGAAGAAGGGAGGACGAAAAAAATGTTTCGTGGAAAGAAATACAGAGAAACCCTGAAGCAGTATGACAAGGCCACGCTGTACGATCCCAAAGAGGCGCTGGATGTGGTCTGCAAGACCAGCAAGGCCAAGTTTGACGAGACCGTCGAGCTTCACGTGAAGCTGGGCGTGGACGGCCGTCACGCCGATCAGCAGGTCCGCGGCGCCATCGTCCTTCCCAACGGCACCGGCAAGAGCGTCCGCGTGCTGGTGTTCTGCAAGGAAGAGCGCGTGCAGGAGGCCCTGAACGCCGGAGCCGACTATGCCGGCGGCATGGACATGGTGGAAAAGATCCAGAAAGAGAACTGGTTTGAGTTCGACACGGTCATTGCCTCTCCCGATATGATGGGCGTGGTGGGCCGTCTCGGTAAGATCCTCGGTCCCAAGGGTTTGATGCCCTCCCCCAAAGCCGGCACCGTTACCCCCAACATCGCCAACGCGGTGCAGGAGGCCAAAGCAGGTAAGATCGAGTACCGTCTGGACAAGACCAACATCATCCACTGCCCCATCGGCAAGGTCAGCTTCGGCGCGGACAAGCTCTATGAAAACTACACAGCCCTGATTGCCGCCATCATCAAGGCGAAGCCCGCCGCGGCCAAGGGCCAGTATATCCGCACCTGCGTCACCGCCTCCACGATGGGACCCGGCGTAAAAATCAACGCCAACAAGCAGCTTTGATGCTTTTCGTGACACCGCCTCTCTTTTGAGGCTTCATTCCCCGGCTGCTCCGCTCCCCGGAACGGAGCAGCCGGGGTTTTTTCGGTCGATAATGGACAAAACCCGACGGAACATCCCGTATTTTTCCGCCGTTTTGCCGGAAATAATTGGAAATGGAAAAAACTTTGCAAAAAAGATACAAATATTGGGTAACATAATCTGATAATAGGTGCAGGCTGGCGTTTCACGCCGCCGCTCACCGTTTCCATTAAACCGTCTGTCGTCTTCCAAATGACAGATATCTCCTGAGGAAAGCAGGAAAAGAATGCTATGAAGCTTTTTGGAAACAGCCACCACCCAGGCCATGACGGTCTCCACCGCCCGGAGGGCAGCGACGGCGCGTACACGCCTGAGACGGACCCCTTTGACGAGGTGCCCCCCATGCCCGAAACCGGGCTGAGCCAGGACACCGTGACCTTTGTTCCGGAGCAGATGAAGTCAGACAGCGCGAAAAAGGCTGCGCCGGACTCCCCCGCTCCGGAATCGGAGCAGCCCTCCGCCTCGATCCCGTTGCCCTTTGCAGGGACGGACGCGGAGGCCGGGGAGGAACCCTTCCCCGAAGCGGAGCAGTTCCCCGCCCCCCAGGGCGACGCCGCCACCGCCGAAGCGGCGCGGAAAAAGAAGACGGTGCGGCGCATCATCACCGTGGCGGCCGCCGCGGTGCTGACAGTGCTGGCCGTGGTGGTGGCCTATGCCATCTGGGAGCGCCCGCCGGAGATCCCCAAGACCACCTCCCAGCCCGTGGTGACCCTGCCGCCCGTCACATCCACTCCGGCCCCCGCCGCCACCGCCACAGCCGGCCCCACCGACACTCCCAAACCCATCCGGGAGACAGAGCCGCCGGAGGAGACGGAACCGCCGGACGACGGAGAGGACACGGGAGAGGCACCCGCCGTCGTCCTCAGCTCCGACCGAAAAGAGGGCGTGTACACCGTCCTGCTGGTGGGCGTGGATAAGGTGAGCAACAGCACCGACACCATTATGGTGGTGTCCTTTGACACGAAAAACCACACCATCTCCGGCACCAGCATCCCGCGGGACACCCTGATCAACATCGGCTGGTTCACCACGCCCAAAAAGATCAACGCGGTATACCCGGGCTTTCTGAACAACGGACAGAGCGGCATCGAGGGGCTGAAGCTCCATGTGAAAAGTCTGCTGGGCTTTGAGGTGGACAACTATGTGGTGGTCTACCTCCAGGCTGTGGAGGACGCGATCGACGCCATCGGCGGCGTGGAATTCGACGTCCCCATCGACATGTACTACAACGATCCCTTGCAGGACCTGTATATCGCCATTCCCGCGGGACGGCAGATTCTGGACGGGCATAACGCTCTGAACCTGTGCCGGTTCCGCAGCGGCTACCCCGGCGGCGATTTGCAGCGGATCGAGACCCAGCACGCTTTTCTGACAGCCGTGATGAAACAGATGATTGCCAAGGGAATCCCCAACCTGCCTGATTTGGTGGACGTCCTGATGAAAGACGTGGAGACGGACCTGGAGGCGGCAAACATTGCCTGGTTCCTGCGGCAGTTTCTCAGGTGCGCAGAGGAGGATGTAGTCTTCCAGACCGCGCCAAACTACGGCAGCGGGATCAACGGCATCAGCTTTGTCGGCCTGGATGTGACCGCGTGGCTGGACATGGTGAACAGCAGCATCAACCCCTATGTGGACGATGTGACCATCGGAAACGTGAATATCCTGACCTTTGACGGCGGCGGCGGGGTGTATTCCACCACCGGGGCCATCGCAGGCGGGTATGACTCTTTCTACTGTCTGAGCTGCACCATCGAAAACGGCGGCGTAGGCATCTATCACGCGCCGGGCATGCATCTCACCTTTGCCCCGGCAGACGCCGGCGGAGGCGGGGCAGGCGGGGGCGGCGAGGCCGTTGCTGCCGGCGGCGATACCGGCGAGGGCCGCCTTGGATGAATCCCCATCCCCTCTATTCCTCCCCTCCCGGGGAGGAATAGAGGGATTTTATCATTTCAAAATCTGTTTCCGGGAGGGAAAAATATGCTTGACAACGGAAAGGGGCTGCTGTTCAGCCCGGCGGAGCCCTGGCGCAGGGAGCGGAAGCGGAAGACCCACAATCTGAATCTGGACTACAACCGGCTCTACGAGGACCAGGCCGAGGAGCGGACGGCGATCCTGCGGGAAATCCTCGGAGAACTGAACGAGGGCGTATTCCTCCAAGGTCCCATCACCTTCCACTACGGCGTCCACACAAAAATCGGCAAGGGCACCTTTATCAACTTCAACTTCACCTGCCAGGACGACGCGGAGGTGGTCATCGGGGAGAACTGCAACTTCGGCCCCAATGTGACCATCGTCACTCCGGTCCACCCCATGCTGCCCGGAGAACGCGCAGCTCTGCTCTGTCCCGACGGACAGCCGAGACGTCTCTGCTACGCCCGCCCGGTCCGGATCGGCCGGGACTGCTGGATCGGCGCGAATGTGACGGTCTGCCCCGGTGCGGAGATCGGGGACGGATGTGTCATTGGCGCAGGCAGCGTAGTCACACGCTCCATCCCCGCCAACTCCTTTGCGGCCGGAAACCCCTGCCGGGTGATCCGGACGCTGTCGAAGGCAGACTCTCTGGCCTGCCGTCCGGACATTCTGGGCGACTGCGCGGTGCTGCCGGAGCAGGAAAAACAAGCTTGAAAATTGCCGGGAGGCAGAGGTCGTTCCCCTGCCCCCCGGCTTTTTTCTGACTGTTCATCCGTACCCCGCCGGTGCATATCAGCTCGGAAGCATCGCCCTGTTTTCCCGCAGATAGGCGTAATAATCCGTCCGCAGCACCTGCCGGGACATCTCCTGCCTCCCTCTGGCCAGCGCCATAGCCTGCTCCGGACTGAGGACGTTTTTCCCCTCCGGGGCGCTCTCCGCTCCGGGCTTCCGGCGCATTTCACAGCGTACGCTGTCATAGGTGAACTGATCCGTCATAAAGCTGCCGTTGGCAAAGCACACCAGTCCCGGACCGTAGCCCAGGGTGCTCCGCCCCGCCAGCAGCCTGGAATCAAAGCGGACGCCCAGCAGATCGTAGAGCGTGGGCAGCACGTCCACGGCGGAGCAGACCTTTTTCACCGTGACGGAATTGGTCATGGCGCTGTTCCAGAGGAGCATCGCGCTTTTCTCCCCCTCGTACCAGGACATGTTCTCCCGCCCGGTCCGGGCCGAGATCTCCTCCGCAAGAGACAGGGGCTGGCGGTTCGGAACGATGCAAATCAGCGTCCGATCCAGCACGCCCGCCCGATATAGGGCGTTGATGAGGTACTCTACCGCCCGGTCCAGCTCCATGTTGGCGGCAACATAGGCCCGCATCGTCTCGGAGAGGTTCAGTTCCGCCACGGACGCGCGGTGCTTTGCGCTCATGCCATTGCTCTCAAACCCGTAGGGCGGGGTCCCGCTGGCGGTAAAATAGACCACGTGAAAAAGGTCGTCCCCCAGATACTCGTTCACCGTTAAGCGCACCAGCTCCAGGTCCGAGGGTGGCGTCTGCCCGGGTGTCTCCGGGCAGGAATAAGTATAGCCCATGTTGGAGAGCGCCTGATCCCTGCCGCCGGTCCCCGGAGGCAGGGCGCTGTAGGCGCAGCAGCGATAGCCTCGGGCGCCCAGCACCCGTCCGGGGGCAAGCGCCGTGTCCGTCCCGGCGGACTTCTCCAACGACCGGCTGCACTCCCGTTCCGGAAGCAGCCCGGTCAGGAGCATATACTCCCCGTCGCCTTCGCAGTTGTAGCCGGTGGTGTAAAAGTTTTCCAGCAGAAAGCCGGAACGGGACAGCTTGTACAGCGTGGGGGTCATATCCGGGTCGATGGCCAGGGGTGAAAAGGACTCCGCCACGACCGTGACCAAGTTATAGCCCGAGAACATCCCCACGTACTTGTTCGGAGCGGCGACGCCGGCAGTCCCCAGATTGGCGTTGAGCCATCCGATGGCCCCGTCCTCCTCCGGCAGGGCGGAAAAATCAATCAAGCCCTCGATATACTCTGCGTCCTCTCCGGGCATCGCGCTGTCCCCCGCCAGCCCGGACAGGCCGGGCAGCAGCCGTTCCGCAGCGTTTTTGCCAAATGCAGCCTCCCAGCCCAGCTTTTGGAGCCAGAGGGATTGCGGGGCACGGTTCCGCAGCAGGTTTCCGGGAGAATAGATGTCTCCGGTGCTGAAAAAGAGCAGAGCGGCCAGAACGGCGGCGGATAATAGCGGCACAGGCCAGATCCGGCGCAGAAGCTGCTTCCTCACGGGAAAGGTGAGCCACTCCCGGTTCGCCAGGAACAGGATGACCAGGCAGGCGGTCAGCGGAATAAACAGCGCCGGATAGAGGAGCCACTGGGGAAACAGGCCGCGCAGCCCGCTCAGAACGCCACGCGCCAGCGCAGAAACGCCGCCGGACAGCACAGAGAGATCAAAGCAGGTCCGCCACGCGCCATAAAAGCCCAAATACAGGAGGGCCAGCAAAAGATTTGCCAGCAGGCTGACAAAAAGCAGGATAGCGCCAAGTACCGGCGGCGGCAGCAGCCCCAGCAGCATAATCACGCCCCCCAGTACCAGCGCGAACAGCACCGGATACAGGAGACTGCCCCCCAGGGAAAACAGAAACAGGTGCAAAAACACCTCCGACAGACACAAAAGCAGCAGGTATTCCAGACAGCCCAAGGTGAACAGCTTTTTCTTGTGGGCAGCGTGTTCTTCCATCTTCCATTCCTCCGATTCGGTTCCTGCGGGAACTGCGGCTACAGTTTACAGGAGAAACGGCTGTTTTGCAAGGAAAAAAACGCCGGGAAAACGTCCTTCCCCCATATTCCGCAAAAAAATTAGTGCAGGCGGGAACTTTCCGCAGTCCGGCGCGTCTGTATCATCAGACGCGTCTGTATCATCAGAGGAAAACGATAAAGGAGGACCAAAAATGAAACGATGGATTTCGATGCTGCTGATCCCCATGCTGCTGCTGGGCGCTGCTCTGCCCGCTGCGGCGGAGGGGGAGAGCGCGGACGCCCGGCTCCGGCGGGTGACGGAAAAGGTCAAGGACACCCTGGACCTGGATACGGAGGCCTACGACGGCTTCCGGGGCGAGGTCAGCGAGCAGGAGCTGGGCAATGTCTGGAGCCTGAACTGGACCGGCGACGGCACATACCTGAGCGTGGACGCCCTGGAGGACGGGACTGTGGTCCGGTACTGGCGCAGCGATGAGCGCGAAGAGCCGGTATACTCCTCCCGCCGGGGTTCCCTGCCCACCCTCTCCCAGGCGGACGAGGCGGCGGCAAAAGCGGCGGCAGAGGGCTTTCTCCGGCGGGTGCTGCTGCCCGGCGTGGAGACCGCCGAGGTCAAAGATTCCCGCGGCGCGGGCCTTTGGGACAGCGGGAACCGCTACTACTCCGGAACGGTCTTTCTGAACGGCCTGCCCTCCCCCCTGTCCTGGTCCGTCACCGTCCGCACATCGGACAACACGGTCACCAGCTTCTACCGGGAGGCCCCTGCCCTGTCCTATCTGGACGGCATTCCCTCCCCAGACCCCGCCGTCAGTGCGGCAGACGCCGCGAAATCGCTGCGGGAAGCTCAGAAGCTGGAGCTGATCTACGTCGTGTCCGAGGATGACCCGTATCTGGCGGTGCTGCGCTATGTGTCCAGGCTGGACCGGGACGTGTATGTGGACGCCCAAACCGGGGAAACCGTTTCCCCGGAGCAGATGAACGTCTATAACCGTGCCACCGGCGCTTCCATGGCGGCGGACATGGGAGATGCGGAGTCCGCCAGCGCCAAAGCCCTGACCCAGGCAGAACTGGCCGGCATTGAGAAGCTGGAGGGCGTGCTGAACCGGGAGGAGCTGGATAAGGCCGTCCGGGCCGAGAGCGCCTACCAGCTCGACAAACTCAGCCTCGCGGAGTGCTCCTACCGCCTCTCCGAGGGGACGGACGGGGAGCCGGAGCAGGTGCTGGCCTATCTGCGCTACAGCGCCCCGGAGGAGGACGCGGACAGCTATACCCGGAATTTCACCGTGGACGCCCGCAGCGGCAAGGTCCAGAGCCTGGACAGCTACGCCCCCTGGGACCCGGAGGGAAAGACGGAAAGCAAGGTCTCCCTGGCGGATGCCCAGGCCATCGCGGACGCGTTCCTGGGCCGCTTTACGGAGCACGCTGAGGAGCATGCGCTGTACGACACTGCGGACGCGGCAAACGGGGACCGGTGCTACAGCTTTACCTACGCCAGAACAATAAGCGGCTACTTCTTCCCCGCCCAGAACTGCTCTGTCCGCATCGACCGGGTCACCGGCGCGGTGTCGGGCGTCAGCCTGCGCTATGACGGCAAGGTAAAGGCGGATTCCGCCGAGGGGCTCATCTCTGCGGACAAGGCGCTGGACGCCTGGATGGACGCCCACGCGGTCACGCTGGCCTACCGCACCACTGCCCGGACACTGGACCCGGCCGTGGATGCGGAGCAGCGGCTCCTCTCCCAGGGCATGACCGCGTTCCAGACGCTGTTCCTGAGCTACGGCTTGGAGCGGGAGACGCCCTGCCCCGGCATCGACGCCAAGACCGGAAAGCCCGTGGAACGGAAACCTGCGGAGGATGGCGCGCTTGACTACACGGACCTGGATGACCACTGGGCCAAAGCGGAGATCGAGACGCTGGCATCCAGCGGCATCGGCTATGACGGCGGTCTGTTCCGCCCGGACCAGGCTCTTACCCAGTGGGACCTGGTCTGCCTGCTGGCCGCCACCCAGGGCTACCGCCTGGACCCGGAGACGGCGGATGCGGACGAGCGCACGAGCGCCTATCAGACAGCCTACCGTCTTGGCGCGCTGACAAGGGAGCAGCGGGACGACGGCGCGCCTGTGGACCGGATGGATCTGATCCGGATGCTGCTTGACTGCGGCGGCTACGGGGATGTGGCAGCGTTGGAGGGCATCTTCACCTGTGACTATCCCGACGCCGGGGAAATTCCCGCCGGGATGCTGGGTTACGCCGCCCTGGCGCAGGGGATCGGCCTCGTCAAAGGCTCCCTCTCCCCCGCCCTGCCCGCCACCCGGGCCATGGCAGCGGCAATGCTCCTGCGTCTGCTGCGCAGATAACGCGATCTGTTCCTTTTTCGCTGTTTCTCCCCGAATGGGGAGAAACAGCGAATTTTTTGAGAATCAGTTCCTCCGGACTGGACAACTTCAACAAATGGGAATATAATAAGTATATCCAAACGCGGGATCCGTCAGAATGGGGAGGTACTGCCATGCGCACGGCGGGAGAGGTCTTCCGTCTCCATATTGTGGACTCCGGTTTCACCCGGGAGAGGCTGAACGGCAATTTCGGCATCCTTTTCGTGCTGCGCGGCGGCGCGGCGGCGGAGTACGGCGATGCGCGGCGGCGTCTGGCGGAGGAGGATTTCCTGTTCCTGCCGGCCGGAGAGCAGTTCCGGGCGGAGCCGGAGGAGCACGCGCTGGTCGGCATTGCGGAATTGGACCGCTCCGTTTTGTCCCGGTATCTGCCCCTTGGCGGCAGGGAGATACGCTGTGAACCCGAAACGCTCTCTGGGGAAATCCGGGAGGAGCTGCGGGACCGGCTGCGGCTGATTTTCAGCTGTTATCCCAGCCAGGAGGGAGCGGACGGCGCCCTGCTGGCAGCCAGGGCGTTCGAACTGATCCACCGGCTCAGGACGGTATGTGCCGTCCGCGATCCAGAGCGCGGCAAGGAGCAGCGGGACGATGCGCTTGAGGAGCTTGTCTCCCGCTATCTTCACGATCACTACCGGGAGGCCGTCACGCTGACCTCTCTGGCAGAACAGACGTTCTATTCCACCTCTTTCCTGTCCCGGTTCATCAAGCGGCGGTTCGGAAAAAACTTCACTCAGTACCTGACCGATCTCAGACTGGAGGAGGCGGAAAACCGGGTGCGTACCGGCCGCACGCCGTTTCTGCGGATCGCCACCGACTGCGGATTTCCCAATGTGGGCGCTTTCAACCGGGCCTTTCGCGCCGCCTACGGGGCGACGCCGACAGAATACCGGCGGCGTGCTTTGGAAGCGGAGGAGCGCTTTGAGCAGCCCGGTCCCGAGCTGGAACAGGCGATCTCGGAATTTCTGGACCAAAAACGGCGCGAATACGCTCCAACCGACGAGACCGCCGTCCGGCTTGCCGCAGACTACGGACAAAGCAGAGCCCTGCCCCGGTTCTGGGAAAGAATGATCAATTGCGGTTATGCCAGAGACCTGCTCAACGCCGGGATGCAGGCCCAGATGCTGTATCTGAAGCAGGAGCTGGGCTTTACCCACGTGCGGTTCTGGGACATCTGGTCCAGGGAGATGATGCTCTATGACGGCAACCCGGAGCGGCGCTACAACTTCTCCCGGCTGGATACCGTCATGGACTTTCTCCACGCGGGCGGGATGTACCCCCATCTGGAGCTGGGCTTCCGGCCCGTGATCCTGACCGGTGGAGCGGACCGCAACATCTTCTACCAGGCCCGGGACCCCGTCTTCCAAACGCCCCGGGACTTCGGCCATTTTGTCCGAACCATGCTGGAGCACTACGTCCGCCGCTATGACGAACAGTATCTGGAGCACTGGGTGCTGGAGCTGTGGTATGACCACCGGCAACAAAAGGCTGCAGAGGAGTATTGGAAGACTTTTGACGCGCTCTCTCTTGCCGCAAAATCCGTGATCCCCACGATCCGGTTGGGCGGTGCCGGCACCGTCCGGGGGCCGGGACCCATCGGCCCCAGCTTTGACGCATTTCTCAAAGCCCGGTCCGCCGCTGCCCGGAGACCGGATTTCATCTCCCTGTATCTCTACCCCTATGACAACGGCTTTCTGCTGCTGGACTCCACCCGGGCGGAGGCGGAAACCGGACCGCGGCCCTACGCCGGGACGGACTATGCATCGCGGTACCTCACTCTGGCCCGGGAAACCATGGAGCGGAACGGTCTCGGGGATACGCTCCTCTATGTGACCGAGTGGAACTTCACGTTCTCCAACCGGGACTGTCTCAACGACAGCGTTTTCAAGGGAGCCTGCATGGCAAAGCTGCTGATCGATATGATGGGAAAGACGGAGCTGGTGGGCTATATGTTCGGCTCCGACCTGTTTTCCGAGTACTATGACTCCCCCGATCCGCTCAACGGCGGCTGCGGACTGCTGACCAAGGACGGGATTCCAAAGCCCGCTTTTTACGCGCTCCTGTTTTTCCATCGGCTCCACGACCGGCTGCTGGCCGTGAATGAGCACGCGGTCGTCACCGCCAACCAGCGAGGCGGGCTTTCCATCGTCTGTCACAACTACCGGCACCCAAACAGCCGCTACTATGACGGAATCCGGGAGGGAAATCTTGGGTGGAGGCCGGTGGAACAGTCCTCTTTCTTCCTGGAGCGGGAGCGCAGGCTGGAATTCGTCATCGAGGGAATGCCGGACGGGAT
The DNA here is from genome assembly GCA_017455015.1 of Oscillospiraceae bacterium. Lineage (GTDB taxonomy): Bacteria > Bacillota > Clostridia > Oscillospirales > Oscillospiraceae > RGIG7114. The sequence goes on along the minus strand of JAFTBW010000044.1, from coordinate 289 downwards.
CTATTATGTCAAGAAGCGCACGGTGGATGCGCTCCGGGGCAGCATCCAGGACGAATGGCGGCGCATGGGCGGCACGGAGGCCGTTCTGGGCCACGACATGGAGTATCTAAGCCGGATCTGCGTCCCTCATCTCACCGTGGAGACGGCTGAGGCCATTCGGGGCAGGCTGGTGATCCGCACCTCTCTGCCGCCTCACGCCATTGAGAACCTCCACATTTTTCCGAAAAAATGACAGCGCTCCGCGGTCATTTCCCCACTGGGAAATGACCGCATTTCTCCGTCTGTTCCT
>JAFTBW010000043.1 GCA_017455015.1 Oscillospiraceae bacterium | reverse complement strand
TTAGCCATTCTGGCTTGTCTCGACCGCCCTATGCTTCGTTGCCGTCACTTGCGATACACAAAGTATCGCCGCGCTCCGGCGCCTTGCCTATGGCGATCGATCCTTCGCCATAATTGGCTAATTTATTTCGTGACAGTTCCTATTGTACCACAAAAAACGGACATTGCAAGGCGGATATGCCGCGTTTCGTTACGACACGGAGCAGTCTCCGGAGACCAGGATCCGGACCGCGCCCCGGGCGGCAATGCCCGCGCCGTCCGCAGCGACGACGTAGAGGTGGTCCGCGGTCAGGGCATCGCCGGAATCCAGGCTGCTGCCGGAGGTGGCGTCCGCCAGGACCCGCAGCGCGCTGTCGGGTGAGGACGCGCCGGCCTCGCCGGAGCGCAGCAGCAGCTCCGTCCCCGCCGGGGCGGAGAGGGTTTGCCCCGCCTCCAGGGTCACGAGGGTGAAAACGCCGCCGTCCGCCGCAGCGGAGAGGGCCGAGGCAAGCTCCTCCTCCAGCTCCCGCTCCAACTGCGGCTGGACGACCTGGTCCAGATAGCTTTTGGTGATCAGCGGGTCGTCCTCCGTGCCGTAGCCCGTCACGGCGTAGACCGCCGCAGCCAGTGCCAGCAGCCCCGCGGCGGTCAGGAGGACGGACCTGAGACGCCGGGAGAGGCTGCGGCCGGGGGCGTTCTGTCCGCCCTGCTCTGTCTGAACCGTTTTTTTCGTTTTTTTCATTATGTAGCTCTCCTGTACGCCGGTTCCCGTTTCCCCCCTTCCCCTGCGTGGGGGAAAGGGGGGATGGGGATCAAAGTCCGAAGGACACGGATATGGCGTTGTCCACCTTGTTCATGGTGGCGGCGTCCAGCCGGCCCATGCGCTCCCGCAGGCGGGATTTGTCTATGGTGCGGATCTGCTCCAGCAAAATCACGCTGTCCCGGCTCAGGCCGCAGCTCGGGGCGCTGAGCTCGATATGGGTGGGCAGCCGTGCCTTTCCCTGCTGGCTGGTGATGGCCGCCGCGATGACCGTGGGGGAATGTCGGTTGCCCGTGTCGTTCTGGACGATGAGCACCGGACGCATCCCGCCCTGCTCGCTGCCCACCACCGGGCTCAGATCCGCGAAAAAGATGTCTCCTCGTTTGACCGTGTTCATTGCGCACTCACACTCCGATGTATCAAATGATGCCGTCCCCTACATTCTATGTGGGTTCCTGCTCTCATTCTCCCCCGGAAGCGGAAAAAATATACACGGCGCGGTCCGGGCGGATCCTTTCGTTATTATATGTGAAAACCGCGCCGCGTGCAAGCCTTTCTTTTGGAAACGCTGAATAAATCCCCGCGCACGCTTGACGGCAAATTTTGCGCCCGCCTGCGTTGCAAAAGCCTTGAAATACACAAAGTATTCCTGCGGTTTTTGCGCCTTGGCGGACACAAAATTTGCTCGTCAATCGCACACGTTGATTAAATCAGCGTTTCCTTTTCGGTATCTGCTTTGCAGCCCGGTTCTGTTATGACAGCTCCATCGTGAATATTGTCAGACACTTCCCTTTGTGCGAAAGCGCTTTTTTGCATTTTGCAGTCTGGTAACAGGGCAAGTAATGTGCTATAATAAAATAGATTATACTATAGTATGCGCAAGCGATTGCGGGACGGTCTCAAAGCGTCCTGCAAAATGCGCCTGTCATAGAAGAGCATACAGGAAGAAGCGTTTGAATTGCAGAAGGAACAGATTCAGAACAGGGGCGTTTCCCTCCGTACAGTCCATAAGTGCCTGATCGTTGGAGCGGTGATCATTTCCGCTCTGATGTTTTTTTCCACCTATCAATTATCCTCCAGCTTCCGGGGCCTGGCCGAAACCTCGGAGCAGCAGATCGCGCTGCGGAAAGCCGCCCGCGAGCTGATGGACGCGTCGGATTATCTGACCGAAAAAGTGCAGCGTTTCTGCGTTCAGGGCGATATGCAGTTTCTCGACGCGTATTTCGCGGAAGCCTTTGAGGCAAACCACCGCGAAGAGGCGATCGCCACCATGTCCGGCGGAAGCGGCACGGAAGCAGCCCTGGCAAAGCTGCAGGAGGCGATGAACGGCTCCCTCGCGCTGATGGAGCGGGAATACTACGCGATGCGGCTGGTGATCGAAGCGCGGGGATACACGGAATATCCGGAGCTCCTCCGGTCCGTCGTCCTGTCCGCAGGGGATCAGGCCCTTGTCCCGGAGGAAAAAATGCGCCGTGCCGCCGAAATGGTCCACGACGGCGAATACTACCGGCAGAAGGACCTCATCCGGGAAAACATGAAAGCCAGTCTGGATGAGCTGGAGCAAATGGCCTATGAGACGGATGCCACCGCGCTGTCGTCCCTCAAGGATGAGATGCTGCTTGTGCGCCTCGTGATCGGCCTGCAAACGGCCGGCATCTTCTTTATGGTCTGGCTGACCTCGCGCCTTGGCATCCATCCCGTACTGAACGCGGTGGAGCGCATCAAGGCGGACAGTCCGATCCCGGAGGTGGGCGCCAATGAATTCCGCTATCTGGCGCGCACCTACAACAAAATGTACGAGGTCTATAAAAGAAGCCTGGAGCACCTGAATTTCAAGGCGTCTCATGACGAGCTGACCGGCGCATACAACCGCGCCGGGTACGACCTGCTTCTCTCCAGCATTGACCCGAGCACCACCTATATGATCCTTTTTGACGTTGACAACTTCAAAAGCATCAACGACACCTGCGGACATGAAACGGGAGACAAGGTCCTGATCCGGCTTGTGGAGGTTTTGAAGAGCAATTTCCGGTCCGATGATTATATCTGCCGGATCGGGGGAGATGAATTCATTGTATTTATGGTCCATTCCACGGAGCAGCAAAGGGATTTGATTTCTTCAAAGATTCAACAGATCAACAAGGACCTGGCTGTGAGCGCGGATGGGCTTCCGGCTGTGAGCGTCAGCGTCGGCATCATGCACGGAGCAAACGCTGCAAATGTCAGGGACCTGTTTGAAAAAACCGACGAGGCGATGTATCGGGCCAAGCGAAACGGCAAGCACACCTATTCGTTCTATTCCGAGTAATCGAAAGATGTGAAGCCCTTTTCTTTGCGGTACTTGCGGTACTATTTTGAAGCAGGGGACCGGCCGTGGAGAAATTCACCCTGTAGGCAAACAAACGGATCATCCGGTAATTGACAGCTTATGGCAGCATCCCTCCCCCGGACGGGGGAGGGATGCTGTTCTGCTTTATCCGGTTGCGCTTGATCTGTTTTGTTCACGCATCGCACCGGGCGCGAGATCGCGGGGGCATAGCATTACGCCCGGGCGATCACATAGTCCATGGGCGGGATCTCCATGGGCGGCAGCAGGGACACGCTGGTGGCCGACTGGATATCCAGTCCCTGGAAATCCTTGAAGTGGGGGATGACCTCCGCCACCTTGTCGGAGCGGTTCACGCCCACCAGGACGGTCTCGCCCTTCACCCAGCGGAGGACCACCAGCACGTCGCGGCCGTAGCTGGCAAAGGCGGCGTCGCCCTTTTTGAGCGCCTCGCTCTCATTGCGAATCCGCGCCAGCTCCGCGTAGAAGTCCCGCAGGCTCTCCTGCCGGTAGGCGGTGGTGTAGGGGCCCCGACAGAACGGATCGCGGAAGCCGGTCATGCCCTCCTCGTCGCCGTAGTAGATGCAGGGCATTCCGGGCAGGGCGAACTGCACCGCTGCCAGCAGCCGCTGCAGCAGCCGTCCCTGGTGGTTCTGCTCCCAGGTGATGTGGTAGCCGGCCTGCTCCTCCCGCGTCATGCCCTCGCCGTCCAGGCCGGTGGCCAGCACGGTGCGGAGCCGCACGGTGTCGTGGGTGCCCAGGTGGTTCATCAGGCAGCGGTACATGGGGGCGGGGTAGTGGAGCTTCTGCCGCAGCAGGAAGTCCCGCAGGCCCTTGGCGTCCATGCGGTCCAGAGCAAAGTCCAGCAGCGCGCCGCGCAGCGGATAGTTCATCACGCTGTCCAGCCCCTCGCCCAGGGCGTAGCGCCGCCGCTCGCCGTAGCTGACCTTGTTTGTGGCGTCCTCCCAGACCTCGCCGATGATCAGCGCGTCGGGGTCCTCGTCCTTGACGCTCTTGCGCATCTTGGCGATGACCTCGTCCGGCAGCTCGTCGGCCACGTCCAGACGCCAGCCGCCGGCGCCGTCGCGCAGCCACCGCTTCATGACGGCGTCCTTGCCCTCCACCACGAATTCCTGCCACTTGGGGTCGGTCTCGATGACCTCCGGCAGGGAGGGGAAGTTCCACCAGCAGCGGTAGCCGTCCGGGTAATTCCGGAACTCATACCAACTGTAATAGGGGCTCTTTTTGCCCTGGTACGCGCCGGGGGCCTCGTAACGGCTGTAGCGGTTGAAATAGATGCTGTCGTCGCCGGTGTGGGAGAACACGCCGTCCAGGATGACGTGCATCCCCAGCTCCTTTGCCTTGGCGCACAGGTGCTTGAAGTCCTCTTCGGTGCCCAGCATGGGGTCGATTTTGTTGTAATCCGCGGTGTCGTAGCGGTGGTTGGAGGCGGATTCAAAGATGGGGTTCAGGTAGAGTACCGTGATGCCGCGCTTTTTCAGGTCAGGCAGGGCGGCCTCGATGCCGGCCAGGGTCCCGCCGTAGAAGTCGTTGGGCACATAGTCCGGCCCGTGGGAGGCCCAGAACTTGACCGGATCGTCCCAGGCGTCGTGGACCTCGATGTCCCGGCCCAGCTCCTCGTGGTAGGTCACGCCCTTGCGGAACGCGGAGCCGCCCCGGGCGAAGCGGTCGGGGAAAATCTGATACATCACCGCGCCCTCGGCCCACTCCGGCGTGGTGAAGTTCTTGTCGTAAATCGTGAGCTGCCAGCCCTGCCTGGGCTCCAGGCCCATGCCGTCCGCGCCGTACCACAGGCCCTCGGCGAGCTGGAAGGAGTAGTAGGCAAGACCCGTCATCTCCGGCACGTCCAGCTCCGCCTCCAAAAGCCCATCCCCGATGTGCTGCATCGGGATCGTCTTGTCGTTGATGAGCAGCTTGACGCTCGTGGCAAAGTCCGCGGCTTTGAGCCGCAGCACCGCCTTTCCGCCGCCGGGCACCGCGCCCATGGGCGTGCGGTACAGGGGGTCTCCGGGGTTGTGCAGCACCTCACCGGTGGCGGAGTCGGCCAGGGTCATATACAGCTCCGCGTAGTCCCTGGCGCACTTCTCCATGGAGACGTCCCGGTGCATGGCGTTGAAGATCAGCTTCTTCATGGCGGGCTTGTCCTGATAGACGCTAAGGGCGTAGGACACGGCCCCCAGCAGCGCGCCCGCGTCGAAGTCATGGAACGAGAAGCCGTCCCCCTCGCCGGTATCCCGGTTGTAGGGCAGCACGGTGTCCCGCAGGCCGCCCACCTCGTGGACGATGGGCAGGGTGCCGTAGCGCTGGGCGATCATCTGGCTCAGGCCGCAGGGCTCAAAGGCGGAGGGCATGAGCAGGAAGTCCGCGCCGGCGTAGATTTGCCGGGCCACTTCCTCGCTGTAGCCGATGTAGGCGCACAGACGGCCCTTGTAGCGGTTTTCATAGTACCGCATGGCGTTCTCATAGTCCTTGTCCCCCGTGCCCAACAGCACAAAGGCCACGTCCCGGTTCATGATTTCGTCAATGGTCTGCAAAATGAGGTCAAAGCCCTTCTGCCGGGTCATGCGGGTGATCATGGCTACCACGGGAGTCTCCGGGCCGGACTCCAAGCCGAGTTCCCGGAGCAGCTTCTGCTTGTTCTTCGCTTTCTTTGCCGGGTGGTCCGCGTCATAGTGGTAGGAGATATTCTTGTCCTTGGCCGGGTCAAAGACCACGGTGTCGATGCCGTTCAAGATGCCGCACAGGTCCGTGCCGCGGCTTTGCAGCACCGCGTTCATGCCCTCGCCGAACTCCGGCGTGCAGATCTCGTCGGCGTAGGACGGGGAGACGGTGTTCACCTTGTCGGCGAAGAGCACGCCGGCCTTCAGGAAGTTGCACCACCCGCCGTGGTTTGCGCCCTCGTCCCCCAGCCAGCGGCCCTCCAGCCCCAGCAGATCGTTCATGCTCTCGGGGCTGAGCCAGCCCTGGAAAGCCAGATTGTGGATGGAGAAGACGGAGTGGAGCCTGCCCTGGGGGTGCCAGCCGTACTGCACCTTCAGCAGCATGGGGATCATGGCGGTGTGCCAGTCGTTGCAATGGATAATCTCCGGTTCAAAATCCAGATACGGGATCAGGTTCAGCACCGCGCGCTGAAAAAACGCGTACTGCTCCACCTCCGCTTCGCCGCCCCGGTAGATGGCGTCGCCGAAATAATACTCAGAATCGATAAGGTAGTAGGTCACCCCATGCATTTCCAGCTTTTCCAGACCGGCGTACTGGTGCCGCCAGCCCAGGTCCACATAGAACTCCCCCATGTGGGTGATGTGTTCCTCGTAGCGGCCTTTCATGCACTTGTGATAGGGCGTGATGACCCTGGCGTCAAAGCCCATCTCCCCCAGGGCGTGGGGCAGCGCCCCGGCCACGTCCGCCAGGCCGCCGGTTTTGCTCAGGGGAGAGCACTCCGCCGCGGCGATGAGGATGCCGGGCAGACGGTCTCTGCCTTTCAGAAATAGGCTGCGTTCTAAGTCCGCGTTCATGCGTTCTCCTCCTCTTCTCTGTCCTGTTCAGGTCTTGCTTTTGGCGCTCTTTCCGGTCTTTCCGGTCTTTCCGGCTTTTTTGGCTTTTTCGGCCTTTTCAAGCTTTTCCAGCTCCGCGTAGCCGGTAAACGTGTAGTAGGTGCAGCTCAGCGGCGGCACTGGCACCAGCGCGGAGTGCGCGTATTTGAGGAAAGGCTCGGCGGTGGAGTGGATGGGAGTGCCGTCCAGGGAGCCGGTGCCGCCGAAGTGGGCGTCGTCGCTGGAGAGGGCCTTGGTCAAAACGCCGCCGGTGGGCAGGCCCACCCGCAGGTCCCAGGTGTTGGGGGTAAAGTTGCACACGGCCACCACCCTGCTCTCGTCCCGGCCGGTGCGCATAAAGGCGACGGAGCAGCGGTCCGCGTCGTCCACGTTCAGCCACTCGAAGCCCAGCCAGGTGTCGTCCTGCTCCCAGAGACAGCGGTGCTCCAGATAGAACTTGCCCAGCGCCCGGACCCAGGACTGCATCTGGGCGTGATGGGGGTACTTGAGCAGGAACCAGTCCAACTCCTTTTCATAGTTCCACTCGATGAACTGGGCAAACTCGCTGCCCATGAACGTGTGCTTCTTGCCGGAGTGGGCAAACTGATAGCCGTACAGCGCCCGCAGATTGGCGAATTTCTGCTCGTAATCGCCGGACATCTTGTCCACCATGGAGTGCTTGCCGTGGACAACCTCGTCGTGGGAATAGGACAGGATGAAGTGCTCCGAGAATGCGTACATCATGGAGAACGTGATCTTGCTGTGGCTGCCGTTGCGCCACAGGGGGTCCAGCGCCATGTAGTCCAGGGTGTCGTGCATGAAGCCCATGTCCCACTTGAACGTAAAGCCCAGGCCCCCGTCCTCCGGCGGGGCCGTGACCCCGGCATAGGCGGTGCTCTCCTCCGCGATGGAGATGGCGCCTCTGGCCTTCACCAGGCGGTTGACCTCCCGCAGCAGGTCCACCGCGCCCAGGTCGATGTCGCCGCCGTAGGCGTTGCGGGTGTAGTTGTTGCCGCGGCCGAAGTTTAAGTACAGCATGCTGCTGACCGCGTCCACCCGGATGCCGTCCACATGGTAGCGGTCGATGAACATGGCGGCGGAGGATTTGAGGAAGCTGCGGACGCAATTCTTCTGATAGTCGAAGATCAGGGTGCCCCAGTCCGGGTGGGCGGCCATCTTGGGGTCGTCCCGCTCGTACACCGGGCCGCCGTCAAAGTAGGCCAGGCCGAAGGCGTCCCGGGGGAAGTGGGCGGGGACCCAGTCCATGATGACGCCAATGCCCGCCTTGTGCAGGGTGTCCACGAAATACATGAAATCCTGGGGCGTGCCGTAGCGGCTGGTGGGGGCGAAGTAGCCCGTCACCTGATACCCCCAGGAGGGATCGTAGGGGAACTCCGTCAGGGGCAGCAGCTCCACATGGGTGAAATGCATGTCCCGGCAGTATTCCGCGAGCTGGTCGGCGATGTCGTGGTAGTTGGGAAAGCGGGAGCCCTCCGCGGGCGCTCTCCAGGAGCCGAGGTGCACCTCGTACACGTTCATCGGGGAGTGCCAGGGGTTGGCGTTCCGTCTCCACTTGTCCAGATACTCCTGATCGCCCCATTCATAACCGGACACGTCCCACACCTTGCTGCCGTTGAGCGGCACCGTCTCCCAGTGGGGCGCGTAGGGATCGGATTTCTCCCGAATATTTCCGGCACGGTCCTTTACCGCGTAGCGGTAGACCGCCCCCTGCTCCACGCTGTACGCCACGGCGGTCCAGGCGCCGTTGCTCAGGCGTTCCATGGGAGTCCATTTCCAATCGTTAAAGTCCCCCCGCAGACCAACCTCTGCGGCGTTGGGCGCGTAAACCGTAAACCTCCATCTGCCGTCCCCGATGGGGTGGCAGCCGAACACGTCGTAGGCCCGTTCGCTCTCTCCCCTGTTGAAAAGCTCCAGCTCTTCAAAATTCAGGCCGGAAAAATCGGACATGGCCGCACCTCCTTTTCCCTTGTAATTCGCCAAGGAAGCGCTGATGAAATCAACGTGTGCGCCTGGCGAGCAAATTTTGTGTCCGCCAAGGCGCAAAAACCGCAGGAATACTTTGTGTATTTCAAGGTTTTTGCAACGCAGGCGGGCGCAAAATTTGCCGTCAGACGTGCGCGGGGATTTATTCAGCGTTTCCCAAAAGCGAGCATGGCTTTAGATAGGCTATATCATACTCCAATTTTGCCAAAACTGCAAGAGAATGATTCCATTTGCTGCAATTTTTTTGACAATTTTCTCTACAATGCGGAGAGTTCACAGGATGCAGACAATTGTGTTTATCAAGGGGACATTCCAAACGGGTGCAAATCTGCGCCCCGGAAGACTCCGGGGCGCAGATTTCATTCGTTTTCGGACTGCTTTTCGGTTTTGACCGTTTTGAAGCCGCGGATGATCTCGGCAGCTTCTTTCCCGGTCTTCGCTTTGAGCTCGACGACCTGGGCCAGCATTTCAAGCTGGGAGTCGTATTGGGCATTCGTCGGCGACATGGCTTCACCTCCTGTCGCACACTTTTGCAGGTGTCAGATGTGTGATTGTCAGACTTTTTTTACCTCTTCCCCTTGTCATAGACCTCGCCGATGGCCCGGGGGGCCCGGTTCCGCTTGGAGAAGAACATCAGGAGCAGCAGCGTCAGGATATAGGGCACCATCATGAACAGGTCCGTATAGATCGACGCCAGCCCCATGCGCAGGCAGAGCTGGTTGCCGCCGGAGCGGGCCAGTCCGAAGAAGATGCAGACGAAGAACGTGGGGATGATGTTCCAGTTGCCGAAGATCATCGCCGCGATGGCGAGATATCCGTAGCCCAGGTAGATGCTGGGGGAGAACATGGACATGATGGAGTAGGCAAAGCACATGCCGCCGATGCCGGACAGGCCGCCGGAGATCATGACGGCGATATAGCGGGTCTTCGCCACGTCGCCGCCGGCGGCGTCCAGCGCCTGGGGGTTTTCCCCGCAGGCCCGCAGGTGCATCCCGAAGCGGGAGCGGTACATCAGATACCAAAGGAACACCGCCATCACCAGGATGATGATCTCAAAGGGGTAGACGCTGGTGAAGACCGCTCCCAGGATCGGGATATTGCTGATGCCGGGAACGGTGAAGCGGCTGGACACGCCCAGCATGAACTTGTTGGAGGCGTTGCCGTACAAAATGCCGTTGATCTGGGAGGTCAGAAAGGTGGTCAGCGCCACCGCCAGAATGTTGATGACCACGCCGCTGATGGTCTGGTCCGCCCGGAAGCGGATGCACAGCAGCGCGTGCAGCACCGCGTAGACCGCGCCGCCGAGAAAGGACATGAGGAGGGCGAGATACAGGATCACCTGGGAGTCCAGTCCGGTGTACTCGCCCAGCACCGTGGCCAGCACCGCGCCGCAGAACGCGCCGACGCCCTGAAAGCCCTCCACGGCCAGATTGGTGACGCCGCTTTTTTCCGAATAGATCGCGCCGATGGCCATGATGAACAGCGGGATGCCGAAAGCCAGGCCGTCGGTGATCATGTTGCTGATGTACGTCAAGTCTGAGCGCCTCCCTTCGGTTCCGCATCGCCCGCCTCCGCGGCCTTTGCCGCCGCGGCTTTCTGGGTCGCCAGCCGGTCCAGATAGCCCGCCGCCACATAGCGGAAGTAGCCGCCGCAGGCGGAGAACAGCAGCAGGATGCCGGTGATGACCGAGGCGATCTCCTTGGCAACGCCCAGGGTGGAGCTCATGTAGTTGCTGCCGTTCTGAAAGACCGTGATCAGCACCGAGGCCAAAATCGCGCCCAGGGGGCTGGAGTTGCCCAGCAGCGCGGTGGCGATGGCGTCATAGCCCATGCCCGCCAGCGTCTTGGGCACGATCTGGTTGGTGTAGCCCATGTAGTAGGCCACGCCCGCCAGACCCGCCAGCATCCCGGAGATCATCATGGAAAAGACGATCTGCCGCCCCACGCTGATGCCGCTGTAGCGGGCGGCGCTGCGGTTGGAGCCCACGCTCCTGAGCTCAAAGCCGAACACCGTCTTTTCAAAGAGGAAGTGGACGGCAAAAGCCATCACCAGGGCGATCACGATGCCCAGCGGGATGTTGCAGAGCTTGCCGCCGATGTCCACCTTCATAAACGTCAGCCGGGACTGGGCGGAGATGGCCCTGGAGGAGCGGGAGACGGTGTCCACGAACCTGGAGTTGATGAAAAAGCCCGTCAGGTAGCTGATGATGTAGTTGATCATGATGGTGGAGACCACCTCGTGGATGTTGAACCGGTATTTGAGAAACCCCACCAGCGCTCCCAGCGCCGCGCCGACGGCCAGGCCGATCAGGATGGCCAGCGGGATGGCGGCCCAGCCGCTCAGCTCCCTGGCGTAGCCCACGGTGATGGTGGCGACAAAGCCGCTGAGCAGCATCTGACCGGCGATGCCGATGTTGAACAGGCCGCAGCGGTAGGCGAAGATGAAAGCCAGGGACGCCAGAAGCATCGGCGCCATGACGTTCAAAAACTGGAAGAAGTCCGACAGCATCCCCGAGCCCGCGCCGTAGCCCGACTTCCGGGCGAAGCCGTTGCCGGCCAGGAAGCTGTAAAAGGCGGTCAGCGGGTTTTTGCCCAGCACCAGGAGCAGCACGCTGGACACGAGCATCGTCAGCACGATGCAGAACAGCGGCACCGTCAGCTTCGTCCAGCGCTCGTTGACCAGCAGGCGGGCGAGCCGGGCCGCGAAGCCGTTTTCCTTGATGATTTTTTCTTTTTTCACGCTTCCGTCACACCCATCATATATTGTCCGACTTCCCGGGAAGTCAGCGTGGCGGCCTCCGCGATCTTCAGCAGCCGGCCGTTATAGATGACGCCGATGGTGTCCGCCAGTCCCATGACCTCGTCCAGCTCCAGGCTGATCAGCAGGATGGCCGCGCCCCGGTCCCGCTCCGCCAGGATCTGCTTGTGGATGTTCTCGATGGCGCCCATGTCCAGGCCGCGGGTGGGCTGGACGAAGATGATCAGCGGGCTGTGCTCCTCGATCTCCCGGGCGACGATGGCCTTCTGCTGGTTGCCGCCGCTCATGGAGCGCAGGGAGGTCTTGCCGCCCTGGCCGCTGCGGATGTCGTATTCGTCGATCAACCGGGCGGCGTAGTCCTCGGAGACCGAGAAATCAAAGATGCCTTTTTTGGAAAAGGGCTCCCGGTAGTACCGGCGGAGGGCCAGATTGTCCCGAAGGGTGAAATCCAGGAACACGCCGAACTTCTGCCGGTCCTCCGGGATGTAGGCGATGCCGGCCTCGGCCCGGCGGCGGATGGACGCTGCGGTGATGTCCTGGGAAAGCAGCCGCACCGTGCCGGACTCCGCCTTCATCAGACCGGTGATGGCGTCGGCCAGTTCCACCTGCCCGTTGCCGGAGACGCCGGCAATGGCGAAAATCTCCCCGGCGCGGATGGAGAACGACACGTCCCGCACCACCTGCACCTTGTCCTCGCTGCGGACGCACAGATGCTCCACCTCCAGCACCGTCTTGCCGTAGTGCGGGGCGCTCTTCTTTGCCGTGAACTCCACGGTCCGGCCCACCATCAGGTTGGCCATCTCCTGGGTGGAGGTGCTGCGCACGTCCAGGACGTCGATGAGCTTCCCCCGGCGCAAAATGGCGCAGCGGTCCGCGATCTTCTTGATCTCCTCGATCTTGTGGGTGATCAGGATGACGGTCTTGCCGCCGCGCCGCAGCTCCTCCATGATCTTGAGCAGGTACTCCACCTCCTGGGGCGTCAGGATGGCGGTGGGCTCGTCGAAGATCAGGATCTCCGCCTCCCGGTAGAGCATCTTGACGATCTCCACCCGCTGGCGGACGGAGACGTTGAGGTCGGAGATCAGCGCCGTGGGCTCGACCTCCAGGCCGTACTCTTTGGACAGGGTGCGGATGCGCTCGTTGGCTTCCCGCAGGTCCACATAGGGAAAGATGCCCAAAGCCCGTTTCATGGGCTCGATGCCCAGGACGATGTTCTCCCCCACCGTGTAGTTTTCCACCAGCTTGAAGTGCTGGTGCACCATGCCGATGTTCCTGGCGGCGGCCTCCGACGGGGAGTTGAACGTCACCTTCTCCCCCCGGACCCGGATCTCTCCGCTGTCCGGCTCGTACATGCCGTAGAGCATGCTCATCAGCGTGCTTTTGCCCGCGCCGTTCTCCCCCAGCAGGGCGTAAATCTCCCCCCGGCGGACCTGGATGGTCACGTCGTCGTTGGCCACGATGCCGGGAAAGCGCTTCGTGATGTGGCGCATTTCAATGATATAGTCTTCCGTTTGCTCGCGCATGACTCCCCCTCCTCTGCAAATGGAAAAGGAGCTTGCTGCACGGAAAGCATGGCAAGCCCCTTGATTGGATGACTCAGCTCAGGCCGGGGAAGTCGGTGGGCAGATAGCCGTTGAAGTTGGAGGGCGGCACGATGTCGCCGGCCTTCATGGACGCATAGGCCTCGGCCATCTTCGCCAGCGCGTCCTCGGAAAGCTGCTGGCGGCCGGCGGCGGAGACGTAGCCGATGCCGTTTTCCGTCACGCCCAGCAGGGCGTCCTCACCCTGGAAGGTGCCGTCGTAGATGGCGTTAAGCTGCTTCTGGATGTTCTGGTCCATGACCTTCAGCGCGCTCGTCAGGATGATGCTGGTGCCGTCGCCCTTGTCGCCGTCGTCATACTGGTCCACGTCGCAGCCGATGGCGAAGCCGCTTCCGGCCTCCTTGACGGCGGTGAAGCAGCCGTTGCCGGAGCTGCCGGCGGCGGGGAAGATGATGTCCACGCCCTGGCGGATCAGCTCCTCAGCCACCACCTTGCCCTGGGCCTGGTTGGCGAAGTCGCCCACGTAGTTGCCGCCCACGTCGGCGCCCATGCCCTCCACGGGGACGGCGGCGGAGCCGGCAAAAGAGGGGATCTCCACGTATTCGGCGCTGGTGCCGAACTTGGCGTTGGCGTAGTTCACGCCGGCCATGAAGCCGAACTGGTAGTTGACGTTGGAGGGGAATGCGATGCCGTTGACCACGGCCACCTTGCCGGTCTGGGTGGACAGGGCGGCGGCGAGGCCGGCCATGAAGCCGCCCTCCTCCTCCTTAAAGGTCATGGTGTAGGCGTTGCTCAGACCGGTGACGGCGTTGCCCTCGGAGTCGGTGATGGTGGAGTCCACGACGATGAAGTACTTGTCCGGGTTGGCGGTGACGATGTCGCCGCAGGCGGCAAAGTTGAAGCCCGGCAGAACGAACACGTCGTAGCTGCCCACCAGGGAGTCCACGGTCTCAATGAGCTTGCTCAGGTCGCTCTCCTTCACGTCCGTGACGGTGCAGTCGGGGTGCTCGGCGATGAAAGCCTTGATGCCGTCGTAGCAGTTCTCGTTGAAAGAACCGTCGTCAACGCCGGAAGAGGTGATGATGCAGATGCGCAGCTTCGTCTCGGCGGCGGGGGCGGCATTGGAGCCGCCGGAAGCGGCCGTGCCGGAACCGGCGGATGTGCCGGAGCCGGAGCTGCCGCAGGCGGCAAGTCCCAGGACCAGGACGCAGGCCAGCAGCAGGCTGAGCAGGGTAAACGCTTTCTTTTTCATGTTGTTCCTCCTAATTATATATTTGGCTGCTTTTGTACCCGGAGCGCGCGCTCCGGAGAGGATATTATAGCAGATGTCCGCCGCAATAGCAACGCTTCGCACAAAAAATCATCCCTCGGAAACCGTGAAAAGGTCAGATTCCCGGACCACCCGGTTCCGTCCGGCCTCCTTGGCGGCGTAGAGGCACTTGTCCGCCCGGTCGATCAGACGGCCCAGCTCCTCCTGCGCGCTGCCGCTGGCCTGACCCACGCTGATGGTGACGCGCAGCGGCACGGCAGCGGCGCGGACCGGGATGCGCATGTCCTCCACGGTCCGGCGGAGGCGCTCCGCCATGTCCGGCGGGCAGTCGGCCTCGGGATACCAGACCACAAACTCCTCGCCGCCCCAGCGGCAGACCTGGGTGCCCACCGCCTCCCGCACCTCGGCGGAAACGGCGGCCAATACCTCGTCCCCCACGGCGTGGCCGTAGCTGTCGTTGACCTGCTTGAAAAAGTCGATGTCCAGCATCAGGGCGGTCTGTCCCTCCCGGGGGACCGCGGCCTTCTGCCACTCCGACAGGCCGTAGCGGTTCAGCGCCCCGGTCAGATAGTCGTGGGTGTACAGGTACCGGCGCTGCTCCCGGAGCTTATCCAGCTCCCGCCGGGTGACGTAGCTGATGAGCTCCAGCAGCAGGCTCAGCAGATAGAACGAGGTGAACAGAATGGGAAAGCGCATCCGGAACGTCTCGCTGTAGCTGTATTGCAGCAGGCTGCCCCCCAGCCCGGTGCGGAAGAAGAAGAGCAGAATCAGCAGCATCAGCGCGCAGAGCGCCGTGGTGCGCCTCCTGCCGAACAGCAGCATCCCGCTGGCCGGGAGCATGCAGATCCACAGCACGGAAAAGCCGTCGGGGTTTCCGGAGATGATGAAATACGTGAACAGGACCACGATCTCCGCCATGAACAGCGACGAGGAGACGGCGATGCCGTACCGCGGCACATAGCGGGCCAGAAGCAGGTTCAGCAGGCACAGCCAGGAGAAGATGTAGGTGGCCATCGTGAGCATGCCCTTGTCCGTGGCGATGTTCAGCAGCGTCATAAGGACGGAAACCAGCAGAAACAGCGTATAGACCCCCATGTATTGGAGGCTCCTCCGCCTCTCCTCGTCGGTGACGATGTCGGTGATGCGCCGCCGCAGCGACGGTTTTTGCGCGACGGTCTGGACAGCGGACACGGCTTTGCACCCCCTTCCGACGGTCCCCGCCCGGTCAATGGCGGAAACAGGTCAAAAAATCAAGCAATTTTATC
>JAFTBW010000042.1 GCA_017455015.1 Oscillospiraceae bacterium | reverse complement strand
GGCCGGAATCTGTTTCATCGGACTCCCGGCGTATGCCTCCAGAATCGACCTACTGGAAAAGAAAGGCAGACTGCACAAAATCCTGGCTGGTATTTCGTCGGATTGCCGTCTTGACAAATGGTCACTTCATAACAGGAACTGTCATGAAATAACATTTAATTCTTTAGATGGAGCTGTAGCGAAATAATACGGTACAGCTCCATCTTTTGTGTCAGCCGTTGTTGAAAAGGCCGCTCAATGTGTCCGCATGTTCCTCAAACACCTTGAGCACATATTTGCTCCAGTGCCTCGCGTCGGCTGTGCTGCTGCCGAACACATAGTCTTCCTGCCCGTAGTCGATCACATCGAAGCCGGGGATCGCCTTGCTCGCGCCTGACGTGCGGTATGCCGCAGCGTCGGCAAGGGAAAACGAAACGCTCCTGATGTCGCTGTAATCCACCCAGCCGGACAGATCGGCGCCCGCAGCGCTGTCCGCCGCACCGTTTGCAGTCTGCACGGACGGCGCAGCCTTTGTGATCTCCTGCGCGCCTTCGACGTGCTCGCCGTACATGGTGTCCACCCAAAGGGCAAAAGAGTCTCCCAAAGCCTCCGAAGGAACGTGTCCGCCGTCCCACTGCCATGCAAGGTGCGCGTCCACGCCTGCGGTGCGGAAAGCAATTTCCAAATTCAGAGAGGCAAACATGGACATATCGCCCTCACTCGCGCCCATCAGAATGCGCGTCCATGTCGGGTTCTCGGTGCCCTCCGCACCGATGTAGTTCAGTGGGTTGTAAAGCGCAACGATGTTGTTGCCGTAAGAATCACCCGCTTCAACCTCGGCGACATTCGCCCGGTATGCCGCAAGCATATCTGCGTAGCTCGCGTAATTCTTGCTGTCGGTGCTGGTTCCAGCCGCCTGCGTGGTGCCGGCGTCCGGCGTCCCTACGTCCATGGTGTCACCGCTGCTGTTTGCCGCCACATCGCTGTTGTCGAAGCTGCGGCCGGAGTCACCGGAGGGGACGTCCGGGCCGTTGCCGTCCGGTGCCCCTCCGCCCGGCATTTCACCGCTGGGCGGACCGCCCGCTCCGTCGCCGGGACCGCCGTCCATCCTGCCGCCCGCGCCCCCAGGGCCACCGCTCATTCCGCCGCTGCTGCCCTTGGCATAGCGGCCCTCGATAAACGCCGCCGCCTTATCCGCGCCTGTCATCGCCGCAACCGCTTCATCGGAAAGCGCGCTGCCATCCGTATCAAACCACGTCCAGCCCTCAGCATAATCCAGGTTGTCGAGATACCATTGCAGGTTCTCGATGAACTCGGCAAGGTAGTAATCCACATAGCTTCCGCCGTAGCCGTTGGTGTCTGGGTACTTCGCCTCGTCGTACTCGATGCGCAGCGCCTTGCCGTCCACGGTAAGGTTCCGGGCGTTGATGTAGTCCATGTACTCGGCGGCGAGGTATTTAGCGGTTTCCTTCTGGAACTCCGAGCCGAAGTCATAGGTCGTGTCGAGATAATACTCAAATGCCAGCGCCATATCCGCCTCATAAAGCGAGGTGATGGCGCTGTATGCCATGCAGCCCCAGGCCCCGTCGCTGATGGAAACGGATTCGCCGTTGATCTTCACGCTGGTATCGTAGCTGCCGTCGGCGTTGCGATAGACGCCGACCGCGCCGCAGGCGATCTCATAGTCATAAAAATCCGGATTGTTCGAGGTCGCGGCAAACATGGTCGCGTGGGCGCCGCCGCCGGAACCGCCCGTGGACACCCAGTAATCCACACTGCCGGGCAGATTTCCCAGCAGGATATTGTACTTTACGAACCGCGCCGCGTTCTTCTGATCGACGAGGCAGCTGGGCGCATCGCCGGTATAATATGTGTTGCCGCTGCTGTCGGTGGCGGTATCCTGCTTTCCCCTGTTGCCGCAGGAGACGTTGACGTACCCCTCCCTGGCATAGGTCGTCGCTGCGGTGGTGTTGGTGGACGAGCTGTAGCCCGCCGCGCCCGTATTCAGGATCACCGGCGCGGTGGCCGCGGTGTAAACCTGCCCGTTGGTACTGGTCACCTGCGCGTCGTAGTCGATGACCAGAGCGCCGGTGACGGTGCCGCCGGCGGCATCCGCCGTACCGTCGCCGTCGGTATCGACGCCCTTGACATAAGCGCCGGGGACACAGACGCTGACGCCCTGTTGATCCTCGATCTCGGGCTTGGTGACCGCCGTGACGATGGACAGCACCCACGCATCGGCGTCCGCATCGTACGTCCACTCCTGCCCCATATTCCTGAGATCCAGGGCGTTCTCGATGTCCGAATGGTCCGTCTGATCCGCTGTCTCCGCTGCCGGTGTTTCATTTTGCCGCGTCTGCTCCGCGCTTGGCGCAACAGATGCAGCCGGAGCTGCTTCAACGGTCGTTTGCCCGTCGGCCGCGGTTTCCTCCGCGGGATTGCCGCCGCAGGCGCAAAGGCCGAGCAGCATTGCCGCGCTCAAGGTCAAAGCCAAAAGTCGTCTCATCGGTCATAACCTCCTATTACAGTTCCTCCGGCTTGGTCACCTGATATTCCTCCCAGCTTTCCATCGTCCCGGCGCCGCTCAGATCCACGGTCGTGGAATAGGTTTCAACCGTGACGGTATAGACAGAATCACCGCTGACATACACGGCCCCGTTCTCCCCAACGATGCTGACGGTTTTCCCCTCCGTATCCACAACGGTTCCGCCATGATAAAGCCGCGTCACCACGCTGTCGCCGGTGACCATCCAGGTGGAGCCGGCATCAAGGTACAGCGCCGCATAGCCCTCGCCGCCGCTGCCGGCGTCGCTCTCGTCGTCGACGACCGCGCCGGTCAGGACGGAGCCTTCGGTCAGATAGAGGTCCAGCGTGCTGATGCTATCCCAGATCACGTCGCCCTCCATCTCCTGCTCAATGGCGGTGAAGGTGCAGTTTGCGCCGTTGCTGCCGCTGCTGCCCCAGCCGCGCTGGTTGGAGTTGCCCGTGACGCGGAGGAAAAACTCGCTGTCCGGGGCATAGGTGATATCCACGTCCTTCAAAATGAAGGTGCTCTGGGTATTGGTGGTATAGAACATGCCGCCGTTTTCCGCGGTCAGGCTGCCGCCGGACATTGCAAAGGTGGAATTGCCCACCTCACTGTCGCCGGACATGGACTGGTAGAGGATCACATTCCAGGTCAGGCCGTTCTGCTCCAGGTCCGCCATGTTCCCGCTGAGGTCGCAGCCGAACAGGCGGATCGTATTCTGTCCCTCGATGCAGATGGCCTCGCTCCCGGTGGCGGTCAGGGTTGCGCCATGGACGGTGATGTCCGCCGTGGAGTAAACTGCCGGGGAGCCGCTGCCGTTGGAGGTATAGCTACCCCCGTCCACCACCATGGTGCCGCCGCCCCGGTCGGAGCGGATCGCCGCGGAGCTCTCGCCCCGGGTGGTCACGTCAAGGTTCCATGCGTAAAGCGTGCCGCCTCCCGCCGCGTGGATGCCGCCGGAGGTGCTCGCCGCGGTAGAAATCGCCGTATCGGCAACATAGGCCACGCCGTCGCCGTAGGCGAACACGCCCGCGCCGCCTTTGGCATCCGTGGTGATCTCGCTGCCAGAGACATATGCCGTCCCGTCCGTCACCAGCACCGCAGCGCCCACGCCGTAAAAGCTGCTGTTGTCTCCGCCGGCGGAGTCGGAGGAATCGCGGGTAACCGTCACATTGTTCAGCGTCACCGCTGCGCCGTTCTCCACGAGAACAGCGTTTTCATCTGTACCGGTGGAAGCGATGATTTCACCGTTGAGGCTGGTGTCCGTGTCATAGGCGTTCACGGCGTCATAGCTATCCGGCTGGCCGGAGCCTCCGCCGCCGGGCATTCCACCGCCGGGAGCGCCGTCCGGAGGCGTTCCTCCGGGGCCGCCCTCGCCGCCGGGGCCGCCCTCACCGTCCGGGCGTTCCGGTGGCTGGCCATCCGGAGGCGTCTCACCGTCCGGCAGCTCCGGGGGTTGTTCCTCCGCTGTCGGTTCGGCGGCATCCGACTGCGTTCCTGCATCCGTATCGACAGTATCCGTTACCTCAGTCTGTGTTTCATCCGCAATTTCCGCTTCTGTCACCGCTGTCCCGCCGCCGCATGCGGTCAAAAGCAGAACTCCGGACAGGGCGATCCCCAGCGGGATTGCTGTCCAATGATTTGTTCTGTATTTCATAATCTATCCGCCTCTCCTTCAGATAGTGTTGAGAAGTTTTTCCCCTCTATGCGTATATCTATAACATCTGAATCTGAAATAAATCTGAAACCGTTCCTGAAGGATCTCCATTTCCGATGCAAGTGTTCTGCTATCTATCCTCGTCCGATTCAAGGCCGTAATTCAAAAGTTCATTATATGCCATGTTCGTCTCCTGGCTGGCCTTTTTCGCTTTCCAGGTCAGGATCTCCTCCCGAATCGCCAGCATCTCATCCACCACAAGCTCCGCCCGGCCTGGTTTTACATCGTACAGCCAGGAGGTCATGCGGCGCATCGCTTTGGGCCATCCGAGGTTTTTGGAGATGGCGACCGCCAGCTCCTCCGGGAATCCCAGAGAAACCACCGCCGTGCGCAGGGCATCGCAGGCGTCCCGCCAGTCTTGATTTGCGCTCATAGCTGCCTCTCAATCCAGTTCATCAGCACATCCACAATGTAGCTCCGTTCCTCCGCGTTCAGCGCTTTTCCCGCCGGAATGCGGTGCCATTTTTCCAAACAGCTCCGGCAGCAGCAGGCAGTGGCATGCTGCGCTACAAATACCGGATGCCCTTTCATCGGCGTCTGTTGTCCGTCGTTTGCCGGATTCTCGCCGGACAATCGTTTCTCTACGAAGTCCTCTGCATGTTTGCGAAGCCGTTCGATTCCCTTTTCTGCGATATAGGCTCTGTCCTTTTCCGTCAGGCGGAAGCGGCTCCGGAAATCTGATTTCGCCAGCCGGTCAAAGAGAGCCTTTCGCTCCGGCAGCCGGTAGACGATCCGTTCCGCCGAGCCGGCTCCGGGGGTATAGCTGTAGCCGGACTTGGCCGCCTGGGCCATCTGATCCTTCCGCTCAATATGATAGGTCTTTCCCTCTCGGATAAACACAGCGCCGGTCTGCTTGAAGGTGAAGGGGACGCCGCAGCGGATACACTCCCGCCGCAGCTCCTGTACCCAGCGGAAATCGCAGGGCCGGGCGCCGGGGCCGGACTCCCCGCCGCAGGTTACATGCCCTATTTTGCCGGTGTGCAAATACGGTTCCACATGGATTTCCTCCAGCAAGGGCTCCGAGATCACTTCCCGATGCTTCAGCGGCAGCTCCAGCAGCACCGGCAGCCGCGCATCCGCCCGCGCCTGATCCTCACAGGTGCTGCAAACCGTCACATGCTCCCAGCCTCCGCCCCAGTCGGGCGGGGCGCACTCCGCAAAGCGCTCGATCCGCTTCGTGATGATATAAAACCGGAGGTCAGCCCGCCGGCGGATCATATCCCAGCACGATGCCCGCCATTCATCCGCCTCCGGCAGAAAGAAATCCGAGGTCATGCAGGTAAAGACGATGCCGTCCTCCGGTCTGAGCTTATACGCCCCCTGCCGGGTCTTTTTCAGGGGAAGGTTGAAATCCCCGGTCCTGGTCACAACACTGGCATCCTTTCCGATGCTCTCATCCCGGCGGTAAACATAGCAATGCGCACAGCCGGGGCTGATTTTGCGGCATCCGTGCCAGGGGTTCCAGATCGGCATTTTTCGTCAGCTCCATTTCTATCCGGACCGGATCTCACTTTTTCCCTGAATACATAAAATAACAAGATGCTCAAGGTCAGTTTAACCCCGACAGTGTGGGAGGTCAAGCCGCAGCGGATGATCTTTTCCGTTCATCTGCTCCGAGGTTCCGGTCATTCAGGAACAGATTATTTTCTCAGAAGAGAAGAATTCACAGATTGTTCACAGGAAAATTAGCACTCTCCGCTTGACAGTGCTAAAAATCGTGCTATAATCACAATCGAACAGAGGAACGAAGATCGAATGAAGGACCTCCGCTCCGATGCTCAGGCGACAAGCTACAGTGTGCATATCAAAGGAGGTATGACTTATGTTGCCGAGTATTTTTGGAGAAAATTTGTTTGATGACTGGTTTGGCTTTCCCGCTTTTCCGGAGTTCCGGGATGTGGACAGGAAGCTGTACGGCCGCCACGCCGCCCGGGAGATGAAAACCGACGTTCATGAGCATGATGACCACTACGAAGTGGACATTGACCTGCCGGGCTTTCAGAAGGATGAGCTGGAGCTGAGCCTTGAAAACGGTTACCTGACTGTGACAGCGTCCAAGAGCCTGGACCGGGACCAGGAAAAGAAGGGCAAGGTCGTGCGGCAGGAGCGCTGGTCCGGCTCTTTGCAGCGCAGCTTTTATGTGGGCGAATCCCTCACGGAGGAAGAGATCGGAGCCAAATACGCCGACGGCGTCCTGAGTCTCACGATTCCGAAGAAGCAGCAGCCGAAGCTGCCGGAGCGCAGGACCATCATGATCGAAGGATAAATCGATTTTCGCCCCGCCACCGGAAAAATGGCGGGGCGTCCTGTTTTACAAGGAGGCATTCCCCATGAAAGAAAACATCGTGATTGCAAATTATAAGGTAGAGAGCGAGGCGTACCAGGCGCTGTCTGAGTTGAAGCACGAGGCAGGCAACGCCAACTATACGATCTCTCAGGCGGTCATCGTGAAAAAGGAAGGCGGACAGTTGATTGCCAAGGATGGGTTTGGCAACAGCGCCGAGGCCGGCGACGACACCTGGACCGGCGGGCTGATCGGCAGCCTGGTAGGGATTTTGGGCGGCCCTCTGGGCATC
>JAFTBW010000041.1 GCA_017455015.1 Oscillospiraceae bacterium | reverse complement strand
CTCCCCCTTGAGGGGGAGGGAATAAGCGGAAGAAATTGGATTGGGCCTCACCCACCACCGGCCCAAAGGGCCGGCGGTCCCCCCTCCCCCTTGAGGGGGAGGGATAGGGTGCGCCACTTTATAAACAATCATGTTCGCTCCTGCCGCAGCCGCCTGAGGATGCTCAGCCGCGGCGCGTACACAGGCAGGCGCAGGCGCAGGGGGACCATAGGGCGGTTGGCGGTGTCCAGGGGCGCGCCGCCGCCGTCCCGCAGGTCGCTGACACAAAAGCGCAGGGGCTTTCCGTCCCGGCGCAGCAGCTCCAGCGCGTCGCCCTGGGAGAAGCGGTTGCGCTCCGTGACCAGGGCGAGGCCGTCCGGCGTACATTCCTCCACCACGGCGCAGATGTCCGCGTCGGAAAAATAGCGGCTGTCGGCGGTGTACTGGCCGGGAGAGCCGTAGTAAAAGCCCGTGGAGTAGGGCCTGTGGCTGAGCTTTCCACATTCGCCGTACCAGAAAGGATCGAAAGGCCGCCCCGCGGCCAGATCGTCGATGGCATGGCGGTAGGCGTTGGTGGCCGCGGCGGCGTAGTAGGCGCTCTTGGTCCGCCCCTCGAGCTTAAACGAGCAAACCCCCGCCTCCAAAAGGTCCCGGAGGTGCGCGATCATGCACAGGTCCCGGGAGTTGAGTATGTAGGTCCCGCCGGAGTCTTCGGTGATGTCGAACCGCTCGCCGCTTCGCCGCTCCTCCGTCAGATGCCAGCGCCAGCGGCAGGGCTGGGCGCAGGCCCCGCCGTTGCCGTCCCGGCCGGTCAGGTAGTTGCTTAAAAGACAGCGGCCCGAAAAGGACACGCACATGGCCCCGTGGACGAACGCCTCCAGCTCGAGCTCCGGCGGAGTGTTTTTGCGGATGGCCCGGATCTGGGGCAGGGTCAGCTCCCGGGCCAGGATCACCCGCTTCGCCCCGAGCGCATACAGCACCTGCGCCGCCGCGGCGTTCACCACGCCGAACTGGGTGCTGACGTGCAGCGGGACGCCGGGGGCATGCTTTTTTGCCAGAGCCAGCACCCCCAGGTCCGCGACGATCAGGGCGTCGGCCCCGGCTTCGGCGCAGCGCTCCAGGTGCTCCGGCAATCCGTCCGTGTCCCCCTCGTGGGGCAGGGCGTTGACCGCGACATAGACCTTGACGCCGCGCCGGTGGCTAACTGCAACGGCGCGTTGCAGTTCCTCCGGACCGAAGTTTCCGGCTCCCGCCCGGAGGCCGAAGCGCCGTCCCGCCAGATACACCGCGTCCGCCCCGTAGTGCAGCGCCATCTCCAGCCGCTCCCAGTCCCCGGCGGGGGAGAGCAGCTCCGGCGCTGCGCCATTTCGCAAAGCGCGCATCCGATCCCGCCCCGGCGGGGGAGGCTCGGAGCGGCGGAGGTTCTCCCGCTCAGTCATAGACCTGGGTGGCCACAAAGGCCTCGAACTCCTCATAGGTGGCAAAGAAGCGGTGGGTGCCGCTCCCGGCGTCCAGGGCGTAGTAGTAATACCCCGTGTTGGCCGGCTTCAGCGCCGCGTTGATGGAGGCCATGCCCGGGTTGCAGATGGGGGACGGGGGCAGGCCGGGGTAGAGGTTGGTGTTGTAGGGGCTGTCCGCGTTGCGGATATTCTCCGGCAGGTTCACGCCGCCGTCGTAATCCGGGAACTCGTAGAGGATGGTGGCGTCGATGCCCAGAAGCATGCCCGCGGCCATGCGGTTGTAGATGACGGAGGCGATCAGGGCGCGCTCGTCGTCGCCGGCGGCCTCCTTCTCGATCATGGAGGCCACGGTCACGGTGTCGCGGAACGTGGTGCCCCGGTTCTCGATCTGGGTCCACATGTCCGCCGTGATGCGGCTGTGCAGGGCGGAGAGGAACTTGTTGATGACGCTGGACGCCTGCTCGCCCCGGTAGAAGTCGTAGGTGTTGGGGAAGATGAAGCCCTCCAGCCGTCCTGCCACGCCGGGCTCCAGCCCCTCCAGGAAGCGGAAGGTGTAGTTGAAGTTGGCGGCGGCGTCATAGAGGTCTTCGACGGAGCAGACCTCCTCGGCCTCCAGCTTGGCGAAGATCTGGGACATGGTCATGCCCTCGGGGAAGGTAATCTTCGTGACCACCATGCTGGCGGTGCCCACCTGCATGCTCTTGACCAAAGCGCGGTAGTCCATCTCCGTGGTCAGAACATAGGTGCCGGGGTCCAGCTTCACGTCCGCGTGGGAGATCTGGGCGAAGAGCTTGAACAGGGGCTTGTATTCGATGATGCCGGCGTCCTTGAGCGCGTCGGCAACGTAGTCGATGTCGGCAACGCGGACAGTCTTTTTGCCGGTGACGTTGCCTTCCTTGTCCTTTGTCTCCCGCTCCTCGTGGACAAAGGCTGTGTCCGGCAGGTAGACCGTGGAGGAGACGGTCTCCTTGTTCAGGGCCAGCACGTCGCAGGCGGCCAGCCACGCGGCGCAGGCCAGGACCACGGAGACGCTGATGATGAACACCGCGTACATGACCCCGCCCAGCAGGCCCACCCGGCCGTTGCGGCTGAACCGGATGGGGCGGAAATCCCGCTCCTCCAGCTTCAGCTCCCCGTCCTCCTCTTCGGGCTCGGGCAGGGCCTCCGCGTCAAAGCGCCGGGTGTCCTCCCCGCTCTCGCGGCCCTTGCCGCGCCATTCGGGGACGCCGCCGCGGCGGCCGTCCGGCTGATCGTAATTGGAATTGGACTGATTCATGGATTTACCTCCCAAGACCGGGATGCACCACCCCGCACGGCGGGGCATAGTATGGTGCGGATGGAGCGAGGCGCCCGCCCCTCCGGCACGAAAGACACCGCCGGCGCGGGGCGCATCCAGCCGCCCCCTGCCCCGCGCCGGCGGGCGCAAGGCTGAAACGAGACGGGAGCGGAGAAAGGAACGATAACTATGTGCGGAAATAATATGTGCGGGAACAACAACGGCTGCCTGTGGATCATCATCCTGATCATCCTGCTGTTCTGCGGCTGCGGCAACGGCTTCGGCGGCAACTGCGGCTGCAACAACTGCGGCTGCAACAACTGCGGCTGCGACAACAACTGCGGCTGCGGCTGCAACTGAGTACCCGGCGCAATGCGCCCCCTCCCCCCTCGGGGGGAGGGCTTTTTTACGCATGAGCGATCATTTTATTCCCTCCCCCTCAAGGGGGAGGGGGGACCGCCGCCCCATCGGGGCGGTGGTGGGTGAGGCCATCCACCTCCCAACTTCCGGCGATACTCCCACGCCCCTCACCCGTCACGGCCTCGCGGGGGATCGACCGTGCCACCCTCCCCCGGAGGGGGAGGGATAGGGTGCGACAAGGGGAAGGCTTTACAGTAGTATACCCTCCACGGCGCGGAAAATATCCCCGTGAATGTCCTCCGGGGCGCGCATTTCCCCGCCGGGGGTCAGGCAGTCCAGGCGCGTCCAGCCCAGGCGGGCGGCGGCAAAGCGTCCGGCCTCCAGACACTGGGCCAGATAGGCGGCGTCGGTTTCGTGGATGTCCCGCTCCCCGCCGCCGGAGGCGGCGCGGGAGAGGACCTGCCGCCGGGGGATGTCCAGCCCCGCATCCAGGTAGAGGACCAGATCGGGTCTGGGCAGCTCCAGCAGGCGGTACTCAAAGTCCTCCAGCCAGTCCAGATAGTCCTCCCGCGCTTTTCCCGCGGGCAGCTTGCCCGC
Organism: Oscillospiraceae bacterium; assembly: GCA_017455015.1. Classification (GTDB taxonomy): domain Bacteria; phylum Bacillota; class Clostridia; order Oscillospirales; family Oscillospiraceae; genus RGIG7114. The sequence goes on along the minus strand of JAFTBW010000041.1, from coordinate 7,036 downwards.
CTGGTGGCAGGCGTTGGAGGTGGCGTAGCGGTCGCACAGCACGATCCCCCCGGCCCGGTAGTAAGGCCCCCAGTCCGTCCGGAACGAGGCGAAGCGGTCCACGGAGTAAAAGGCGGAGGCGGCGTAGGGGTTCACGTCCCCCGGCTGCGTGCCGTATTCCCCGGCCAGATAGGCGCGGATCAGGGCGCTGCTGGGATTGTCGTAGCGGGGGAACTTCACGCTGCGCACGTCCCGTCCCTCCCGCTCCAGACGTTCCCGGAGCAGCCGGTACTGGGTGCTTTTGCCGCAGCCGTCGATGCCCTCCATGACAATAAGCTTTCCCTGCATCATTTTTCCCCTCCCCCAGGGCGATTTGCGTCCCCGGCGGCGCGCTTTTTGGCCGGGATGTACACCCGGACCTCCTCGGCCTCCGCGGCGGGGCCGGGCTTGCCGGACTTCCCGCTGCCCTCCGCCGCCCGCCGTCTCAGGCGCTCCGCCGCCGCGGCCTCGTTTGCCCGGCGGGTCTTTTTCGGCTCCAGAAGCGCCAGCGCCAGGAATTTGGGCAGGGCAAGCATCCGCACAAAGCGCTTCGGCTCGCGCTTGAGCCGGTAGAGCCACTCCAGCCCCAGCCGCTGCCAGCGCTCCGGGGCCCGCTCGGCCACGCCGGCGAACACGTCCAGGCTCCCGCCCGCGCCGATCATGAGCCCCACGTCCAGCTCGCCGGCGTGCTCGTACATCCACTTCTCCTGCTTGGGAAAGCCCAGGCATACCAGCATCAGGTCGGGCCTTGCCCGGTTCACGGCCTTGATCACCGGGCCGCTGTCCTGGAAATAGCCGTCGTAGGTCCCGCAGATCACGAGGCCCGGGAAGCGCGCGGTCAGCTTCTCCCCCGCCGCCTCCGCCACGCCCGGCTTGCTGCCCAGCAGAAACACCCGCTTTTGCTCCCGGCCCATCCGCTCCAAAAGCGCCGTGGTCATGTCGATGCCCGGGACCCGCCCGGCCACGGGGGTATGGCGCAGCCGCGCGGCGTAGACCACGCCGATGCCGTCCGGGACGGTCAGCGCCGCCCCCTCCACGGCCCGTTTGGCCTCCGGGTCGGAGCGGCAGACCATGACGATCTCCGGGTTGGGCGTCACGATGTACACGCCCCGGCGCGCCGCCACAAAGTCCCAGGCCCGGTCCACCGCCTCGTCCAGGGAAAGGCTGTCAAAGGTGACGCCCAGGATCGTGACCTTGTTTTTCAGCACGTCCTCCCCGGACGCGCCGGTTTTTTTCTTCGTTTTCGCACACATGGCAATCAATTATCCCTGTCAAAATTCTCGGAGAATCCTGTATTATAATTGGGAAAAGACCTCGCCGATGGGCGCGTGGATCACCAGGTCCGCGTCCCGGTCCGCGCCGGTCTCGCCCTTGTTCACCAGCACCAGCTTGCTGCCGCGGTAGTAGCGCACCAGCCCCGCCGCCGGGTATACCACCAGGCTCGTGCCGCCGATGATCAGCATGTCCGCGTGGCTGATGTATTCCACGGCGCGGTACATGTCGTCCTGATCCAGCCCCTCCTCATAGAACACGATGTCTGGCCGGATCACGCCGCCGCAGTCGCAGTAAGGGACGCCCTCGCCGTCGTTGACGGTCTCCGCCGGATAGCGCCTGCCGCACCTGGCGCAGTAGGCCCGCAGCAGGCTCCCGTGGAGCTCGATGACGTTTTTGCTGCCCGCGGCCTGGTGCAGCCCGTCGATGTTCTGGGTGATGACCGCCTTCAGCTTGCCCTCGGCCTCCCACTCGGCCAGCTTGCGGTGGGCCGCGTTGGGCTGCGCGCCGCGCAGGCGGAGCTTGTCGTGGTGGAAGCGGTAGTATTCCTCCGGGTTTTTCCGGAAAAAGCTGGCGCTCAGGATCTCCTCCGGGGGGTAGCGGTACTTCTGATTGTACAGCCCGTCCACGCTGCGGAAGTCCGGGATGCCGCTCTCCGTGGATACCCCGGCCCCGCCGAAAAATACGATGTTGCCGCTGCCGTCCACCAGCTCCTTGAGTTTTCTGACGGAATCGTCCATGCCGCGCCTCCTTGCCCGGGACGCCCGGAGCGGCCGCCGGCCGCCGCGTCCCGATATGTATTCAGCATGTATTATACACGAAGCGGCCCCGCAATGCAAGAAAAAGCGGATTCGATCATTTTGCCGATTTTCCTGCGGCGGCGCGGTTTGCGGATATTTTTTGCATATTTTTCCCCGATTCTCTTGTCATGCGCCGCCGCGCCGTGTTATAATGATTCGATTTCTCCGGCGGCGCTTTCCGTGGCTGCCGGAGCGGAAGGAACGGGCGGGCCCCCGGCCCGGAAAAAAGACTTGAACCATTCAGAAAGGAAACAGCACCATGAAAAAAGGCATCAAAGCAGCACTGGCCCTTGCGCTCGCCCTGACGCTCTGCTTCAGCCTGGCGGGTATCGCCCTCGCGGAGGATATCTATTTCGGCGACGATGGCGACATCTTTTATTTCGACGACTACGGCAACATGATGTATATCGACCAGAGCGGCAACGTGGAGGTCTACGATCCCTATGGCGGCGTCTCCGGTTCGGTCGGCAGCGACTCCTACTACATCGCCCCCGACGGCACCTACTATTATTACGACTCCTACACCGGCAGGACCTACACCGTGGATTTCTACGGCAACCGCCGCTATGTCGACGACTACTACGACTACAACACCCCCTATACCCGCTCCTACACCTCCTACACCGTGCGGAGCGTGAACCTGGACAGCCACAGCATCACCCTGCCCGCCTGGTCCAGCCGCACCCTCTACGTCAACGTGTCGGACTATCAGGCCAACTACTCCGTGAGCTGGAGCTCCAGCAACAACTCCGTCGCCTACGTCAGCGGCAACGACAGCTACGCCACGGTCAGCTCCAACGGCGTCAACGGCACGGCCACCATCACCGCCTCCGTCTATGACCGGAACACCGGCAGGACCCTGACCGACAGCTGCACCGTGCGCGTGGAGGCCGAGAAGGTCAGCTCTTACAGCCCCCGCACCAACCTGGTGCTGAACTCCACCACCAAGGGCACCACGATCTACGACAGCCTGCGCAACCAGTTCCGGGCCGTCTACGGCACCCCCCCCAGCGACAGCGCCACCATCACCTTCGGCGCGAGCAGCAGCAACATCGCCGCCCGCTACCTGTCCAGCGGCCAGCCCGTCAGATCCGGCACCAGCTACACCATGAGCCAGTACAAGGGAATGTACACCGAGGCCAGCGCCGCCGGCACGTTCTCCACCCCTTACACCCTGCGCGAGGGGAACAACTCCCTGACCGGCGACATCTACATCGACATCTCGGCCCCCAACGCCATGGCCACGCTCACCCTGTCCGGCAGCAGCCCTTACATCTTTAACAACATGACCGCCACCGGCGACTCCGGCGCGGAGATCGTCACCGGCGCGCTGAAAAGCGTCCTGGGCACCAGGATGAGCTGGAGCTACCTGACGTTCCAGGCCTCCTCCAGCGCCATCGGCACGCTGTACACCAACACCGGCCTGACCCCCATCACCAGCAGCACCATCAGCGCCGCCTCCCTGAACAACCTGTACTTCGTGCCCGCCTCCGCCGGCACCTACACCATCGGCTTCCAGGCGTTTACCGGCTCCGGCGGCGTCGTCTGCAACGGCACGCTGTACATCACGGTCCCCGCCGCTGCCCCGGCCCCTGCTCCGGCTCCGGCGGCCGCGCCGCAGGTCCAGCGCACCAGCCAGAGCCTGAAGGTCAACGGCACCCCCGTCAGCGCGGAAATCTACAACATCAACGGCAACAACTACTTCAAGCTGCGCGACGTGGCCATGATGCTCAACGGCACCGGCTCCCAGTTCGCCGTGTACTTTGACGCCGGCACCGGCACCATCTCCGTCACCCCGGGCCTGCCCTATGCCCCCCAGGGCGGCGAGCTGACCGTCGGCGAGGACAAGTCCGCCTCCTGCGTCGCCAGCAGCATGCCCATCTTCATCAACAGCATCCAGCAGTACCCCACCGCCTACAATCTGGGCGGCAACAACTTCCTCCAACTGCGCGATCTGGGCTCTCTGCTGAACTTCAGTGTGGACTTTGACGCGGCCTCGAACACCATCCTGGTCACCTCCCGCTGAAAATGGCGGATCAAATGCCCCGATTACACCGCAAGGAGGAGATTGCGCCATGGAAACCTTGAGCGGAGGAGTGCTGTTCGGCCTCGGTATTGCCGCGGTCTACGGGATCGCCGGGCTGGTGTGGTACATCCTCCAGGTGGTCGCGGACTGGCGGATCCTCAGCAAGGCCGGCCGTCCCGGCTGGCAGTCCCTGATCCCCATCCTGAACATCTGCGCGGAGTATGACGTCTGCTGGACAGGCAGCATGGGCATCGTCTATCTGGTCCTGCTCCTGGCCGCAGGCATCATCGGCGGCCTGAACGACGCCGGCGGCTTCGTCCAGACCGTGGGCCGGCTCTCCGGCGCCGCCGGCGCGCTGGTCCATGTCCTCCAGAGCTTCAAGCTGTCCAGATCCTTCGGCCACGGGATCGGCTTCGGCATCTTCCTCATCCTCTTCGGCCCCCTGGCCCGCGTCATCCTGGGCCTGGGCCGCAGCCGGTACTGCGGACGGTCCTAACCCGGATCAACCGGAAAAGTGGTTAGTGGTTAGTGGTTAGTGGTTAGTGGTTAGTGGTTAGTGGTTAGTGGTTAGTGGTTAGTGATATAGACGGATCACAAACCTACGGATAAGCGGAAAATATGCCGGCAAGATGTGTGCGGCGATTTGTTCAGCGTTTCCCCGAAGACTCCGTCCCAAGCAACCCCCGCCCCCGGGTTCATTGCCCGGGGGCGCTTTTTTGGAGCGCAGGCCCATTTCCCGCTTGCGCGCCGGGGAAGATGGTGGTAGAATAGGCGCAAGGAACTGTGAAGAAATAAATTTTCAATGAAAAGTTATTTTGAACAGTTCCCAAGTAAAATGAAAGAGGAGGGATGACCCGTGTTTCCCAAGATTCCCATCGCCGCGGCCCCGGAGCCCGAGACCGTGACGGAGGCCGTGGCCGGCACCGCCGAGGAACTGATGCAGTCCACCAACGTCATCAAGGACTTCTTTGCCGGTCTGGGCCTGGCCGGCCTCAGCACCGTGCTGAGCGCCGTTGTTGTGTTCCTCATCTGCCTGATCGTCATCAAGATCCTGACCCATGTCATGGACAAGCTCTTTTCGCGCAGCAAGCATCTGGACGAGACGGTCAAGCGCTTCCTGGAGGCCGCCATCAAGATCGTCCTGTGGGTCCTGGCCATCGTCATCATCGCCGGCGCCCTGGGCATCCCGACCGCCAGCCTGGTCGCGGTCATCAGCATCGCCGGTCTGGCGCTGTCCCTGTCGGTGCAGACCATTCTCTCGAACCTGTTCGCCGGCGTCACGCTGCTGCTGACCCGGCCCATGAACGTGGGCGACTTCGTGGACGCCGCCGGCGTCACCGGCACCGTAGAGCGCATCAGCATGTTCTACACCACCATCGTCACCCCCAACAAGCAGGTGGTCACCATCCCCAACAGCGACGTGGCCTCCTCCACGGTCACCAACTACAACCGCGAGGACAACCGCCGCGTGCAGTTCGTCATGGGCGCGGACTACGAGGACAAAACCGAGGACGTGTTCGCCGCCCTTTTGGAGGCCGCGCAGCGCGCTGAGCTGGTGCTTTCCGATCCTGCCCCCAGCGTGTTCATCAGCGCCTACAAGGACAGCTACATCGAGTACACGCTGAACACCTACTGCGAAAACAACGACTACTGGGCGGTCATCGCCGATGTGAACCGCCTCATCCGCGAGGAGTACGACCACCACGGCGTCCACATGACCTACAACCACCTGAACGTCCACATGCTGAACAAGTGACAGCCGCGGGACAGGGGGACGGTTCCCTGTCCCGCTTCGCTTCTGCGAAAGAGAGAAAGGAGGGCCCCCGTGCTGCGAAAAATGGCCGCGCTGCTGCTGGCATCGGTGACCGCGCTGGCGCTGTTTGCCGGCTGCGGACGGGACGATCCCCTGTCCTCTTTCCGCACCCTGGAGGTGGTGGGCTCCCGGCAGTACAGCCTGATCTACCGCAAGGACGACCGCTTGGCCACGATCGTGGACGCGGCCATGGGCAAGCTGGGGGAGCGGGGCGTGCTGGCCTCCCTCTCGGTGCGTTACCTTGGCCGGGACGCCATCGACCTGACCGGCGGCCTGCCCCAGCCCTCCCCCACGCCAGCCCCCACCCCCGAGCCCGACGCGGAGGAGCCGGACGAGGCCGCGCAGGAGGCTGCGGACGCCGCCGCATCGGTGCCGGAGGACCCGTTGGGCCGGGTGCTGATCGTGGGGGTGGAGCAGGACTTCGACCCCATGGCCTTTGAAGAAAACGGCGTGCTGCGGGGCATGAACGTGGATATCGCCTCCGCCCTGGCGGGGGAGATCGGCTGCAAGGTCACCTACCAGTTCATCTCCCCCGCCCAGGTGGAGGCCCAGCTCGCCTCCGGCAACATCGACGTGGCCCTGGGCTTTGACTCCCGCACCGTGAACGCGGACAAGTTCTCCGTGGGCTACACCTATATGGAGAGCGAGATCGTCCTGGCAGCCCGCCGGGGCAGCGGCGTCAACTCCGTCACCGACATCAAGGACCGGCGCATCGGCACCGTGGACGACCCCTCCGTCACCGCCGCCGTGTCCGCCAACGAGCGCATTTTGCGCTACGCCTCCGGAGCCACGGTCTACCTCTCCCCCCGCCGCTGCGTCAACGCCCTGGACAAGGGCTGGTGCGCCGCCATCGCCATGGACGTCATCATGCTGGAGCACGCGCTGTAAAAAGCCGGAGTATGTACCCGAAAAAGCCACCGGGATTGCGGTTCAAACCGTATCCCCGGCGGCTTTTTTATACGTGTGTTCTTAGGCCGCTTATTGCCGAAAATCTTCGCAAAATGGCAAAATCTTTTCGACCTGTGCAGTTGAATGAACCGCACCCAAGGGGAAATCCTGCGCCCTATCCTTCCCCCTCCGGGGGAAGGTGGCACGGCCGATCTCCCG
>JAFTBW010000040.1 GCA_017455015.1 Oscillospiraceae bacterium | reverse complement strand
GTTCCTTTAGTTTTGTGTTTAAAACGAAAAAAGCCGTCCGACAACCGTTTTTCGTCAGTTGCCGGACGGCTGAATAAACGCTGTATCACCAACCTTTTGTAGTATTCATTTTTTGTCCTTTATGTTACATCAGTGATTTTCAACCCCCTCATCCGATCAAGATTTGCGCGTGAAAAAAGGTGGAAAAAGAATAAGGCCAAACCCGGAACCCATTGATATTACTGGGGTTTCCCGATTTGTCCTTATTATATCCTATGGGCACTCCTGCGCAACCCTGATGATCCATAACGGCTCGCCAATGAACAACGTCTCCGAGTGGGTGGGGCACAGCGAGACGACCACGACCATGAAGTTCTACGCGCATCTGGACGACCGCTCCAAACAGTATTCCGCTGAGCTGATGGAGTCGGCGCTCAAGCTTCCGGAGGGCGGGAATCCCCCATCCTGGAAGTAATTAAAAAGCAGGGCTTCGGCCCTGCGTACATAATCTGTTCTTGCGTAAAATCCGGTTGTCATCTGTGCAGTCAAGAAAATGAAGTGGCGAAAAAAGTGAAGATTTCATAGAAACAGCCTCAAAAACACAAGGTTTTCAAGGCTGTTTGGCGCAGCGGGAGGGATTCGAACCCTCGTGAGATTGCTCTCAAACTGATTTCGAGTCAGCCCCGTTATGACCACTTCGATACCGCTGCATCTATATCTGGCCCGTAATCCTTGCTCAGGAAAAATGCAAGAACAACAGTCAAGAACACTATGAAATTTTGAAATTTGAACTCCGGGAAACCGTTGAAAACACTGGATTTTCGGGTGGACGAACCGGCCCGAAGGGCGCAGTCTTTCGAGTCACGCCTCTTCGACCACTTGAGTAACCCTCCGTATTCAGTTTTTGAACCTCAAAACCGCCTTTATTTTGAGGGGTAAAAAACGCATAAGCATGAAGAAAATGCAGAAAAACCTGCTTTGAAAAACGCGGAAAGCCCTGCAAATCAAGGAAATCGCCGAAATTGAAACACGGTGAATGTCAGACCTTTCGAGCCAGGCCCGTTATGACCACTTCGATACACCTCCATATTTGGTTGTCTGAAAAAGGGCGCTGATGGATGTCACGTTATTAGGAAAGAGACGCCTCACAGCGTCTCTTTCCTGTGGTGGATCCGAAGGGGCTCGAACCCTCGACCTCCGCGTTGCGAACGCGGCGCTCTCCCAGCTGAGCTACGAACCCGTGTGATTTGTTACATTTTTTCGATTAAAAAACTAGATTTTCAGAACTTTTTGCTCAAAATCCAAGGATTGCTTAGCGGATTGCTTGCTCTCCCAGCTGAGCTACGAACCCGTTTGATTGGTGGGGCAACAGAATGATGTTCTCCCGCGCCGGCAATTATTATACCACATTTTTCTGATTTGTAAAGCTTTTTCTGCGCCGCAGCAAAGACTTTTTTCTTGAGCCGTCTCAAGCGGGCCGTCGTCGGGTGGGGCGGCGGCTGACGCTTTCTACCAGGGGGGAAAGAAAACTGTTGCGGTGCTTTTCCGTGGGCGCGGTATTCCCAACCGATCAGGTGGAAAGATTTAAAAAACCGGCATATACAGTGGGAAAATAGTATGGAAAAGCCGGACGTTTTGTGATATACTGCAAAGAAAATGCCAACGCGGAGGTGCGTCATGGATTATTCGGAAAAACTGCTCGCGCAGGAGGAGATTTTTGAGGGAAAGGTCATTCACGTTCACAGGGATACGGTGCTGCTGCCGGACGGGAGCCAGTCGTTCCGGGAGATCGTGGACCACCACGGCGGCGTGGGAGTTCTTCCGGTGGACGATAAGGGGAACGTGTGTTGTGTCCGGCAATTCCGCTATGCTTTCGGAGAGCATGTGCTGGAGATGCCCGCCGGAAAGCTGGAGGCAGGCGAGGACCCGCTGGAGTGCGCCGTGCGGGAGCTCGGCGAGGAGACCGGCTTCACTGCGGAACACATCACGGAACTGGGGCATTTCTACCCCACCCCGGGCTACTGCCGGGAAATTCTGCATCTGTATCTCGCTACCGGATTAAAGCCGGGGCAGGCCCACCTGGACCAGGGGGAATTTCTGGATGTGGAGTGGCACAGTCTGGACGAGCTGGAGGGCATGGCCATGCGCGGCGAGCTGCGGGACGCCAAAACCATGATCTCGGTGCTGATGGCCAAGCGCATTCTGGCCGGGGAAAGGAGAGCGTAATGGCAAACAAGGTCCTGATCGTGGACGATGAACGGTCCATCGTGGACATTCTGGAATTCAACCTCGTAAAAAGCGGATACGACACCTGCAAGGCCTACGACGGCAAAGAGGGACTGCGGCTTGCCAGGGAGGAAAAGCCGGATCTGATCCTGTTGGACATCATGCTTCCGCTGATGGATGGTTTCGCGGTCTGTTCCGCCCTGCGGAAGGAGGGGGACAATGTGCCCATCATCATGCTGACGGCCCGGGAGCAGGAGACAGACAAGGTATTCGGCCTGGAATCCGGGGCGGACGACTATATCACCAAGCCTTTCTCCATGCGGGAGCTGCTGGCGCGGGTAAAGGCCAACATCCGCCGGGGCATGATGGCCACGCCGGAGCCCCCGGCCCAGGAGAACCTGATCCGGGTCCGGGAGCTGGAGCTGGATCTGGACCGCCACTGTGTGACCAAGGCCGGGCGGGAGCTGGATCTGACCCAGCGGGAGTTTGAACTGCTGCGCTTTTTGGCGCAGACACCTGGGAAAGCGGTTTCCCGGCAGGAGCTGATGCAGCAGGTTTGGCAATACGACTATTACGGCGACCTGCGGGCTGTGGACGTGGCAGTTCGGCGGCTGCGGGAAAAGCTGGAGGATAATCCCGCCGTTCCCGAGTACCTGATGACCCGGCGGGGCATGGGGTATTACCTGGCGGAGTGACCGGAGGCAGGCAAAATCATTCCCCCCTCAATGGGGAAACGCACGGGGCCGCCGGAAGAAAGCAGGAGGGCGGGCGGCCGACAGGAGGTACGCGGGGCATGACAAGGAGCATCTACACCAAGCTCGTGGCAATCATACTGATCCTCATCGTCGCCCTGATGGCAGTGGTGAGCTCGTTTCTCATGGCCGGCGTGCGCAATTTTTACATCAGCGCCTTCTACACGCGGATGCAGGAGGCTTTCGCCGGGGCTGACCTCTCCGCCGACCTGCGGGCCGCCGCGGACGAGCCCAACGGCGCGGAGCTGATGGCAGAGATCCTGCGGGCAAACATGGGCTTGCTGGGCATCGACTCCGGCACCCGGAACTACTATGTTCTCGACGGCGGGACCGGGGCGGTGCTGACGGGGAGCGATATGGCTTCGGGCGGGCAGTTGCCTGTCACCCGGAACATCCTCACCGCCATGGGCGGCGCGGAGGGTTACGCCTCAAACCCCGGCGACAGCTACATGGATGTGGCGTTGCCGGTGGAGGGGGCCGGCGGCAGCTATATCATCTACATCGTGGACAACAAGCTGACGGTGACCAGCCTGAACAACGCCCTGTTCCGCATCATCGCGGAGGCCTCCGCCATCGGTCTGGTGATTGCGGTGATTTTGGGCATGCTGCTGGCAAAGACCGTGGTGACGCCCATCGAGGAGCTGACCAGGGCTGCGGAAAAGGTGGCAGCCGGGGACTTTTCGGAGACTGTGGAGAACCAGTCCGGGGACGAGATCGGCGTACTGAGCCGTACCTTTAACGAGATGGCCGACCAGCTTGAGCGGAATATCGAGGACCTGAAAAACGCGGAGCAGACCCGCCGGGAGTTCGTTGCCAACGTTTCCCACGAGCTGCGCACGCCGGTGACCAGCATCCGCAGCTACGCGGAGACGCTGACGGAAGCCGCCGGAAGCCTGGACAGCGAGACGGAGCGCCATTTTCTGGAGGTAATCGTCAACGAGTCCGACCGGATGACCAAGATCGTCCAGGATCTGCTGCTGCTGTCAAAGTTCGACGCGGGCAGCATGACCTTTGATTTTGCGCCCTTTTCCTTTGAAAAGTCCGTATCCGACGTGTACAACGCGCAGCTTTTGGAGGCGCGGCGGCATCACCACAACTTTGGGCTGGAATTTCGCAGCGAGCTTCCGGACATCCGTGGCGATCGGGTGCGGATCGAGCAGGTGTTGGTAAACATGATCTCCAACGCCATCAAATACACCCCCGACGGGGGACGAATCCGCATGACCGCCGGCCGGGACGGGGACACGGTCTGGTGTACGGTGCGGGACAACGGCGTCGGCATTCCGAAACGGGACGTGAACCGGGTGTTCGAGCGCTTTTACCGGGTGGACAAGGCCAGGTCCCGGGAATCCGGCGGCACCGGTCTGGGGCTCTCCATCGCCTATGAGATCGTGGAGCGGCACAGCGGCACGCTGAAAATCCGTTCCCAAGCGGGAAAGGGCACGGCGATCACGGTGACCCTGCCCATCGGAGGACCGGACCATGGATAAAGCGGGACACGTTTTTCGCTGGCTGCTGATTCTGGCGCTGCTGGCCTCGGCTGTGATACTGCTGCTGCGCACGGAGTATTTCTCCCCCTCCCTGCGGGAGCTTGCCCAGGAGCCGCAGCCCTGGAACACCCCCGACCCGGGGGAGACAGAGGCACTGGACACGCTGTATCCGATATCCGTGCTGGTATCCTTCCCCGACGGGCAGCGCCTCGCTCTCAGCAGAGACGGGCAGACTGTCCGGCCGGCTTTTTTCAGCTATTCCGCACTGTTGGGAGAGGCCCTGGGTTCCTCTGACCCGCCGCAGGCGATCACAGAGGGTTCCTACCAAAGCGGGATCGAAAATGGCTGCATTTACTTGGACCTGGGCTTTTCCTGCCCGTTGCGTCTGCTGTCGGATTGGCTGGGCGCGGGCCCCGGCGGACTGGGGAACGGCGACGCCGCGGAGCGGCTCTACCTCGGTCTGGAGGGGGACGGCGTCTCGCTCAGCTTTCGGGACAGGGAGGGTAACTGCTTCCGCTGTACCAGCGCGGTACAGCCGGAGACACTGCTGGCTCGCATGGCGGAATTTCAGGGCGAAGAAGCCTCGTTTGCCTACGAAAACAGCGCTCTGACCGGGGTAGACCCTTACCTGATCCTCACCGGCGGCGCGCCGGAAAAGCGCGAGGCGGAGCTGTCCGTGGGCAGAGACGCGGCGGACCTGGACACGCTGGCGGAAGCGATGGGAATCAACAGCCGCATGGCCTCCTCCTATTTCGACGCGGACAACACTCTGGTGCTCAAGGAGGACGAACGCACCCTCCGTCTGGACCGGGAGGGCTGGGCGACCTACCGCCTCTCTCCCGGTTCAGCCGACCCGGAGCGTCTGGGGCTCACGGCAGCGGTCAGAATGGCTGCCAAATTGGCATCCGGAGCGGCAAAAAGCATGGGCGGAGACGCTCTGGTCCGTTTTGCGGGCGCGGAGACCGGAGAGAGCGAGACCTATACGGTGCGGTTCGACTACTGCCTGAGCGGTCTCCCGGTGTTGCAGGAATCCGACCACGCCGTCACGGTGACGGTGCGCAACGGCGTGATTTTGCAGGCCAGGGTTGCGCTGCGCTCTTACCGGCTTACCGACCGTCCGGAGACGGCGGTGCTGCCTCCCCTCCTGGCGGCGGCAGCGGCGGCGGGCAGAGGCGGCGGCGCGCCGGAGCTGGCCTATTACGACGCCGCCGGCGCGGTGCGCTGCGGCTGGATCGACAAACGGGGGACGCTCTGATGGATTTGAAAAAGCTGGAATGTCTCCTGATCCTGATTCTGGCGCTGCTGAACCTCTTTCTTTTGGCGGCGGTAGCCTCCGAAGCCGTGGAAAGCCGGCAGGCCACGGCGCAGACCGCCTCCAAGCTGCTGGAGATGCTGGAAAACCGCGGCATCTCCGTGGAGAGCGGCGTAGAGCTGGTGCAGTCCTGCCCGCCCCAGTACGAGATGGTCCGCTCCACGGAGCAGGAGGCCCGCTGGGCTCAGGCGCTGCTGGGTGAACACAGCGCGGAGGACCAGGGCGGCGGCATCCTCTATTACCGCTCCGATTCGGGGCAGATCGTCATCCGCGGCACCGGGGAATTCGACATGATGCTGACGGAGAGCCTGCCCCGCGGCAGCCAGTCCGCCGAGCGGGTAACTCAGCTTTTTTCCAGAGCGGGGCTGACGCTGGGCGAACTGGGCGTCTCCGAGGACGGGCGGACGCTGCTGTTTGACTGCAACTGCCAGGGCTGGCCGGTTTTCAACGCGGTGCTGTCCTTTGATTTGCTGGCGGAGCAGATGACCGTTGCCAGCGGCACGCTGCCCTTCAGCCAGGTGCGCTCCGCGCACAGCGAGGGCTGCATGGACTCGGTGTCCGCCCTGACGCGGTTCGCGGCTCTGACGAAGGACGAGGGCATCATCGCCACCCGTCTGACGGAGCTGACGCCGGGATATTATATGCGCGTGACCATGTCCGGCGAGAGCGTTATGACGCCGGTATGGCACATCGTCACGGACACCGCGGACATCTATCTCAACGCGGTGACGGGCCAGGCGGAAAACCGGCCGTACTGAGCGGACATTCATGATTCTCTCATTTCAAAGGGAAAGGAAGTGGCGGTTTGCAATACAGGCATGAGTGGAAGCACGAGCTGAACTATCTCGATCTGCTGTCCATCCGCTCCCGCCTGCGGGCAGTGGCCCAGCCGGACCCCCACGCCGCGGACGGGAAATATCTGATCCGCAGCCTCTATTTCGACAATCTGAACGACAAGGCGCTGCGAGAGAAGCTGGACGGGGTCAACATGCGGGAAAAGTTCCGCATCCGCTACTACAACGGCGACCCGTCCCTGGTCCGTCTGGAGAAAAAGAGCAAGCTGAACGGCCTTTGCGCCAAGCTCTCCAATCCGCTCACGGCGGAGGAGGCCCAGCGCATCGTGGACGGACAGCTCGGCTGGATGCTGGATTCGGGCCGCCCCCTGGTGCAGGAGCTTTACTGCAAAATGCGCTGTCAGGGACTGCGGCCCAAGACCATCGTGGACTACACACGGGAGCCGTTTGTCTACGCGCCGGGCAACGTACGCGTCACCTTTGACTATGACATCCGCACCGGCCTGCGCGCCACGGACTTTCTGGACCCAAACTGCGTCACGGTCCCGGCGGGCGACGCGCCGATTCTGCTGGAGGTCAAGTGGGACGAATTCCTGCCCTCCGTCATCCGCGACGCGGTACAGATGCCGGGCAGGCACGTCACGGCTTTCTCCAAATACGCCCAGTGCCGCATCTATGGATAAAATCGCCTTTGGAACTGTTCAAAAATAACTTTTCATTTTGCCGGGCCTGGGCCGCCTCTGGCCGCGTTGGCGTCGCTTGCGATACACAAAGTATCGCGGCGCTCCTCCGCTTTACGCAGTGAATCAATTTGGTTCAGCGCATTACGCCGGAATCACGAGAGGACTGCAAAAGACTGGGGGCCGAGGGTCAGCCGTCCCTCCTCCGGAGTGCAGGAGCCGATGGCGTAGACGAGCTGCCGCCCGTAGCAGGGCACCTCGGCGCTGGACGCCGCGCCGTCCGGGTTCACCGCCAGCAGCAGCCCGCCCCGGCGGTAGACGAAAGGCTTGCCCGGCTCGGAGCAGGCCACCGAGAAAGGCGCGCCGGCTTTCAGGCCGTCCATCCGGTGCCGCAGAGCCAGCAGCTCCCGGACCGTGTGCAGCAGAGAGCTTCCGTCTGCCTCCTGCGATTCCACCGTGGGGGCGTCGGGAGCCGGGTCCACCGGCAGATAGAGCTTCTCCGGCGCGGCGGAGGAGAAGCCCAGGTTGGGCCCCCGGTTCCACTGCATCGGGGTCCGGGTGCCGGTGCGCTGATAGCCGCCCTCTTTTGTGGGCAGGAGCTGATAGCGCATCCCGATCTCGTCGCCGTAGTAGAGGAAAGGCACGCCAGGCATGGTGAACAGGAACGCGTAGGCCAGCTTCAGCTCCGTCTCGTCCAGCGTCCGGCGGGGCCGGGGCGTGTCGTGGTTGCAGGTCAGCAGGGAGATATAGCCGATGTCCTTTGTGTCCTCATACCAGCGGAGATACTCGTCCAGGAAGCGGTTGATGCTGCCCCCGGCGTCCTTTTTAAAATAGCTGCGGTCTTCCTCCCCGTCGGAGTTCACATAGTCCCGCAGCAGCGTGGAGTAGCAGCCGCCCCGGTGGTTCAGGGCAAAGTCCATGTCAAAGCCCGCCCGCAGGGACAGCGGAGGATCGCTCCACTCGGCCACCATCGCCGCCTCCGGGAACTCGTGGTCCAGCATCCGCCGCACGTCCCGCCAGACGGCGCTGGTGCCGGTCTTTTTTTCGTCGTCGTGCTTCACCAGGGAGGGGGCCATATCCACGCGGAAGCCGTCGCAGCCCCGGCTCAGCCAGAAGCGCATGATGTCCTTCAGCGCCTCCCGGGTGGCCATGGCGGCGGGACTGTTCGCCGCGTGCTGCCAGGGCTTGGAGGGGTGGAGGAAGCCGTAGTTCAGCGCCGGCTGGCATTTGAAGAAGTTCAGCACATAGGAGGCCGCCCGCTCGCTCTCGCCGCCGATAAAGGGCAGGCCGTCGCCGCCCTGGAAGGTGGAGTCCGTCCAGATATAGCGGTCGGAGTATTCGTTGCGCTCCGCCCGCTGGCTCTGGAGAAACCAGGGGTGTTCCTCGGAGCTGTGTCCCGCCACCAGGTCCAGCAGCACGTGCATCCCACGGCTGTGGGCCTCCCGGAACAGCCGGTAGAGGTCCTCGTTTGTCCCGTAGCGGGGGGCGACCAGCTTATAGTCGCGCACGTCGTAGCCGGCGTCCTTGAAAGGGGAATCAAAGCAGGGGTTGATCCACAGGGCGTTGCAGCCCAGGTCCCGGATGTAATCCAGCTTTTCCGTGATGCCGTTGATGTCGCCGATCCCGTCCCCGTTTGTGTCGTAGAAAGATTGGGGATATATCTCATAAAAAACCGCGTCCTTCAGCCACTGTGCAGCCATTGTCTTGTCCTCCGTTTGTCGGTGTGTTTCGGAAATGCGCTCCGTTTGGAGCGGCGCGTTCATCATACCACATTTTCCCCGGCGGGAAAAGGAGTTTTTTACAGATTTCGCCGTTTTCGTGCCGGCTTTGCGTCAAACGTCCCGGCACTTTGAACGATGGCCGCCGCCTGTCCCGAGAGCAGCAGCAGGGCCAGAAGATTGGGCAGCGCCATGAGGGCGTTCAGAACGTCGGAGAGCGCCCAGAGCCGCGCCGCGCCGCCCAGCGCGCCGGGGATCAGGGCCAGGGTGAAAACGAGGCGGTAGACCGCCGCCGTTTTCCTTCCTCCTTTCCCCAGCCAGAGCCAGCAGGCTTCTCCGCAGACGCACCAGCCAAGGATGCTGGTGAACGCAAACAGCGCCGCGCTGATGCGGACCACGGTCCCGCCCGCGGGCAGAGGCAGCAGGGCGTCAAAGGCCGCCGCTGCCGCGTCGCCGGGGCTTGCAAATGCCCCCAGCCCGCCGGGGGTGTCCGCCACGCCGGAGGACACGGCCACGAAGGCGGTGACGGTGCAGACCAGGGTGTCGGCGAAGACCTCAAAGACGCCCCAAAGCCCCTGCTCCATCGGCTCCCCCCCGGCGGAGCCGTGGATCAGGGCCCCCGAGCCCAGGCCGGCCTCGTTGGAGAAGACCCCGCGGGTAAGCCCCTGCCGGAGCGCCGCTGCCAGCGCCGCGCCGCAGAAGCCGCCGCCCGCGGCCTGCCAACCGAAAGCCCCGGTCAGGACCTTTCCGGCGAACAGCGGCAAAAGCCGGGGGTGGAAGAGCATCGCCGCGCCGCCGCAGAGCAGATAAAACGCCGCCATCACGGGTACCAGCTTCTCCGCCAGCGCGCCCACGCCCTTTGCCCCGCCCAGCAGGACGGTCCCCACAATCAGGGCCAGCAGCCCGGCGGTCAGGGGCCTTGGAACATGCAGCAGCGCCTCCGCCGCCCCTGCCACCTCATTGCTCTGGACCAGGTTCCCGATGCCAAAGCAGGCCAATCCCCCGCCGGCAGCGTATATCCAGGCCAGGGGCCGGAACGCCCTGCCCAATCCCTTTTCCATGTAGTACATGGGACCGCCGGAGCTTTTGCCGTCCCGGACGGAGCGGTAGCGGACCGCCAGGACGATCTCCGTCAGCTTTGTCCCCATGCCCAGCAGGGCGGAGACCCACATCCAGAACACCGCCCCCGGCCCGCCGAGAAAGACCGCCGCCGTGACGCCGGCGATGTTGCCCGTCCCCACGGTGCCGCCGACGGCGGCGCAGGCCGCCTGAAAGGCGGTCAGGTTTTTCCGCCCTTTCCCGCCTCTGCCCTGCCGGACCGCCGCGCCCAGGGTGCGGCGCAGGATTTCTCCCAAATGCCGGAGATGGAACGCCCGGGTCCTCACGGCAAGAACCGCTCCTGCGGCGAGGATGGCCGCGCCCGTCAGGGTGGTCAGTATTTCTCTGAGGTACGAAAACGACTGCTGCAAAGCTTGTGTCAACACCTCCGGATAGGATCGAAACGGATGGAAAAAAGGAAGAGCGGCCCCTCCCGCGTCGGGGGAGGGCCGCTCTTTGGTGTTGGTTGTGTGGGGATTCCCTCATCCGCCCCAGTGTGCGCACTGGGGCACCTTCCCCCCAAGGGGGAAGGCAAAGGGGAAATTTGATTTACAGGTCCTTCAGGGTCTCGGCATAGGCGGCGTAGCGCTGGATCTTCTCCTGGCACGCCTCCTGGCTGGCGTCCTTGACCATGAGATAGACCTTGATTTTGGGCTCAGTGCCGGAGGGGCGGATGATGAAGCTGCTGCCGTCGCTCATCTCAAAGTACAGCACGTTGCTGCCCTTGATGTGGGTCTCGCCCACCTGACCCAGCTCGCGGAGGATCTGCTTGCCGGTCTGGTAGTCGCGGACGGCGTTGACCGCCACGCCGGCGATCTCCATCGGGGGGGCGCTCCGGAGCGTATCCATGACATGCTTCATCTTCTCCAGGCCGTCCAGGCCGGGCATGACCAGGTTCAGGGTCTTTTCTGCGTACTGGCCGTACTTTTTGTACACGTCGCGGAGGGCGTCCAGAAGGGTCATGCCCTTCTCGAAGTAGTAGGCGGCCATCTCGGCGATCATCATGGCGGCGGTGACGGCGTCCTTGTCGCGGACGTAGTCGCCCATCATGTAGCCGTAGCTCTCCTCAAAGGCGAAGATGTAGTTGTAGCTGCCCTCGGCCTCCCACTGGGCGATCTTTTCGGCCATGAACTTGAAGCCGGTGAAGGTCTCCTCCATGTGGATGTTGTTGACCCGGCAAACCTCCTGGGCCATGGTGGTGGAGACGATGGTCTTGAGGGCGGCGGGGTTCGGGGGCATGGCCCCGGTGCGGTTGCGCGCGCCGATGACGTAGTCCAGCAGCAGCACGCCCATCTGGTTGCCGGTGATGGTGACGAACTGGTCGCCGTCCCGGACCATGACGCCGATGCGGTCGGAGTCGGGGTCGGTGCCGATGATCAAATCGCTGCCGATCTCCTTGGCAAGATCCACCGCCAGATAGAAGCCCTCGGGGTTCTCCGGGTTCGGGGAGGCAACGGTGGGAAAGTCGCCGTCGATGACCATCTGCTTGGGCTCCGGGGTCAGGTGTTTGATTCCCAGCCGCTTCAGCGCCTCGGGCACCAGCTTGTGGCCAGCGCCGTGGAACGGGGTGTAGACGATTTTGAGCTTGTCGGCGTTCCGGGCGACGACCTCGCGATCGATGGCCTGGCCCAGTACCTTGGCGAGATAGGCCTCGTCGGTCTCCTGGCCGATGATCTCGATCAGGCCCTTCTGCTTGGCCTCCTCCAGGTCCATGGTGACAAAGCCGGTGAAGATGTCGATCTTCTCCATCTCCTCGGCGATGGCGGCGGCCTTCTGCGGGGGGAGCTGCGCGCCGTCGGACCAGTACACCTTGTAGCCGTTGTAGGCGGCGGGGTTGTGGCTGGCGGTGACGTTGATACCGGCTGCGGTGCCGTAGTAGCGCACGGCAAAGCTCAGCTCCGGGGTGGGACGCAGGGCGTCAAACAGCCGGACGTGGATGCCGTTGGCGGCCATCACGCAGGCGGCCTCCCGGGAAAACAGCTCGCTGTTGTTGCGGCAGTCGTAGGCGACGGCCACGCCCAGGCGCATGGCCTCCTCGCCCTCGCGCTTGATCACGTTGGCAAAGGCCTGGGTGGCGTGCCGGATCACATGGACGTTCATGTGGTGCAGGCCCAGCTTCATCGTGCCGCGCAGTCCGGCGGTGCCGAACTCAAGGGGCGCAAAAAACCGGCTCTCGATCTCCTTCTCGTCGTTCCGGATGGAGTCAAGCTCCTTCCACTCCCCCTCGCTCAGCGACGGGGAATTCAGCCATTTTTCATACTCCGCTCTGTAATTCGTCATCTGTGTCAGCCTCCATCAATTCTATAGCATCATGATATAGGGTTTCCGGTACAAAAATGCTGCTTCCGGTGCCGCTGATTCCCAAAATCAGCCTGCCGAAAGAACCGTCGCCCGGCTCCAGGACCAGGGAGGGGATGCCATAAGCCTCCAGCATGCTCCGCAGCATGGCGTCCTCCAGGTCCGTTCCGGCACAGTGGGTGAGATATTTGGGGGGCACCGGTTCCCCCTGCTCGTCCTTGGGCCAGGCCGCGTAAAGCGCCCCCGGCAGCTTTCCGAAGCCGTAGCTGTTTGCCATGGATCGACCCCCTCTTCTGGCAGAAATATTCCAGGCAGGTTTTTTCATATTATTATACCACATTTTCCCGCGGTTGCAAGAGAAAGACTGTAGAATTCCACAGCAGACAGCCCGTTTCCGAAAAAAACCGCGTGAACGGCGTGCAAGCTGCCGTTCACGCGGGAAAAAGGCGCTGTTCACTTGTGGTACTGCGTCCCCTCCAGGATGGTAAAGGCCCGGTAAATCTGCTCCGCGGCCATGACCCGGAACAGGTGGTGGGGAAAGGTCATCCGCGACACGCTCAGGCACACTCCCGCCTCACGCTTGAGGTCGCCGTCCAGGCCGTGGGAGCCGCCGATGAGAAAGCACACGCTTCTGGCGCCCCCGCCGGCCCACTTGCCCAGCCGACCGGCCAGCTCCTCGCTGCTGCATAGCGTACCCTCCACGCAAAACGCCGCCACCGCAGCGCCGGAAGGGATGGCGCGCCGGATCGCCCCAGCCTCCTTTTTCAGGGCCGCGGCGATCTCTCCCGGACCGGGCTTTGTCCCCAGCTTTGCCTCCGGCAGCTCCTCCACAAAAAAGCGGCAGAAGGCCCCCAGACGTTTCTGGTATTCCGCGACGGCCTCGGCAAAATACCGCTCCTTCAGCCGCCCGACGCACAGCAGCTTTACCGTAAGCATGCGTCTCTCCCCGCCGTCTCCACCGCCAGCTTTTCCGCCGCGGGGGCCACATACAGCTCCACGTCCGCGTCCCCCAGGGCGGCCCGGACCGCCTCATAGGCCAGGCGCGGCGTGTTGTTCTCCCGGCTCAGATGGCTCAGCACGATGGTGCGGGTGCCGTTCTCCGCCAGCAGCGCAGCCAGTGCGGCGCAGTCCGCGTTGGACAGATGGCCGCGGTCCGACAAAATCCGCCGTTTCAGGGGATAGGGATAGGGGCCGTACCGGAGCCGGTCCTCGTCGTGGTTACATTCGATGACCACGGCGTCCGCCCCCAGCAGGCCGGAGCGGATCTCTTCGGTGACGTGCCCCATGTCCGTGGCCAGGGCAAAGACGCCGTCGCCGGACAGGCGGTAGCCCACGCTCTCCGGCGTGTCGTGGGGCGTGGGAAAGGCCCTGACCGTCACGCCGCCCAGGGAAAACTCCTCCCCCACGGGGATGACCGTGAGTCGCCCCTCCAGGGCCGGGACCGCCAGACAGATGTGCCGCGCCACCGTGGCGGGCGCAAAAATGGGTACGGCACAGGACCTGGACAGCACCTCCAGGCCGCTGATGTGGTCGCCGTGCTCATGGGTGATCAGGATGCCGCTCAAATCCTCCGGGCGGAGGGAACAGAGGGCGAGATTTTGTTTGATCCGCCGGCAGGAGATGCCCGCGTCAATCAGAAACCGTGCCTCCCCCAGCTCCGCCAGACAGCAGTTTCCGCTGCTGCCGCTGGCAAAGGTGACGATGCGCATCAGCCCGCGTCCGCCTCGGCAGGCGCGTCGGGCAGATCGGGTTCGGAAACAGAGACGATGTCCGCCCCCAGGCTGCGGAGCTTGCCCACCAGATCCTGATAGCCCCGCTCGATATAGACCACGTCCTCCACCACGGTGAGACCCTCGGCGCAGAGGCCGGCCACCACCATTGCGGCTCCCGCCCGCAGGTCGCAGGCGGCCACCGGCGCTCCGGTGAGCTTCCGACCGCCCTCAATGATGGCGGTCTTGCCGCTGACGGTGATTTCCGCGCCCATCTTGCGCAGCTCGTTGACGTACTTGTAGCGGTTGTCCCAGACGCCCTCCGTCACCACGCTGGTGCCCTCCGCCTGGCAGAGCACCGCGGTGATCTGGGGCTGCATATCCGTGGGGAAGCCGGGGTAGGGCTGGGTCTTGACGTTGACCCGCTCTAGGGGCCGGTCGCGCTTTACCACAATGGAGTCGCCGTACTCCGTGACGGAAACCCCCATCTCCCGCAGCTTGGCAGAGATACACTCCAGATGGCGGGGAATAACGTTGTTGAGCTGCACCTCTCCACCGGCGGCGGCCACGGCGGTCATGAACGTGCCGGCCTCGATCTGGTCGGGGATCAGGCTGTAGGTCCCGCCGTGGAGGGCCTCCACGCCCCGGACCTTGATGACGTCGGTGCCCGCGCCGCGGACATCCGCGCCCATGGAGTTCAAGAAGTTGGCCACGTCCACGATATGCGGCTCCTTGGCCACGTTCTCGATGACGGTGCGGCCCTTTGCCGTCACCGCCGCGATCATCACGTTGATGGTAGCGCCCACGGACACCTTATCCAGATAGATGCGCGCGCCGCCCAGGCCGCTGCCGCCGGTCTCGGCGGTGATCAGGCCCCGGGCGATGCCGATGGAAGCGCCCAGCGCCTTCATGCCCTTCACGTGCTGGTCGATGGGCCGCACGCCGAAATTGCAGCCGCCGGGCATGGTGGTCCTGGCCCGTCCGAAGCGCCCCAGCATGGAGCCGATCAGGTAGTAGGAGGCGCGGATCTGCCGCGTCAGCGGGAAAATATCGTCCGAGAGGTACACGTGGGAGCAGTCCACCTCCACGGTACCGGGGTTGATATAGCGCACCTTGGCCCCCATCAGGGAGAGGATGTGCAGCAGCTTATCCGTATCGCTGATCTGCGGCAGATTTTCCAGCCGGCAGACGCCGTTGACCATCAGCACTGCGGGAATGATGGCTACCGCGGCATTTTTCGCCCCGGAGATCTCCACCTGGCCGTGGAGCTGTTTTCCGCCCCTGATGATATATTTATCCAAAATAAAAGCCCCCCTGAGAGGTTGTACCGGCAAAGAAATTTTTTCTTGTGCGTCATCTTACCACACCGGGCTGAGAAATGCAATGCTATTCTGTCACTTAGACAGAACATAGACAGAACGTGAACAGATTGTAAACAGCGGCGCGGCGAGAATGACAACCGGTTACAGTACCGCCGGCACGGCGGAAAAATCGACCGCCCGTTCGCTTTTGACGGCGGACGGGCGGTCTTGAAAGAGAGAGAAAAGAGAGAGAAAGAAAGAGAGGGTACACAAAACAAATCAGAGCATCTATGTCCTGGTTCCTGCCTGGAACAATTGTTATTATAGACCGATCCTGTGAACAAATATCCCTGTTTTTGTGAACGTGCTGTAAATTCAGCGGAAAAAACGCCCCCGCAGAGCAAGCGGCCGGTCCGCCGCCGTCAGTAGCGCAGCTCCGCCAAAAGCTCGAAAAACCACTCGGAATCCGCGTCGGCGGTTTCCCGCTCCGTCCGGTCGCTCTCCGGCTCCGTCCGAATCTTGGAATTGTCCATCTCCATGCTCCACACCTCCACAGACAACGCCCGCAGGCAACGCTTTCAGACAGCTCCCAGATGGTAGCACATCTCGCGGAAAAAGTCAAATGCGCGAAACGGCGATTTTGCCGTGCAATTCCGGCAGGTTTGATGTCATCCTCCCGCACTTTTTCCATTTTTCGCCCCGCCAGAGGAAAAAAGCCGGAAATCAGCGCTTCTTAAGGAGTTTTTGTTGCATTTTTTCACGACATACCGTATACTGTTTTCCAGAATTTCCCGTTTTTGTTCCTGTTTTTGCCACAGGAGCGGCGGCTGTGATCACGGAGGAGAGATATGGAGCTATCCCGATTTCAGCGCTACCGGGACGCCATTGTGGGTTCCTGCGGCAGGGTCATCGTTGGCAAGGAGGAGGCCGTCGCTCTGGTGGCTACCGCGTTCGTCTGCTCCGGCCACGTGCTGCTGGAGGACCTGCCCGGCACCGGGAAGACCATGCTGCTGCGCGCCTTTGCCAAAACCGTGGGCGGCACGTTCCGCCGGGTTCAGTTTACCCCGGACCTGCTGCCCTCGGATCTGACCGGCCTTCACTTTTTCGACCAGAAGGAGGGGGAGTTTCGCTTCCGGCCAGGGCCGCTGTTTGCCAACATCGTCCTGGCGGACGAGATCAACCGTGCCACGCCAAGGACCCAGTCCAGCCTGCTGGAGGCAATGGAGGAGCGGCAGATCACCGTGGACGGCGTCACCTTCCGGCTGCAGGAGCCATTCCTGGTCATGGCGACCCAGAACCCCCTGGAATCCTACGGCACCTTTCCGCTGCCGGACGCCCAGGTGGACCGCTTCTTCCTGCGGCTGAGCCTGGGCCGGATGACCCGGGAGCAGGAGGAGAGCGTCGTCGTCCGGCGGTCAGCACAGGAGATCGTCGAGGAGCTGGTTCCGGCGGTGCGTCCGGAGGAGACAGAATGGGTGCGCAGGGAATACGCCCGGGTGCGCGTGTCCCGCCCGGTGCTGGGCTACCTCATGGACATCATCGAGGCCACCCGCGCCCTGGGGCCCCAGACCGCCGGGGTCTCCACCCGGGGGGCCATCGCCCTCTACCGGGCAGCCCAGGTCACGGCAGCCTTTGCCGGACGGGACTATGTGATCCCGGAGGACGTAAAGTATCTCGCGCCCCACGTGCTGGGCCACCGCCTGTCCGCCGGGGCGGCGGAGGGCCGGGAGATCGTGGAGCGGATATTGCATCGGGTGGCGGTGCCGCTGGAGGAGCCGTGACCGCCGCGGTGCTTTTGGCGGCGGTGCTGGCGGCGCTGCTGCTGCAGCGGCTGTTTTTGCGGCACAGCCTGGACTGGGTGGAAATAGACTACGGCTTTGCCCACCCCGCGGCGGAGCCGGAGGGCGAAGAGACGCTGTTTCTGCGCTTCCGGAACCGCTCCTGGCTGTTTTTGCCCTACGTCCGCTACCAGCTCGCCCTGCCGGAGGGCTTCGGGGCGGAGGCGGCGGACGGGACCCTCTGGCTGGCTCCCCGCCAGCTTCTGTTGCGGGAGATCCCCCTGCGCACGCCGGGCCGGGGGCGCTATCTGCTCCGGAGCCTGACGGTCTGGGGCGGGGATTTCCTCGGCCTGGAGGAGACGCGAACGGTCCTCCAGCACTTCCGGGAGCTGGTGGTCTACCCGAAGGAGGCCGTCTGCGGAAAGCTGGACGCGCTGAGCGGCAGCTTGCTGGGTGAGCTATCCGTCCGCCGCTTTCTCTTTGAGGACCCGGTGCTGACTCTCGGTTTCCGGGACTACACGGGCCGGGAGCCGATGAAGAGCATCGCCTGGGCCCAGAGCGCCCGACGGGGCGCGCTCACCGTGAAAAACTATGACCGCACCACGGACCCCTCCGTCACGGTGGTGGTCAACGTCTCCTACGTTGGCCCACAGGCCGGGGATGCGGTGGAGCGCTGCTTCTCTCTGGCGCGGGCGGTCTGCGCCCGGCTGGAGCGGCAGGGCGTGAAGTACGGCCTGCTGATGAACGCCATGGTGGCCGGCTCCGCCAGACGGGCCATCCGCATCCCGGAGGGAATGGGACACCGGCACTTTTACGGCGTGCTGGACGCTCTTGGCAGGGCGGGGGACAGCCCCGGCTGCCCGCCGGAAAAGCTGGCGGAGGAGCTGCTGCAAGGGAACGGTACCCACGGCGCCGTGTTCATCACCCCGGAGCGGGACGCCGATACCGCCGCAGCGGTGCAGAAGCTGCTGCGGGGCGGGCTGACGGTGGTGACGCTCAGTTCCAGGGAGATGACTTGAATGTTGGACGCCGTGATCTTGGGAATGTTTTCCGACCTGGGCTTCTATCTGAGCCTGGCCGGGACGGCGGCGGGTCTGGCCGGAGCCGGAGCCGGACCGCTGCTGCTGGGGTGGGCGGTGCTGTCCGCTGCCTTTGCCCTGGCCTGGCTGCTGCGGGGAAAAGGCGCGGCGCGGTTTGCGCCCTTTGCCCTCGCCGCTGCGGCGCTGGTCCTCGCGCGGCCTGGGACGGCGGCCTGTGCCGCGCTCCTGCCCGGGGCGGGCTACGCGCTGTATATGACGGCAAAGCGCCGCTGGGACCCGGAGCCCTACCGGACCGCGGCGCTGTTCTCCCTGCTCTGGAAAGGTCTGCTGGGCATCACCGTCCTCCTGCTGATCGCGGGCAAGGGGGAGGCGGCAGTCACGGTGACGCTTCCCATCGGCTTCACCACTTTGATGGCGCTGACGCTTTTAAACCGCAGCCTGCGGCACGCGCCGGAGGTGCGCAATACCGCCGCCTACCGCCTGACGGAGCTGGCCCTGGTCCTGGGGGCCGGGGGCGCCGCTGCGCTCCTGGGCTCCCGGTGCGCCGTGGAGCTGCTGCTGACAGCGGCGAGGGCGGTCTACACCTATGTGGCCGCCCCGCTGCTCTACGCCATGGTCTGGCTCTTCTATCTGCTGATCCGTGGCGTGGCCTGGCTCATTGCGCTGTTGCCGCTCTCGGACGCGCCGCTTTTGGAGGAGCTGCCGCAGATGCCGGAGGGCTTTGCAGAGCAGGAGCTGCTCTCCATACCGGAGGACGGCGGAGGAAACACGATCCTGTCCGTTATTTTAAGGGCAATGGGCGCGGCGCTCCTGGTTCTGGCGGTGGCGGCGGCGCTGTTTTTCCTCCTGCGCTGGCTTTCCCGCCGCTCCCCGGCGCGGCAGGATGTCCGTCCGGCGTTCCGGGACCGGCGCTCGACAGTGGACGCGCCGGAGCGTCTTTCCCGGCGCGCAATGGCGCGGGAACAGGGCTCCGCCGCCGCCGTCCGGGCGGCTTACCGGAAATATCTGAAGCTCTGCGCCGCCGGGGGCGTATCCCGGGAGCCGGGGGACACGAGCTTGGATCTGCTTCGCCGGGGTGCGGAGTTGTTCCCGCAGCCGGAGGCCGACGAGCTGCGCACGCTCTACCTCCGCGCCCGCTATGGCGAAAGCGCAAGCCGGGAGGACGCCGCCCGGGCGCGGGAGCTGCTCCGGCAGCTCCGGCGGCGGTTCCTCAGCGCATCTGATAGGTACGAATAAATTTGACCGGGTCCGCGCCGCCCTCTATGTAGCGCAGCAAAATCTCCGCGCAGGCGCGGCTGTCGCTGCCGGCGTGGTGGTGATCCAGGGCGATGCCGTAGTACGCGCACAGCTCGTTCAGCCGGTGGCCGATGCCCGGCAGCAGCGCACGCCCCATCAGAACCGTGCAGATGCCCTGGACGCGGGGCAGCCAGTCGATCTCATAGTGGATCAGGCACTTGCGCAGCACGCCGGTGTCGAAGCTGGCATTGTGCGCCACGAGGATGCCGGAGGACATCAGCGGCTCGATGCGCTCCCAAAGCTCCGGGAATACGGGAGCGCCGGAGACCGCCTCCGCGTCGATCCCGGTCAGTTGGGAGTTGAACCAGTCAAAGGGCTGCTCCGGGTCCACAAGGCTGTAAAAGTCCCCGGCGAGGACCCCGTCCTCGATCACGCTGATGCCGATGGCGCTCATCCGGTTGTTGTACCGGTTGGGCGTCTCCACGTCAAATGCGATATATCTGCTCATAGCTTTTCTCCTCTCTCAGAGCCTGTTTAAAATCTCTTCGCGCACGTCTTTCCGGCGGATTTTTCGCCTGATCTTCGTAGCTCAGCCTTGAAATCCACAAAGGATTCCTGCGGCTTCGCGCCTCGACAGGCAAAAAATCCGCTCGGAAAGGAGCCCACGCCGAGATATTAAACAGGCTCTCATACACAAAGCCGCCCTTTCCCCGAAGAGAGGAAAGGGCGGTGCTTGTGAAAATGCGGGGATGGGGGCGTGTGTCACATACCTCTGCCGCCGGTCCGTCCCTGGCGTCCGCCGTTCGCGGCGCCGTCAGAGCCCCAGCCGCCGGGTCCGCCTCCCATGGCGCCGCCGGGACCTCCGCCCCAGCCGCCGCGGCCGCCGCCCATCATGCCGCCGGGTCCGCCGATCATCTGGCTCGGGATCGTGTTGACGGTCTCGCCGTTGATGATGAGCGTGCCGCCGTTCAGTTGGGCGCTGCCGTCGTAGTCCGTGGCGGACTGTCCGGTGATGTCGATAACGCCGCCGTTGATGACGATGTCGCCGTTGGAGTCGATGCCGTCAGTGTCGCCCTGTCCCATGACGATGGTCAGCGCGCCGCCGTTGATCTCCACCAGCACAGGGTAGGAGCCGGATTTCCGGGCGGCATTGACGCCGTCGTCGCCGGCCTGGATATTGACCGTGCCGTCGTTTAGCTGGACATAGGTCCCCTCGATGCCCTCTGCGGCGACAATATCAAGGCTGCCGCCGTCGATCTGGACCAGGGAAACCGCGTGGACGCCGTCGTCCCCGGCCCGGATGGAGAAGCTGCCGCCGGAGATATACACGTAACCCACAGAATCGTCCTCGCCGTTCTCCGCGTGGAGGCCGTCAGAGCCCGCCGTCAGCGTGAAATCGCCGCCGGCGACGCGGATGGAGTCGTTGGCCTCGACGGCCTTGGAGGCGGCGGTGATGTCATAGGCGCCGCCGGTGAATTTCACGTCGTCCTTGCCCACGATGCCGTTGTCCGTGGAGCTGATGCGCAGGGAGCCCGTCCCGTTCAGGGTCAGGTCGTCCCGGGAGAAGATCACGCCGTCGGTGTTCGTGCTGCCGTCGGCCCGGAACGCGCCGGTGACGGAGAGGGCGTTCTCCCCCGTCAGCGTCAGGAACACCTTGCCGGCCTGCTTGACATAGATGCAGGGAAAATCGCTGTTGGTAATGGAAAGGTCCTCCAGCACAAGCTGGACCTTGGCCTCGCTGTCGGCCTCCACCCAGACCGTCACGTCCGAAGCGGAGCCGGTGAGCACATAGGTCCCCGCCGCGGTGATGCGGATGTCCTGGCCGTCGGAGACCGTGTACCGGATCGCATCCGCCGTGTCCGCCGTCTGCGCCAGGTCCCTGTCGGAGAACAGGCTGCTGCCGTCCAGCGCGCCGCCCTCCGCCGTCAGGGCCGCTGCGGCGGTGGCGGCGGGCGCGGCGCTCTCCAAAGCCTGGGTCCCGGCCTGCGCCTGCTCCGTCCGGGATGCAGCCGCGGTCTGTTCCGTCTGGGCCGCCGCGGCTGCGGTCTGCTCCGTTTGGGAGGCCGCGCCGCCGCAGCCGGCCAGGCTCAGGGCCAGCAGCCCCGCCGCCAGCCCCAGAGCCAGCGCGCCGGTCCTCCGGGTGGTTTTCCGTTCATATCGTTCAAACCGTTTCATTTCAGGTTCCTCCTTTGCTTGATGCGGTTGCGCTGTGTTTTTTACGGGCTTATCTTACCGCGAAATTCTGAAACGAAACTGAGAAAACGAAAAAATATTCGACCTGTGCAGTTGAATGAACCGCACCCAAGGGAAAATCCTGCGCCCTATCCTTCCCCCTCCGGGGGAAGGTGGCACGGCCGATCTCCCGCGAGGCCGTGACGGATGAGGGGCGTTGGTGCATCGCCGGAGGGTTGGGAGG
>JAFTBW010000039.1 GCA_017455015.1 Oscillospiraceae bacterium | reverse complement strand
GATCCACTCCGTCAGGTTGTAGACGCCGGGGGCGATATGAATCTCCCGGCCCGGCCCGATGGCCGCCATCAGCCCGTCCACGTCGGAGACATAGACCATGGCCTCCCGCCAGAGCCAGGCCACGGTCCGGCCCCGGGTGCATGGCTGATCCGGGTCGAGCGCGTCGCCCTCATCCTCCAGCATGGCGTTGACATAGGCCCAGTCCACCGCGTCCTTGTAGTAGGCGCTGTCGGGCCAGTTCGCGGTCAGGGGAGAGCGGAAGGCGGGAGCCTGGCTGCCCTTGGCCCGCCAGATGAAGGTGAGGATCTGCGCATAGGTGCAGGTCTGGTCGGGAGAGAACAGCATGGGTTCGCTGGACGTGCCGACGGTGATGCCCTGCTCCACCGCCCAGAGGGTGGAGCGCTCAAAATAGCTGCCCTTCGGCACGTCGGCAAAGGGATTGAACAGGGACTGGGGCTCCGGTTCCCCGTGGGCCCGCCACAGGAAGGTGACCACCTGGGCGCGGGTGCAGATCAGCTCCGGACTGAAGGTGGTTTCGCTGGTGCCCTTGGTCACGCCCCAGCTGACCGCCCACTGCACGGCGCTGGCGAAATAGTCGTCGGGACTGACGTCCGCAAACCCGGTGCTCTGCGCCGACGCCGCCGTGGGCAGCATGGCGAGCAGCAGAACAAAGACGATGGCAAGTGATAAAAACTGTTTTTTCATTTTTCGGCCCTCCTGACAGCCAAAAACCGACTCGTTTGTGCATACGACGCTGCGGGACCCCCCTGGATGGGCCGCCGACAACCCTTCACCTCCCCGGCCCCTGGAAAACGGGGATCCGCGCAACAAAAAGACCACAGGGCCATTATAAGACCGTGTGGGAACTTTGTCCACATCCCTTTTGCATCCATGCGCGAAAACAGGGACTCCACGCAGCGTAGCTTGCGTTTTGTCCCTGTCCATGGGATACTTGTGGCGGAAACGGAGGCGATTTTTATGGACCGATATGTCACCGGCGCTGTAATCCGCCGGATGCGGGAGGCCAGGGGCCTGACCCAGGAGGAACTGGCAGAGAAGCTCTTTGTCAGCAGCAAGGCCGTCAGCAAATGGGAGACGGGCCACGGCTTCCCCGACGTAAGCCTGCTGGAACCCCTGGCCGGGGCGCTGGGCCTCTCCGTGCTGGAACTGCTGTCCGGCGCGGACGTGCAAAACCGCAACCGCGCCGCCAACCTGCTCCGGGGCTGCTTTTACGTCTGCCCGGTCTGCGGCAACGCGATCCGCGCCGTGGGCGCGGCGGTGGTCAGTTGCTGCGGCCTCACCCTGCCAAAGCTGGAAGCGGAACCGGCGGACGCGGCGCACCCCATCCGCGTGGAGACCGTGGAGGACGAATATTACGTCACGGTGGACCACCCCATGACGCGCACGCACCACATCTCCTTCCTGGCTGCGGTGTCCGACCGGGGGGCGCAGTTCGTCAAGCTGTATCCCGAGGAATCGGCGGCGGCGCGGTTCCAGATCGGGGGCGTCAGGCGGATCTATGCCTACTGCAACCGGGATGGGCTGTTTGAATGGAAGCTTGGATGAGACAGAGTCTAACAGAATGCTTCCAGCATTTCCCACCCATAATCCCGCCCCGCCCCGGCAACACTCCTGACAAAAGGATGTGTTGCAGATGAAGCGTGGAATCAAACGGGGCACGGTCCGGCTGGTGAGCTATCTCCTGGCGGCGGCGGTGTGTTGCGGCGTGCTGGCCGGGCGGGAGCACGCACGGGCCGCCCAGTGGGAGCGCAGCGCCGTGAACGGCTATCAGCGGGCCTTCGGACAGTTGGTCACCGCCGTGGGGGAGGTGGACAGCGCCCTGCAAAAGAGCCTCTACGCCACCTCGCCGGGCATGTCCGGGGCGATCTGCGCGGAGATCTTCGGCAAGAGCCTGAGCGCCAAGGCCGCCGTCAGCGCCCTGCCCTTCCAGTGCCAGGAACTGGAGCGCACGGACGGCTTCCTCAGCCGGGTGGGGGACTACGCCTTCTCCCTCAGCCGGGGAGCCCTGGCCGGGCGGGCGCTGACGCCGGAGGAGCGGGAGACCCTGCGGGGCCTGTCCCAGGCGGCGGAGGTGCTGTCCCTGAACCTCAAGGAGCTG
>JAFTBW010000038.1 GCA_017455015.1 Oscillospiraceae bacterium | reverse complement strand
TGGTAGGGCTTGGTGCGTCACTGCACTTGCGCCTGCGGGCGCGGGGAACTCACCCACCACTGGCCTCGCGGGAGATCGGCCAGCGGTCCCCCCTCCCGCCTGTGCCCCGGAGGGGTATTCAGGGAGGGCTTTGGTGCCGTGGGACACTTCTTCCGCTTAGGGATGGCATTGTTACCGTGGGACACTTATTCCACCTGGGTACTGTTTATCTGTGTTACTTTTGCAAAAAGTCCGTGGCGCGCTTTTTAAAGCCCTCCCTGAAAGGGAGGGGGGACCGCTGGCCGATCTCCCGCGAGGCCAGTGGTGGGTGAGTTCCCCGCGCCCGCAGGCGCAAGCCAAGTAAGTATGGTAAATTCCAGTTTACCGAACAAACAGCGGCGGCCCATTTTGAGATATTCTGCGCCTGATTTGCATGATCTGTACGTTCCAATCGACAAGCGAACAATCCAGAAGAAAAAAGAGGGAGGATCATCATGTCCAAACGTTTTCTGTCCCTTGCGCTTGCCCTGGCGCTGCTGCTGTCCGTGGGTACTTTCGCGGTCAGCGCGGATACCGGTTTCCGGGATAACAGCCAGATCCGGCATCAGGAAGCGGTTTCCACCCTGGTGGAAGCCGGCATTATCGACGGACTGCCGGACGGCTCCTTTGGCCCGACCCAGACCCTGACGCGGGCGCAGGCCTGCAAGATCCTGACGGTCATCCTGGGCGGCTCCGCCAAAGCCCGTTCCACCTTCAGCGACGTGGACCCGAACCACTGGGCGATCGGGTACATCACCTACTGCTCCAACAACGACATCGTCAGCGGCGACGGCGTGCGCTTTTACCCGGAGGGAGAGCTGACCGGCTCCGCCTGGAGCAAGATGCTGCTGGCGGCG
This sequence comes from Oscillospiraceae bacterium, assembly GCA_017455015.1. Taxonomy (GTDB): domain Bacteria; phylum Bacillota; class Clostridia; order Oscillospirales; family Oscillospiraceae; genus RGIG7114. The sequence goes on along the minus strand of JAFTBW010000038.1, from coordinate 2,017 downwards.
CTGGGCTATGACGCGGATGCCACGGGCATGAGCGGCTCCGAATGGGAGGACGGCGTCTCCGCGCTGGCCTCGGCGGAGGACCTTTACCGGGGCCTTGGCGGCAGCTTTGACCCCTCGCGTCCGGTAAGCCGGGATGACGCCTGCCAAATCGCCTATAACTGCCTCTATGACGGAGAGACGCCGCCGCCGGCGAACCCCTCCGACGCCCTCCGCACGCTCTCCTACGCCTTTGGCAACAACAGCGAGACCTACGGTTATCCCACGCCCTATCAGATCCCGATCGAACGGTTCCGGCTGATTTACGGAAATACGGAAAAAGCCGAGCAGATGAAAGCGCGCTTTGGCAATTGGGGCGGCAACTGCTACGGCATGTCCGCCACGGCGGGCATCCTCTTCCAGCCGGGCAACGGCATCAGCCCCAGCGACTTCCGCACCGGCGCGAGCGCCGCGCGGGAGCTGTCCGTGGGCGACCGCTGCAACATCTGGAACCTGACCCTGCGGGAATGGATCGAGGCGCTGCACATCACCCAGCTGGACGACGGCCCCTCTCAGGTAAAGGCCCAAAACAAAGGAAACATTGCGGCCCTCTGCGCCGCGGTGGAGCAGTTCCAGCGGACGGGCCGCGATCCCGTCATACTCTCCGTCCGCGGGACGAACAAGGGCAAAAGCAGCGGCCACGCCATACTGGGCACCGGCGTGGAGACCTCCGGCGGACAGACCCGCGTGAAGGTCTACGACGTGAACTATCCGCTGGAGGAGCGGTACATCACCCTGACCGGCAGCAACGGGAATTACACCGGCTGGTCCTATGAGATGTGGCCGGGGCTGGTCTGGAACGAGCGCGACGCGAACGGGATGATCAGCTTCACCCCCTACAGCGTGTTTTACCAGTCCTGGCAAAACCGGAAGGGCGACCTGGTCTCGGATAACCTGTGCTTCCTGACCGTCAGCGACGACGCGGAGATCCGCGATGAATCCGGCGCCCTCGTCGCCCGCGTGGAGAACGGAGAGGTCATCAGCAGCCGGAAGGACGTTTTCCCTGCGGAGAACATCGGGCTCACGCTCTACGGAAGTCCGGAGGAAACTTCCGAGGCGACGCTCTGGCTGCCCGGAAACTGCTACACCGTACAGCGCTCCGGACGGTCCTACGGCGATTTTACCGCCACCTTCACCCAGGTGAACCAGTCCGTCAGCGTCCAGACAGACGCGCCTTACGTCACGCTGGCGGTCGATGACGAGACGGAGACCCGGCTCGCCGACCTGACGGGCAACGAAGGCTATTCCTACGAGCTGACGATCCGCTCCTCCATCCCCGGAGCGGAGGAGGAAATCACCGCCGAAGGGACCGTCACGGACGGCGACATGGTCGTCGGCCGGGATCAGGGCGAGATGGTGGCCACCGGCGCGGAGACGGTCTACGTCAACGGCGTGCCCGCTTCCACCGGCTCTGGCTCCGGTGCCGCCTCCGGCAAGGACGTGAACGACTATCCGGTTCTGCTCACGACCTACAACACGGCGGCCGTGCAAAACGGCACGACGCGGGAGCTGGTGGACGGCTACCCGATGAAGGGTATGCCCTTCTCTCCCTCCAACGGGAATTTCCGCATCGACGCCATTACCACCTACCACTGGAATTACGGCCGTGGACAAACCCCCGGTACGATCTCCATTTATGAGTATGATTCCAGCGCCGACAGCCGGACAAATACCAACGGACGGCTGGTGGGGACCTGGCAGGCCATCGGGCGCAGCGGCTCCGGGGCGGAGAATGTAAACTGGGATGTGTTCCCCGACATCATCCTCACGCCGGGCTATTACTGCATCTTTGATTCCGATCCCGATACCTGGTCCAGCAACGCGGAATCTGAATACCTTTACCCTGAGTTCCCGAGTTTTTCTTAGTCTACATTAGGTGGTCTTTCGTGATATCTTCTCCGGGCAACTTACCTTGAAGGCTTTGTACGCTTCGTTCATTTTTTTGACAGGCTCAGTGGTGATGAACTCCTCATCATAAACC
>JAFTBW010000037.1 GCA_017455015.1 Oscillospiraceae bacterium | reverse complement strand
GTCCACGCCGAAGCGGCTCTTGAGCTTGGCGCACAGCACGTCCACCTGGATGTCGCCTGCGCCGGACACCACCATCTGGTGGGTCTCGCCATTGTTGACCAGGGTGAAGGAGATGTCCTCCTCGCCCAGACGGGCCAGGCCGGTGCCAACCTTGTCGTCCTGTCCCTTGGTCTTGGGGGCGATGGCCATCGAATATACCGGCTCGGCGATCTCCACGGGGGGATACTCCTTGTCGCTCTTGGGATCGCAGACCGTGTCGCCGGTCTTCCACTTGTCCATCTTGCCCACGGCCACGATGTCGCCGCAGCAGCATTCCTTGGTTTCGGTGGTCTTCTTGCCGCACATGGTGTAGAGCCTGCCCAGCTTGTCGGTGGAGTTCTCCCGGGCGTTGCGCAGGGACAGATCCGCGGTGACCTTGCCGCTCATGACCTTGATGAGGGAGTACTTGCCGAACTGGTCGGAGACGGTCTTGAACACGAAAGCGGAGACGGGGGCGGCGGGGTCGATGCCCTCCATGTCCACGGGGGCGGGCACATAGTCCACGATGGCCTGCAAAATTGCCAGGGTGCCGAGACCCGTCAGGGCGCAGGAGCCCACCACGGGGATGACGCTGCGGTCACGCATGCCCAGCTTGAGGCCCTTGATGATCTCGGCCTCGCTGAGCTCCATGGTGTCGAAATATTTCTCCATCAGCTCCTCGTCGGCGCCGGCGGCGGCCTCCATCAGCACGGCGCGCATATCCTCCACGGCGGCCTTGTCGGCGTCGGGGATCGGGCACTCGGTGCGCTTGTTGCCGGAGGTCTTGTAGGCCTTGTTGTGCACGAGGTCGATGATGGCGCTGCCGTCGGAGGCGGGGGCGGTAACCGGGCAGATCACGCTGCCGTATTTTTCCTCCAGGGCCTTCAGCACGCCCTGGTAGTCGCCGTGCTCCTCGTCCAGCTTGGAGATGCAGAACATGGTGGGAATATTCGCGGCCTTGAGGGTCTTGAAGCTCCGCTCCGCGCCCACGCTGATGCCGTCCTTGGCGGTGACCAGAATGATGCCCGCCTCCACGGCGCGCAGCGCGCAGGCCACCTCGCCGGCGAAGTCAAAGTAGCCGGGGCAGTCCAGCACGTTGATCTTGGTCCCGGCAAACTGCACCGGAGCCACGGACATGGAGATGGTGATCTGGCGCTTGGCCTCCTCCGGGTCGTAGTCGCAGACGGTGTTGCCGTCGGGGATCTTGCCCTGGCGGTCGATCGCGCCGGTCAGGTACAGCATACTCTCCGCCAGCGTGGTCTTGCCGCTGTTGCCGTGTCCCAGGAGGGCGACGTTGCGGATGTTCTTGGGTTCGTAGCTCATTTGGTTCTCTCCTTTTATCTGCATCGGTTTTGTTTTTTTTCAGAACATATCAATTATACACGAATACAATGCCCTTGGCAAGCCATAAATTCCAAAAGAATATTTGTATATTTTGCTCCCCCGTTTCGGACGGCGCTATGTGCTTTTCCCGGGGGTTTTTGTCTGGACAGCGGGGAAAAGGGGTGCTATAATGCATTTAAAAGCCGCCGGCGGGGCCGCCGCGGCAGCCTGATCGAGGGAGTGAATAAAATGTCGGTAGCGTCTACGAAATATGAGAATTTCCACAAGACCATACCCCTGCGGGTGGCCAGGGGCCACTTTGCCAGCAACCACAGTCACATGAACTACTACATCGATCTGACCATGACCCGCAGCCGCCTCTCCGAGGCCCGGCAGGCCGCCATTGAGCTGGCCAGCAGCTTCAAGGGGTCCACGGTGGTGGACACCATCCTTTGCCTGGACGGCATGCAGGTCATCGGGGCCTGCATGGCCAGCGAGCTGACCAAGGCAGGCTTCATCAGCATCAACGCCCACCAGACCATCTACGTGGCGACCCCGGAGCACACCGTGGGCAGCCAGCTCATTTTCCGGGAGAACGCCCAGTGCATGATCCGGGGCAAGCACGTGCTGATCCTGGCCGCCTCCGTCACCACGGGCTACACCGCCCAGGAGGCGGTGAACACCGTCCGCTACTACGACGGCATGCCGGTGGGCATCTGCTCCATCTTCTCCGTGGTGGACGAGTGCGCGGGCTTCCCCGTCACCAGCATCTTCAACACCAACGGGCTGCTGGATTACAAGAGCGTCCCGGCCAGCTCTTGCCCGATGTGCAAGGCGGGACAGAAGCTGGACGCCATGGTGAACACCTACGGCATCTCCAGCTTTTGATCTGCCGGAAAACCGATCATACAGACAGCCCGCCAGATTCCCCGGCATGGGAAATCTGGCGGGCTGCTTCTTCCCTCCAAATCCCCCCTAACCCGGATAAACCGGAAAAGTGGTCAGTGGTCAGTGGTCAGTGGTTAGTGATATAGACGGATCACAAACCTCCGGATAAAAAGATTTTGCCATTTTGCGAAATCTTTTGGCCATAAGTGGCCTAACCCGCATAAAGCGAAAAAAAGCCTTGAAAGCCTTCCCCCCAAGGGGGAAGGCTTTCAAGGGCCTGGCAGTCTTTTTGTCATTTTGCGAAAACTTTCGGCCATAAGTGGCCCAAAGGGGGAATCCGGAGCGGGGAGGGAGATTCGGGCGGCTCTCAGCGGGACCAGACCGAGGCCGCGGAGCGCGGCACGGCGTTGCCGTCCAGCCAGAAGAGCTTCAGGGTGTCGAAGTTCGTTCCGACTGTTTTGCCGCCGTCGGAATCAAAGCGCTGGATGGCGCTCAGCTTTCCGTCCGTGTAAGATGCCGCCATCACCTGTCCGCCAGAGGCGGAGAGGCCGGTCACGGTCACGGTCCCGCTGCCGGGGTCGAAGCTCCAGGTCAGCCGTCCCATGGCCCCCGCTGCCGCGGTCCGGCAGCCGGGCAGAATGGCCGCTGCGCTCAGCGCGGCCCCGTCGGGGAGGCTCAGGCTGTCCCCGCTCCGGGCGCGGGTACCGTTGCCGGGCGCGGGAGAAGTGCCGTCGGTGGTATACCAGACCGTCGCGCCGGGCTGGGAGGCTTGGAGGGTGTATACCGTGCCCTCGCCGGGGCGGTCGCTGAGCAGGCTGCTGTCCGCCGGGGCGACGCTGAGGCTCAGGTTTTCCGATGCCGCCGTCTGCACGGTCCGGCTCTCCTCCGCCATTGCCACGCCTGCGTAGCTGCGCGCACCGGCGGTGGAGCCCACGGTGACGGTCTGGCCCGGGGTGAGGTCCGCCGCGAGCAGCACGGCGCTGGTGTAGCTTGGGATGGAGCCGTCATAGAGCCGGTTGTCCGGGGCAAGTTCGCTGTCCAGCTTCTCCAGGGTGAAGGGGATCGGGCTGCCGGCGCTGTCGCTGAGGGTGAAGGCGGAGGCCGGCAGGGTCGCGTCGTCCATGTAGCGGGAGAACGTGATATACACGCCCTCCTCCCTGGCCAGGACCTGAGCCATCACCGGCGCGTCATAGCAGACCAGGGGGATATTCACGTCCATCTGCTCCGGCGGTACCGGCAGCACACGGTAGTCCCTGCCGTTCACGGTGACGGTCGAGGCGGCGGCAATGTCTCCGTCGCTGCTGCCGCCGGCGTAGCCGGGCATGGCCGCCTCCACATACCAGAGGCCCGGAGGCGTGAGCCAGGCGTAGCGGCCGTCCGCCCCGACGGTCTGGGTGGGCGAATCCGGCTCCAGGCTCTCCAGTCCCCCGGCGGGGCGCAGGGCGGCGGCGCTCTGTTCGCTCCCCTTGAGGACCGGGTTCCCCGCGCTGTCGGAGACGTAGTACAGAGTCGCCTCCGCGCCGGGCAGGACGTTGCTTCCCACCGCTTCGTAGACTACGCCGGAGGGATCGACGTAGACGGGGGTCTTGCCGCCGTCGCCGTCCTCGTCGGAGTTGTTGCAGTTGGGGTCGTTGTACAGCTCCCGCCGGATGTAGGAGCGGATCAGCCGCTGGGTGCTCTCGGCGCTGGAAACGGTGTCGGAGTAGGTCATCTCGTTGATCCAGCTTCCAAACGCGCCGAGCCCGATGCCCACGCCGCAGGCGACCAGGCCGCCCACCGTGCAGGTGAGGGAGACGCCGCAGCTCGGGCCGGCGCAGATGAGTCCCGCGCCGGTGAAGAACATGCCGATGCCCGTGGCGGCGTTGGTCAGACCGCTGAGGCCCACGTCCAGCACGTTGCGGATGGTCTTCATGACCTTGTAGTCCTTGTGGTCCTTGATGAGCATGGCCTGGGTCTCGCGGCTCAGCTTGCTGAAGCAGTCGGAGGAGATCAGCTCCGAGATCTTCTTGCCCAGGTCGTCGCAGGTCTTGCAGCGGTCGCCCATGTGCAGGGAGCTGGTGACGATGTTGATAGAGCCGGTGATGAGGCTCAGGATGCCCGCGCCTTTCGTGACATTGCCCAGCCAGCCGGCATTTTTGGCAAAGAAGCTGCCCAGGCCGTTCCGGGTGGCCTCCGGGACCTCGTTGGCGGCGGCGGTGCACAGGTCCAGCACTCCCGTGCCGCCGGCGGCGTTGGTGGCGTCGCCGGACGCGCTCTCCACCTTGGAGGTGACGGAGCAGCTCTGGCCGTCCGCCTGGACCGCGGCGGCGGGCAGCGCGTCCCCGAAGCCGGCAAAATCTTTTGTCAGTCCCACGGACACGGACACCGCACGGCAGCCGCTCTCCCCCTCCTTGAAGAAGGAGAGGAAGACCGTATAGGTGCCGGAGACCTCGTTCCCGTCCTCGTCATATTCGCTGTCGGAGTACACATAGCAGACCAGCTCCCGCTGCGCGTCCACCGCGCCGTTCACCAGCACAGTCGCGTACCGCGCTGCCTCCGCCTTGGCGTTTTCGTAGTCGGCCTCCGTGTACAGAATGCGCAGATCGCTGTAGACCGCTGCGGCGGCCGGAGAGTTTTTCAGCTTGTCTTGTTCCACCGTCCGCAGCCACTGGGCCACGGTTTCGGGGGCGTGGGGGTCTACGCTGTACCACTGAATATCCAGGCCGGCATTGTGCATGGCGTCGGCGTACTCCTTCAGCGCGCCGTCCAGCTCCACGTCCTCCCGGCTGGCGGTCAGGCTGCCGTCCTGATTCCGCTCCACCCGGAAGGCGGGCTCGTCGGTGCTCTCCAGCGCCGAGAGCATTTCGCCGAAGCTGCCAAAGCTCTGCTGATAGTTCTGCTGCGCCGTGTACCCGGCGGGGAAGACCTCAAACAGGTCCGCCACCTGCTCCGCCTGCGCTTTCACCTGATCTGTGGGGGTCAGGCTCCCGTCGCCGGTGAAATCCGCCGCGTCGCCGCCGACGGCGGAGGCCGTGTCCGGCGCGACGGAATATCCGGACCGGAAGCCCCCGTTCCAGACGCACTCGATCCGGCTGATCCAGGTGTACAGGGTGCCGGGGTACGCGGCGGTATAGGTATCTCCGTTCCGCTCGCCCGGCAGGAACAGCTTCCTGCCGTCGCCCAGAAAGACCTTGAACAGCACCTTCGTGCCGTCGCCGTAGCCCGGCAGGGCCTCCAGGGCGTCCGGATTGCCAAAGCGCGCGGTGAACCTCGGCTCGCGCAGTCCCGCGCTCGAATAGGTGTAGGTTCTGCTGCTGCCGTCCGCCTCAAGCTCATCGGCGGGGGAATAGTACCACTCGGCTGTGCCGCCGGCGTATGTCACGGACTTCCGGTTCCAGGTCAGGCTCTCCAACTGTGGCCCCCCGGCGCGGTGCAGCACCGTTACCGTCCGGGAGACGGCGCCGGACGCGTCCACGGCGTAGAGCAGGTGGGCGGTGGTCAGCGCGCTGTCCGTGTTCAGGAGGGGGAGCTCCGCGCTCCATCTGCCTGCGCCATCGGTGGTGACCGTGCCCGCCGCCGCGCCGTTGTCATAGAGCGTGACGGCGCTGTAAGAAAGGCGGCTGCTGCCCCTGAGGGTCACCGTGTCCCTGTTGACCCAGGCGGAGGGGGTGCCGAGGTACCAGCCTGGTTCTCTTGCCGTGGCCTCTCCCACCAGTTGACCGTAGACGGTACTGCCGCCGGACCAGGACACGGATGCCTCGGCGCGGATGTGCAGATCGCCGCATCCCGGCTGGTTGTAGGCCGTGAGGGTGCAGGTACAGGGCAGCGAAACGTCCGTGACGTTGAACGACCAGGCGCCGCCGGAGCCCTGCGCGGGCGTATAGCGCTTTCCGCCGAGGGTGAGGGACTGCAGGACCGGATAGGTCGGCTGGGCAGCCCCGTTCGTGTTGTTATCAAGGACAATCCGCAGGGAATGAAGCCTGCCGCCGGTCAGGCCGCTGTCCAGCGCGATGCTGCCGGAGGCGCTGACAAGTCCGCCGGCGGAGAGGGTGGGGGAGGACAGGCTCAGGGTGGAGGCGGGTTTCGTGTAAAACTCGTCGTTGTCGCTCCTTGCGGCGGAGACGGTGATCTCGCCCAGGTCCGTGACCTTTCCCGCCTCGATGACCGCCGGCCGGCTCTCGATGAACAGGGCCTGAGCCTCGTCCAGCGTTCCGCCCGCGCAGACGGCGCTGCGGTTGTTGCTGTGGACCAGCGCCACGGTGTAGCTGCCCGGTTCGCCGGGGCAGATCGCGGCCATGTCCTGCGGGCTGCTGTATGCCCACAGCTCGTCGGAGCAGCCGCGGAAAGCCCCGTCCGCGCCGTACCAGGCCAGGAAATAGCCGTTGGTGCGCTCCGCCCTGATGCGCAGGAGGACGCCCGGCTTCGGCGCGACGGCGGCAGCGGCCGCCGCCGCACCGCCGGTGAGATTGACGGACAAGTCAGGCGGGTTTTCCGCCATGGCGCTGACAAAGCGGACGGTCAGCGCCGCGTCGGGGCCGCAGCCCGCGGGATTTTCACTCCCCGTGAACGCGAGGCTGTCCTGCCGGTACTGCTGGTACAGGTGGACCCGCGCCGATTTCGTCTCGGTTCCGTCGGCGTACTCGAGCTGCGCATAGCTGGAAACGGTATAGCTCAGGGCCCTCAGGTAGCGGTACAGAAGCTCCTGCTGGCCCTCCGCCGCCTCAAACGTCAGCCGGGCCGTGACCGTCAGGCTCTCGACGGTCAGGTCCTGGTCCGTCACCGGCTCCGTGCCGGCGGCGATGCTGCCCTGATTCCAGGAGCCCGAGAGGTTCAGGCGCACATTCGCGCTGTAGGCCGACAGCCAGCCCTCGATGCCGGGATAGACCCGCAGGGTGTAGCGGCCGTTTTCGTCGGTCACGGCGCGGAGGGAGACGTTCAGGCTGCCGTAGCCGCCGGCAGGGATGCTCTGGTCGGCCTGGACAAGCACCCCGGCCAGGGGCGCGCCGTGGAACGTAACGGTGCCCGAAATCTCCCTGGTTGGGGTGCGCTCGGGGAGACGGATCACAATCTCGCTCCCCTCGACGGTGAAGGCGGGGGCGGAGGCGTCGTACTTGCGCAGCACCGCGTCCGGCGCGGTGAGCGCGGCGCTCAGCCGCCCGGCCAGGTTTTCCGTCTCGTCCGGTCTCAGCAGATACGCGCCGTCTGTGGGCGAGAGCCATTCCCCGTCCAGGTCCAGGTAATTCAGGGTCACGCC
>JAFTBW010000036.1 GCA_017455015.1 Oscillospiraceae bacterium | reverse complement strand
TAGAGGACCCCGTAGCCGTTGGGCACGTCGCCGAAGGTGGGGCCGGTGTAGGCGCCGGCAACCGCCGTCCCGTTGATAGTGGTGACATAGTACATCCCCACCACGGAGCCGGCAACGGGCTCGGGAGTCGGCTCGGGAGTCGGCTCTGGGGTGCGCACGGGCGCAGGGGTGGCGGGAGTGGGGGTGCGCACGGGCGTTGGCGTTGGCGTTGGAGTGGGCGTTGGCGTTGGCGTTGGAGTGGGCGTTGGAGTGGGAGTCGGCGTTGGAGTGGGAGCCGGCGTTGGAGTGGGAGTCGGAGAGGGCGTCGGGCTCGGGGTGGGCTTGGAAACCGGTGGCTTCGTCACTGCGGGCTCCGTGGCCGTGGGCTCCGGCGTCTCCGTCACCGTCTTGGTGGGCTCGGAGGACGCCTCCGGCTCCTCCGCGGGCTCCGGTTCAGCCGTGGGTTCCGGCGTGGCAGTGGTCCGCGCAGCGGCGAACACTGCCGTATGGTCCGGCGCGGGGGTGGGATCGGTTTTTTCGTCTCCGCCTCCGCGCAGGGCGAGGGTACCGGCAACAAGGACGACGCAGGCCGCAGCGGCGATGCCGAAAATTGCAGGCAGGGGCAGCTTTTTCTTACCGCCGCCGGTGCTGCCGGCAGTGCCGGAGCCGCCGGAGTAGCCTCCGTCGCGGGACACCGACCCGCCGCCGGGGTAGCCGCCGTCACGGGACACCGAGCCGCCCCCGGGACTGCCGGAGTAGCCCGGACTGCCGGAATAGCCTCCGTCGCGGGACACCGAGCTGCCGGGGGCCCGGCTGACGCTGCCGCCGGAATAGCCGTTGACGCCGCTGCCGGGGACGACGCCGGAGACAACGCCCGCGGCTCCGCCGCCCAAAGCAGTCCCGATCCCGCCCGTCAGGGGCAGCCCCAGGGCGGTCTCCAGCTCCCCGAGGAGCGCGGTCACGCTGGGGGTGCGCCGCTGCGGCTCCATATCCAGCCCGCGCCGCAGCGCATCGGCCACGCCCGCGGGAAAACCGTCCGGGAATTCCACGCCGTCTGAAAGGAAGCGTTCGATCACCGGGGGCAGCACCTTGCCCACCATGCAGTAGTACATGGTGGCGCTGAGGGCGTAGACATCCGTCCACGGGCCGATGATCCCTTTCTCCGTGTACTGCTCCGGCGGGCTGAAGCCGTTCCGGACCACCAACTGGGACGCGCCGCCGGTGTTGGCGGACATGTCCTTTGCCGCGCCCAGGTCCAGCAGCTTGACGCTGCCGTCCTCCCGGAGCATGATGTTGTCCGGGCTGATGTCCCGGTGGATGATGCCCTGGGCGTGGACCCGGCCCAGGTCCCGCATCATCGGCGCGAGCATACGCACGCAGTCCGCGGGGCGCAGGGTCCCGTTGCGGAGCAGCCAGGATTTCAGCGTCTCCCCCTTGATGTAACTCATGACGATATAGGCGGTGTTGGTGCCCCGGTCCTGGAACGTGTCCTTGACGCCCACTACGGAGGGGACATCCTCGATTTTCGCCGCCTTGCGGGCCTCCCGCAAAAAGCTGTTGAACCCGCCGTCCAACTGCTCCTGGCTCATCAGCGAGGAGTTCCAGAAGACCGTACTGCGGTTCCGGCTGTCCCGGCTGGCGACGCCCCGGGGGAAGTATTCCTTGATGGCGACCTTGGTATCCAGCAGCCGGTCATAACCCAGGTAGGTGATGCCGAAGCCGCCCTCGCCCAGCACTTTTCCGACGAGGTAGCGGTTGTTGTTCAGCGAGGTGTGAATGGGCAGCGCGTAGACAGGCTCCCGCTCCGCGCCCGGCGTGTTGTCAAAGCCGCAGAGGGGACAGACGCAGCCCGCTTGGGAGGGAAGCTCCTCCATACAGCCCGCGCAGCGGAGCGAAACCGATTTTTCGTCCATATGCGCACCTTTCCCTTTCCCGTTTCCGTTCTTATTATCTTATATGGTAAAAATAACCGAAGATATTTTACAACAATTGACAGAAGTTTGCAAGTGTTATCGCGCCGAATCCAAAACAATCGCGCAATGCGCTTTACTTTTCTCCGGTTTGGGTGTATATTGTTTTTCATATTATTGTATGTGTGCATGTGCTGTGCAGCGCAAAATATCCCGCCGGCCGGGCGTTTGCCCTGCGCGTGCGACGGACGGAAGTGATTGCGGATGGCGACCTACCGCAAGCCCCTGAAACGGAGCTTTCTGATCGGTCTGGTCCTGTTTATCCTGGTTTTGTGCATCATTCTCAGCATCACCCAGTACTACCGGTACCGGCGGGTGCTGTACATGGAGCGGGAAAAGTATATAGAGAACATTCTGCGCTACGCCGCGGCGAGCATCGACACGGACGATATGGCGGAGTGCATCCGCACCGGCGTGGAGTCGGAGAAGTTCCGGGAGCTGCAAGGCGTTCTGGACGGCATCAGGGACCACATGGACCTGCACTTCATCTATGTGGTCGTCCCCCTGAACACCGAGCCGGAGGACAACCTCATGAACGTGATCGCCGGGGTCAGCAGCTACGAGTACGAGTTCCAGGCGGACGAGCTGGTGCATTTGAACCAGCTCACCGGGGACAGCTACTCCCCAAAGACCGCGAAAAAGTACCTGGACGCCTACCGCTCCGGGCATCTGAGCTTTTTCGAGGAGATCAGCGAGTGGGGGGACGACTATACGGGACTGCTGCCCCTCTTTGACTCCGCGGGGAACCCGGTGGCCGCCCTCTGCGTGGACATCCCCATTGAGGAGATCCACACGGCCCTGGTCGGGAACACCCGTACGGTGGTCATCCTCATCGCCCTGCCCGGCCTGCTGTTCGCCCTGGGCTTCTGGTTCTGGATCACCCGCAACGTGACCCGGCCCATCGAGCTGCTGGAGGGCTGCGTGGTCCGCTTTGCCAGGACCTGCATGGACCAGAGGGACCCCGATGCCCTGGAGATGGAGGTGCCGGACATCGGCACGGACAACGAAGTGGAGTCGCTGGCCCGGGCAATCGGCCGGATGAGCGACGCCATGCGGAGCTATCTCACCAGCGTGGTCTACGCGGAGAGCGAGCTGGCGCGGATGAACGTGCTTGCCAACAAGGACGCCCTCACCAACGTGCGCAACAAGAACGCCTATGACGCCTTCGCGGAGGGCCTGCAGGAGAATATCCGGAACAACAGCGCCTGCTTCGCCCTGCTGATGCTGGACCTGAATCATCTCAAGCGCATCAACGACACCTACGGCCACGAGAAAGGCGACCAGTACCTGATCCGCTGCTGCGCCATCGCCTGCGAGGTGTACGCCCACTCCCCGGTGTTCCGGGTGGGGGGCGACGAGTTTATCATCGTCCTGACGGGCCGGGACTACCAGGAGCGGGACGCCCTGCTCCTGGAGCTCCGCAAAACTCTGCTCCGCGCGGAGCGGGACCAAAACGCGGAGCCCTGGCAGCGTGTCTCCGCCGCCGTGGGCATGGCGGAGTACCTGCCCGGCCGGGACCGGACCGTGGACGAGGTGCTGGAACGGGCGGACCGGCGGATGTACGAGGAAAAAAAGCGTATGAAGGACCGGCGGGAGAACGCCGGAAAAAACGCATGAGAGGCCGGCGGTCCCCCGGTCGCTTCGCGCCTCTTTTGCCGGAAAACATGCCCCCGGCATGTTTTCTGACCGGCAAAAGTCCCTGTGGGGGAGGGAAAAAGCGGAAGAAATGAAAATGGCGCCCCGCCCCGGAAAACGGGGCGGGGCGCAGCTTCGGTTTTCGGCAAAATACCATCTTTACAAACGGCACTGCTCCCGATATAATACGGTCCGTTATCGCATTTGCACCATTCATTTGCGGAAATAGATTTTGATAGATTCTTACGGACACCCGCCGTCAGCGGAGAGGAGCGGAGATATGCGGGAGTTTTCCAAGACACTGTGCGCGCTGCGGAAAGCCCGTGGCCTGAGCCAGCGGGCGGTGGCCGCGGAGCTGGAGATCAGCCAGGCGCTGCTGAGTCACTACGAAAAGGGCATCCGGGAGCCGGGACTGGACTTTGTCCGCCGGGCCTGCCGGTTTTACGGGATCAGCGCAGACTATCTGCTGGGTCTGACGGAGACACCGGAGCGCTACAGCAGCCGGGGGCTCTCCGTCGAGCTGCGAAAGATCGCGGACTGCCTGGAGCAGAACCTGGCGACGGAGCGGGAGCTGAATTGTGCGCTGAAGGAGGAACAGGCATGAGCGACCGGGAACACATTCGCAATTTTTCCATCATCGCCCACATCGACCACGGCAAGAGCACCCTGTCCGACCGGCTTATCGAGCTGTGCCGGGCGTTGCCGGAACGGGAGATGGAGGACCAGATCCTGGACAACATGGAGCTGGAACGGGAGCGGGGCATCACCATCAAGGCCCGGGCCATCCGCCTGGACTACGCCGCCGCGAACGGGGAGACCTATGCCCTGAACCTGATCGACACGCCGGGCCACGTGGACTTCAACTACGAGGTCAGCCGCTCCCTGGCCGCCTGCGAGGGGGCGGTGCTGGTGGTGGACGCAGCCCAGGGCGTGGAGGCCCAGACCCTGGCGAACACCTACCTCGCCATGGACAACGACCTGGAAATCCTGCCGGTCATCAACAAGATCGATCTGCCCGCCGCCGACCCCGCCAAGGCCAAGCAGGAGGTCGAGGACATCATCGGCCTGCCCTGCGAGGATGCCCCGGAGATCTCCGCCAAGCTGGGACTGAACGTGGAGGCCGTGCTGGAGGACGTCGTCCGGAACATCCCTGCCCCGGCGGGCGACGCGGACGCGCCGCTGCGGGCGCTGATTTTCGACAGCCAGTACGACGCCTATCTGGGCGTGGTGGTCTATGTGCGCATCTTCGAGGGAACCCTCGAAGTGGGCCAGGAGGTACGGCTGATGGCCACCGGCGGCAGCTACAAGGTGCTGGAGTGCGGCTATCTGCGGCCCAAGGGGGTGGAGAACACCCGCTGCCTCCGGGCCGGGGAGGTGGGCTGCTTCACCGCCTCCATCAAGAACGTCAAGGATACCCGGGTGGGCGATACGGTCACGGACGCCGCCTCTCCCGCCGCCGAGCCGCTGCCCGGCTACCGGCCCGCCCGGCCCATGGTCTACTGCGGCATCTACACCGAGGACGGCAGCCGCTTCGGAGACCTGCGGGAGGCCCTGGAAAAGCTCCAGCTCAACGACGCCTCCCTGACCTTTGAGCCGGAGACCAGCGTGGCCCTGGGCTTCGGCTACCGCTGCGGCTTTCTGGGGATGCTGCACATGGAGATCATCCAGGAGCGCATCGAGCGGGAGTTCAACCTGGACCTGATCACCACCCTGCCCTCCGTCATCTACGAGATCAAAAAGAACGACGGGACCGTGCTGCGGGTGGACAACCCCCACGACTACCCGGACCCCACGGTCATCGCCGAGGCACAGGAGCCCTATGTCAAGGCCAGCATCATCTCTCCGCCGGACTACATCGGCAACATCATGCCCATCGCCCAGGACCGGCGGGGCGAGTTCATCGATATGCAGTATCTGGACAAGAACCTCGTGGAGCTGCGCTACAACATGCCCTTAAACGAGATCATCTACGACTTTTTCGACACGCTGAAAGCCCGCACCAAGGGCTACGCCTCCCTGGACTACGAATTTTTGGAGTACCGGCCCAGCGAGCTGGTCAAGGTGGACATCCTCTTAAACGGCGACCAGGTGGACGCCCTGAGCTTCATCGTGCATAAGGAAAAGGCCTACGGACGGGCGCGGAAAATCTGCGAAAAGCTCAAGGAGAACATCCCCCGCCAGCTCTTTGAGATCCCGGTGCAGGCCGCCATCGGCGGCAAAATCATCGCCCGTGAGACGGTGAAGGCGCTGCGCAAGGACGTGCTGGCCAAGTGCTACGGCGG
>JAFTBW010000035.1 GCA_017455015.1 Oscillospiraceae bacterium | reverse complement strand
GCTTATCTTCTTTGCGCTTGGTTTCTGTTCGACTACTACTGCAATAGCAGTTTGTATTGTCATTATTATTTCCATATCGAGTATAAAAATCTGGCGTCTACTGTCGAACGATGAAACCCAACTGAGCGTTATAAACGAGATTATTGATTCCAACAATCTGTCCCGGGTGCGTTCGGGACTTTCACCCTATAGAACGTGCGCTCGCTGGGCGCACCAAAAGAGAGCCCATGCTCTGCAAATCCGCAGAACATGGGCTCTTTCGTTTCCGCTCCAACCGAAATACGCCGCAGCCGTCGGACCTCTTGCACGCCATGCAAGCGCGCTCGCTTATGAAGAGAATCCTAAACCGGTAAACAAGCCTGTCGCTGATTGACCGTTTTTTGAATATGCTGAAGGAACGGCATCGACGAACATGGGAAGCATCGCTCGCTCCCCTGTTTTGCTTCGTAAGTCATTGTTTCAACCTGTTCCGATCATGACGCTTGTGGCCTTGACGACCGCCAGGGCTTGTTTGCCGGGCGAGAGTTCCAGTTCGTCCACCGCGTTGTTGGAGATGGTGGCGGAAAGGCTCATGCCGCCCAGGACCTCCATATGGACAATCGCATTCACCGCGCCGCATTCCACCCGACGCACGGTGCCGGGGAATTGATTGCGGGCACTGAGAGGCAGGTGCTCCCCCAGGCCGACCATCACTTCGGTGGCCTTGATGACTGCCCAGACCGCCTTGCCAGGTCTGAGGTCCAACTCGCGTATTGCTCCCATGGAGATGGTAGCGGAAAGCTGGGAGCCATTGACGTTCACGCGGACGATGCCGTTGACCGCGCCCTCGTCCACGCGCTCCACCACGCCGGGAAACTGATTTCTCGCACTGAGTTTCATCTCGTTTTCCTCCTTTTTGCATCCTTGCCGCTTATGGGTACAGCGGCAGCACCGATTTGCTGTCCACTGCCAGATATGTCGGCAGCGGGCTCGGAACCTGTTGCCGGGGGACCCGATACCAGAGAGGCGCGGTAGACGCGTTCTGTCCCCGGACGCGAAACAGCAGCACCCGTTCAAACGGCTCCTCCACCGCGCCGCACCAGTCCACCCGAAACGCATTCTCCTCCCCCGCCCCGGCCGGGCGCAGATCGTGTGCCCGGAGACCCACGGCGCAAAGGTTCTCCCGCAGCGGCGTTTCGCAGCGCAGTCGGAGCTTCCAGTCCGGGACCTCCAGCGTATATGCGTCCAGCCGTCGGGCCGGGGCGATGTTCTTGCAGCCGGTGACCCTGGCTGCGCTGACGCTGCCGGGGTCGGCAAAGACCGCTTTCGTCTCCCGCACCGGAGCGTAAGCCCCCCGCTCCACCACGGTCAGGTTCCGGCAGAGGCGATAGGCCTCGTCCCGGCTGTGGGTCACCAGCAGTACCGGGGTGCGCATGGTTCCCAGCAACTCCCGCACTTCCAGCTGCAGGCGCTCCCGGAGGTGGGTATCCAGCGCGGAAAAGGGCTCGTCCAGCATCAGGAGCTTCGGGCGGTTCACCAGAATGCGTGCCAGCGCGGCCCTCTGGGCTTGGCCGCCGGACAGTTTGTCCGGTTTGCGGTCGGCCACGTCCTCCAGGCGCAGCAGCCGCAAGGCCTCCTCCACCCGCTCGTCCCGCGCCCGGCGGTCTTTGCCCTCGCGCAGGCCGCAGCGGATGTTCCGTCGCACCGTCATGTTGGGAAAGAGGGCGTAGCTTTGGAACAGATAGCCCACCTGTCGGCGCTGGGGCGGCAAGTTGATCCCCTTTTCGCTGTCGAAAAGCACAGTTCCGTCCAGCACAATGCGCCCCCGGTCCGGGCGCTCGATTCCTGCAATGCACTTGAGCGCCATGCTCTTGCCGCTGCCGGAGGCCCCAAGGATGCCGGTCACCCCCTCCCCGGCGGTGAAGGACGCCCGAAGCCGGAACACACCAAGACGTTTTTCAATCTCCAGTTCCAGACTCATGCGCGCCGCCTCCGTCCCTCCAGCAGATTCACCGCCAAAAGCACAACTGCGGAAATGGCCAGGTTCACCAGCACCCAGCGCAGCGCCCCTGCGTCGTCGTTCGTCCGCCAGAGCTGATAAACTGTGGTGGACACGGTGGCCGTGCGGCCGGGGGTATAGCCTGCCAGCATACTGGTAGCCCCATATTCCCCCAGCGCCCGGGCAAAGGCCAGCACCGTTCCCGCCAGAATCCCCTGGCGGCAGCAGGGCATCCGCACGCGCCAGAAGATCCAGCTGTTGCTGAGACCCAGAGTGCGCCCGGCATCGGCCAGGGTCTGGTCGAAGCTCTCAAAGGCCCCCCTGGCTGTGCGGTACATCAGCGGGAAGATCACCACCGTGGTGGCGAAGATCGCCGACCACCAGGTCATGGTCAGCCGCAGACCGAAGGCGCCCAGCGCCCAAGCCCCGATCACCCGTCTGGGCCCCAGGACGCGCAGCAGGATATAGCCCACCACCGTGGGCGGCAGCACCAGCGGCAGCGTCAGAAGCACATCCAACATCCCCTTGAGCGTCCGGGGAAGGCGGGCGATATAGTACGCCGCCGCGATCCCCGCAAAGAAGATGACGACCGTGGAGATCCCCGCGATGCGCAGGGAATTCCAGAGGGGATACCAGTCCATCAGCCCAGAGGCGTAAAGCCCACTGCCGCGAACACGGCGGACGCCTCCGGTCCTCGCAGATAGTCCAGAAAAGCCTGGGCCGCCTCCGGGTGTCGGGAGACCGTCATCACGGCGGCGGGATAGATCACCTGGCCGCACATCTCCGCGCTGGCAGTGTCCGCCACGGCAAGTCCGGCGGAAAAAGCGTCGGTGGCGTAGATGATCCCGCAGTCTACGGCGGCCTCGGATACCTGGGTCGTGACCTCCTTGACATTGCTGCCGTAGGTCAGGCAGCCCGCGTCGGCCAGGGCGGCCTCATCCAGCTCATAGTAGGCGAGAATCTTCTGGGTGTACTGTCCCACCGGCACGTCCCCGTTGCCCATGGCCAGCAGGACCGTCCCGTCCCGAAGGCCCTCCGCCAGCGCGTCATACCCGGTGATGCCCTTGGGGTTTCCCTCCGGCACCGCCAGGGCCACCTTGTTCTCCAGCAGATTCACCCGGCTGCCCTGGCGCACATAGTCCAGGCCCTCCGGGTTTTGCTCCGCGTCAGCGGAGGCGTCCAGCGCGTTCATCTGTTTGGGCGCGGCGGAGATGAACAGATCCACCTCAGCCCCCTCGGCGATCTGGGTCTTGAGGGTGCCGGAAGAGTCATAGTTCGGGCGAATGCGCACGTTGGGGGCGACAGACCGGTACTGTTCGATGATCTGATCCAGCGTCTCGGTCATGCTGGCCGCGGCAAAGACGATCAGCTCGATCTCTTCCGCCGGGGTCTCCGGCACGGAAGATTCTTTTGTTTCTATGGGTACTTCGGTGGAGATGGGCTGCGTCTGCCCGCAGCCGCTGAGGCCCAACAACATGGCCAGGGCAAGGGCAAGGATGAAAAAGAAATTGCGTTTCATACTGAAATCCTCCTGTTTTTTTGTGACTCGCCTCTGGTCTTTTTCCGTTCGCCCTCTCACCCCCTTCCGCACTCCCCGTCCTCACCGCGCAGCAGGCCCAGCGCGTGGGGCAGCGCGTCAAGAAACACGTCCATCCCCTCCATACAGGCCTTTGGGCTGCCTGGGAGGTTGACAATCAGGGTTCGGCCACGGATGACGGCGACGCCCCGGGACAGCATGGCGTGTCGGGTGAAGCGCAGCGACGCGGCGCGGATGGCCTCCGCGATCCCGGGGGCCAGGCGCTCGGCCACGGCCAGCGTGGCCTCCGGGGTGCGATCCCGGGGCGCAAAGCCCGTGCCGCCGGTGGTGAGGATCAGGTCCGGCTGCCGCTGGTCGCAAAGGTGGCGGAGTTGGACTTTCAACTGCTCCGGCTCGTCGGGCAACAAAAGCTGCTCGATCACGGTGTAGCCCGCGTCCTGCAAACGCGCAGCGACGGCGGGGCCGCTGTGGTCCTCTCGCTCCCCCCTGCTGCCCTTGTCGCTGAGGGTGATGACCGCCGCCTGCCAGGGGAACGGCTCCTTGCGCGGCTCGACGGCTATGACGTCTCCAACCCGGACCGTCCCGCCCTCCAGCACCCGTGCGAACACGCCCTCCCTTGGCATGATGCAGTCGCCAGTCTGCCGGCGGATGGCGCAGCTGGTATGACAGGCCTTTCCGATCTGGCTCAGTTCCAGCAGCGCCCCGCCGCAGCGAAGCAACGTGCCCACCGGCAGGGAGCGCAGGTCAAGGCCGGAGACCACAAGATTTTCGCCAAAGGCCCCCCAGGGCACCTGGACGCCTTTGGCCCGAAACGCCTCGATCTTCTCCGCGCTGAGGAGGCTCACCTGCCGATGCCAGCGGCCCGCGTGGGCGTCGCCCTCCAGACCCCAGTCGGCCCGGAGCGTCGCTTGCTCCACCCCGGTTTTCAGCGTGCCCTTCTGCGGGCTGGTGCACACAGCCAATACCGTACCCATATCCGTCAACCTCCGATCTCGTTCATGCGCCGCAGTTCGCGGTCGCCGATGTCTTCAAAAAAAGCGTGGCGGGATGGCTTGCGCCGCAGCGCATCCGCGACGGCCGCCGTGATGGTCCCGTCCGACGCGCCGCCGCGCAGCAGCTCCCGCAGATCCAGGCCGTCAGTGTGATTCAGGCAGAGCTTGAGCTGCCCGTCGGCGGTCAGGCGGACCCGGTTGCAGCAGTCGCAGAAAGCGTGGCTCACCGCGCCGATGAGTCCGACGGAGCCCACAAAGCCCCTGGGCCGGTAGTAGCGCGCCGGGCCCCAGCCGTGGCGCTCCGGGTCCGGCTCCATGGGGCCGAAGGCCGCCTCCAGCCGGGCCGTCAGTTCCGCCTGGGGTATCCCCTTCAGCCCAGCGCCGCAGCCGATGGGCATCAGCTCGATGAAGCGGACGCAGATCGCCCGCTCCCGCGCCAGTTCCGCCAGGGGGATCAGATCCTCCTCGTTCCGCCCCCGCAGGGGCACACAGTTCAGCTTCAGGGGCAGTCCGAGTTCCAGCGCCTCCTCCATGGTCCCCAGCGCCAGGGCAAGCACACCGCCCCGGGTCAATTCGGCATAGCGTCCGGGGTCCAGGCTGTCCAGGCTCAGGTTAAGGGCGCTCAGACCCGCCGCTTTCGCCTCGGCCACCCGACCGGACAGCAGGAGACCATTGCTGGTCATGGTGACGGATTCCACCCCCGGCACCGTGCGCAAGGTCCGCACCAGGTCCAGACAGCCCCTTCGGACCATCGGCTCACCCCCGGTCAGCCGCAGATGGCGAAAGCCCAGCGGGCTCAGACAGCGCATCAGCCGGTCGATCTCCTCAAAACGCAGCACCGCGTCGTGCGAAAACGCCCGGACGCCCCCGGCGGGCATGCAGTACTGACAGCGCAGGTTGCAGCGGTCCGTGACGGAGATGCGGATGTAGTCGATTTCTCTGCCCTGTCCGTCTCTCATGGGTTTGATTCCTCCGGCTCGCGGACAAACTCGCCGCTTTTGCCTCCGCGCTTGTACGTCAGGCGAATGCCGCTCAGCTCCATATTCTTGTCCACGGCCTTGCACATGTCATAGATCGTCAGCAGGGCCATACTCACGCCTGTGAGCGCCTCCATCTCCACCCCGGTCTGACCCTGCAGCGCCACGGTGCAGATGGCCTCTATCTCGCCCGTCTCCTCCAAAAGCGAAAAATCCACGTTGACTTTCCCCAGCCGCAAGGGGTGGCACAGCGGGATCAGCTCCGACGTTCGCTTGGCCGCCAGGATGCCCGCCACCCGCGCCACGGCCAGCACGTCGCCCTTGGGCAGCGCCCCCACCCGCAGCAGGGAGAGCGTCTCCGGCTGCATACGAATGCGGCCCCGGGCTGTGGCAATGCGCTTCGTCTCCGCCTTTTCCGTCACATCCACCATGACGGCGTTGCCGTGCGCGTCCAGGTGCGTCAGGTTCTGTTCCATCGTCTGTTCCCTCCACCAGTTCCAAATCAAATCGGCCAGTCGCTCCGTCTCGTCCCGCCGCAGCTTCGGCAGGCCTGGGATGGCCGCGTCCCCGTCCGTGACAATGGCCAGCAGTGTCGCGCTGTCGCAGACCGGCTGCGCACCTGCCGGTACAATTTCGATCCTTGGGCAGTCCGCCCATTTGAAGCCCTCCAGCAAAACCAGGTCCGCATCGGGGCAGAGGGCGATCAGCTCCCGCTCCGTGACCTCCGCCCGGCGAACCAACTGGAATTTCTCCCCGTCAAAGACCGCGCTGGCCACAGCCCCGGCCTCAAAAAAGCGGAAGCTGTCCGTGTCGGGGCGGTCCGCGCCAAAGCGGTGCCCGTCGTGCTTCACCGTCGCCACGCGCAGACCGCACCCGGTCAGCAGCGGGATCAGCGCTTCGATCAGGGTGGTCTTCCCGGCATTTTTGACCCCGGAGACCGCCAGGATTCTCTGTGTTACAGCAGCCATGCACGGACCTCCGTTCCGGCCGGGCAGGACGCGCCCGCCGGGATCTCCGCCAGGCAGTTCGTCCCCAGTCCGGAAGCCAGTTGCCCGGAGGAGTGGCCCGCCGGGAGGCTCAGGCGTCCGTCGGTCAGGCGTCCCCGCACATAGCGCGGCACGGAGGCGCGTTTCGGGAAGTCCGCATCCAGTGTCGCCCGGACCGCCGTGGGCAGCCCCTCGCCGCAGCCCTCCAGCGCCGCCAGCAGGGGCCGGGCAAACAGTTCAAAGGTCGCCGCCGCCGCGAAGGGGTTCCCGGAGAGGGAGAGCAGCGGCTTGCCGTCCACCAGGGAAAACATCAGCGGACTGCCGGGTTTCAGCCGCACCCTCCAGAACAGCCGCTCCGCCCCCAGCAGCGGAAGCGTCTCGTGCAGGATGTCCTTCGCCCCGACGCTGACGCCCCCGGTGGTGAGGACCAGGTCGCAGCCGGGCAGCGCCGAGCGCACTGTCTCCGCCAGCGCCGGGGCGTCGTCGGAGAAGGTCTCCCGCAGCACGGTCAGCTCCACGCCCAGCATCCGCAGCCGGGAGGCCAACAGCCAGGCGTTGGAGGAATAAATCTTCCCCGGCCCCAGTTCCGGCGTGTCGGCGGGGACCAGCTCGTCCCCGGTGCAGATCAGCGCCGCCCGCAGCCGGGGGCGAACCGCCAGCTCCACGTCCCGGCGCAGCAGACCAGCCGAGGCCAGCAGTCCCAGCGCAAGGCCCCGCAGCCGCGTCCCCTGGGGCAGCAGCAGCGCACCGCGCCGATAGTCCTCCCCCGTGAAGCAATAGTTCTCCCAGGGCCGCAGCGCCCTGTGGAGAAGGACGGTCTCTGTTCCGCCGTCCGTGTCTTCCTGGGCGATTACGCAGTCGCACTCCGGTGGGATGGGCGCACCGGTCATCAACCGCACAGCCTCCTTCGGCCCCACCGGACCGTCGTAGCAGCTCCCGGCGCAGATCGTGGCCACCACGCGCTTCGCCGCGCCGGGGGCGCTGTAGGCTGCGCGAAGGGCATAGCCGTCCAGGGGAGAGCGGGGCCAGGGCGGCTGGTGAATGGGCGCGAACACGTCCTCCGCCAGCACAAAGCCCTCGGCTTCCGTTGCCCGGCGGCGCACAGGCGGCAGCGGCTGCACCGCGCTGCGCAGCATCTCCAGCGCCCGTTCCACGCTGATATTCTGTTCCATACTCAGTTCCCCTTTCCGAAGCCGCAGTTCGGCCAGGTACAGACCGGGCAGCCGAGGCACAGTCCGCCGTGGCCCAGCCTTTTGATCTCTTTTGCCGAGACAGGTTCGCCCGCCGCGACACGCGGCAGCAGGAGGTCAAAAATCGTGGTTTTCGCGTACATGACGCAGCCGGGCAGACCCATGACGGGCACGCCGTCGGCGAAATAGCCCAGCAGGAACATGGCCCCCGGCAAGACCGGCGCGCCGTAGCTGACGATCTCCGCCCCTGTGTCCCGGATCGCGCCGGGCGTCCGGTCGTCCGGGTCCACGCTCATGCCCCCGGTGCAGAGCACCAGGTCCACCCCGGCGGTATGGAAGTCCCGGACGGCGGCGGCGATGGCCGCCCGGTCATCCCCGGGGGTGCGGCGCATCGTCACCTGGATGCCGTAGCGTCGGAGCTTTTCCACGACGACCGGGGTAAAGCTGTCGGTGACCAGGCCTTTTTGTATCTCGCTGCCGGTGGTGACCAGTCCGGCGGTTTTCAGCAGGAAGGGCTTTACAGAGAGCAGCGGCTCCGGACCGCAGGCCGCCTCCGCCTCCCGCAAGCGCGCCTCCGGGATCACCAGCGGAATGACGCGGGTTCCCGCCAGTTTGTCCCCGGCACGGACCGGCGTGTTGCCATGTCGGGTGGCGATCATCAGTTCGTCTATGGCATTCACGGCGTCCAGGCGGGCACGGTCCACCCGCAGCAGCCCGTCGATCCCGCTGAACAGCTCGATTTTGCCCTCCCTGGGCGCTGACGCCCGGACGTTCGCGCCCTGGCAAAGGTCGCGCAGGCGCTCCGCCGCCTCGTCCTCGTGGAGCATGCCCGGCGTCCGCTCCCAGACATAGAGCCATTCCTTGCCCATGGACAGCAGCACGGGGATGTCTTCCGCTGTCACGATGTGCCCCTTGCGAAAGCGGGCGTCCTTTGTCACGCTGGGAAGGATCTGCGTCATGTCATGGCAGAGCACATGCCCCACCGCGTCTTCGGTTCGGATCTGCTTCATGGCGGATACCTCATTTTTCATAGATTGGAAACGGCGGCCCGTCCTTCCGGAAGGACAGACCGCCGCCGGCACAGCCGGGCATGGGGACGCGCTGTGCGGAGGAGGGTTTCCTTCTCAAACACGGAAAGCCAGAGCGTTTCCACTCCAACTCTGAGACGGCTGCCGCCGTCGTCGTCCGAAGCACCATAGCCGCAGCCACAGGTCCTTCGGCTCGGAAACCGGTATTTTGTTGTGTATTCTGGCGTATCTTGCCTTTTATTGTATGGGAATGCGAGGGGAAAACAATCAGGGAAATCCCCATGTCTCCATCAGGGTATCCCCTGAAAAGTGCTGCGGCTCCCCCGCGTCCTCCCGGCAGAGCAGGAAGCGGTTTTTTCGGAACTGCAGCAGGCCGTCGGCGCGCATCCTGCTCAGTTCATTGGACAGGGCGCTGCGGTCCACGCCCAGATAATCCGCCAGCTGCTGGCGGGAAAACGGGATGGAGAAAGCGTTTGCGCCGCATTCTCTGGCGCAGTCGCTCAGGTAGGACAGCAGGCGCTCCCGAATGGAACGGGGTGCGGTGTGCAGCATCCGGGCGGTGAGGCGCTGGCCGCGCAGGGCCATGGCCCGGAAGTAGTTTTGCAGCAGGCGTCGGTGGGACTGGCAGCTCCCCTGACATGCCGCGAACATCCGCTCCGGCGGAAAAAACAGGGCCTCCGTCTCCCCGTCCGCGATGTAGTCGCAGCGCAATTCCCGCTCCGGCAGCACGGCGGCGTCCTCCGCGAAGAGTTCTCCCGGCTTGATGTGGGCCAGAATCTGGCAGTTCCCTCTGGGGAGATGGATCTGCTGATTGATCCCGCCGGAGAGCAGCAGCCCCAGTTCCGCCACCCGATCCCCGGCGCGGTAGACCGCTTCCCCTTTGTGAAAGCTGCGCAGATGAGCGTTCATGCGCAGCAGCAGCACCCGCGCTTCCGCTTCCGGAACGCCGGAAAAAAGCGCTGTAGCAGAATATAGGAAATCCATCATAAAAAACCTCATCCATGTTGTCAGAACAACGGAAAAAAGATTGCAATCAAAATATAATTGGCTTATACTTGGGAACAGATGGACAAATCGACGAAAATGGAAGGGAGCTGAACGCGATGTTTCATCGAATTAGCCTAATTTTCTTGTGCCTTTGTCTGCTGTTTGCCGTCGGCTGCGGCGCGCAGCAGCCGGATCCCCTCCCCGCGGCGCAGACGCCGCAGCGCGTGGCGGCCCTGTCCCGGTCCCTGGCGGAACTCTGGCTCCTGGCCGGCGGAGACCTGGCCGGCGTCACCGAGGACGCGCTGGATCTGGACGGTCTGGGCGCGGAGGCGGTCAGCGTTGGCACGATCTCCCGCCCCAACCTGGAGGCGATCATGGCACTGGCGCCTCAGCTGGTGCTGATGTCCGGCGAACTGAGCTTTCACACGAACCTGATCCCCCAGCTGGAACAGGCGGGGGTCGAATGCCTCCCCATCACCGTGGCGTCCTTCGCGGATTACCGGGAGATCATGTCCTTCCTCTGCGCCCGCACCGGGCGGGCCGACCTCTATCAGTCCAATGTGATTGACGTAGAGGCGGCCATGCGCGCTGTTCTGGAGGAGGCAGCGGGAAGCATTGAGGCCAATCGCCAGGCGGAGCGGAGCTATCTGGCGCTCCAGATCTCCGCTACGAAAAACAAAGCTTTGAAAGACAACTTCGCCTGCGAGATCCTCTCCGACTTCGGCCTGCGCAACGTGGCGGACGGGAACACGGCGCTGGACGAACTGAGTCTGGAGGCCATTGTGGCCGCAGACCCGGACTACATCTTTCTGATCCCCAAGGGGGAGGAGGACGAGGCCGAGCGCAGCTTCCGGGAGGCCTTCGCCGACCGCCCGGTCTGGCGCGAACTGTCGGCCATCCGGGAGGGACGGCTGTACCGGCTGCCGAAGGACCTGTTTGAGTACAAACCCAATGCCCGCTGGGGAGAGGCCTATGCGTATGTGGAAACGCTCCTCTGGCCCTGAACGTCTGCTCCTGCTGGGCTTTCCGGTCCTGCTGGCCTGTCTGACGCTCTCGGTCTTTCTGCCCGGCGGGGCGGTCAGCAGCGGCGCGCTGTGGCGGGCGCTGTGGGGTCTGGAGACGGAACAGGCGGCGGGGCTGATCCTGTTTCAGGTGCGGCTCCCCCGCGCCCTGGGGGCGGTCTGCTGCGGGGCGGGGCTTTCGGTCTCCGGTCTGCTGCTCCAGTCCGCGCTGGACAACCGCCTGGCCTCTCCGGGCATCATCGGCGTGAACGCAGGGGCCGGACTCTTCGCCCTTCTGGCCGGGCTGTTCTTTCCCCTGCAAGCCCTGGCGCGCAGCGGTGCGGCCTTTCTGGGGGCGATTGCCGCGGTGGGCCTGGTGCAGCGCATCGTCCGACGGGCGGGCTTCACCCGTTCCGCGGTCATCCTCTCCGGCGTGGCGGTGTCCAGTCTGCTCACCGCCCTGTCTCAGGGCATCGTCACCTTCTATCCTGAGGCGGTGGGCGACCGCGTCGCCTTCAGTCTCGGCGGGCTGCACGGTCTGGACGGACGGCAGATTCTGTTCGCGCTGCCCTTCCTGGGCGCGGGACTGCTGCTGGCCCTGCTGCTGGCCGGCGGCATCGACCTGTTTCCCCTGGGGGACGAGGCGGCGCAGGGCCTTGGCTTGAACGTCCAGCGCTGGCGGCGGCTGACGCTCCTGTGCGCGGCGGTGCTGGCCGGGGCGGCCGTCAGCCTCTGCGGGCTGCTGGGTTTTGTGGGCCTGATGGTGCCGAACCTGATTCGGCTGGCCCATCCAGGCTCCTGCCGCCAGCAGATCGGGCTTTGCTGTCTCTGGGGCAGCAGTTTTCTGCTGCTGTGCGACTGCATCGCCAGGCTGCTGTTTTATCCCTTTGAGCTGCCCGTGGGACTGCTCCTGTCCTGCCTGGGCGCGCCGTTCTTTGCGTGGATGCTGACACGCCGCAGAAAGGGGGCCGATCATGCTTGAACTGCGGGAGCTGCGGACGGGCTATGGGGGGAAGACGGCGCTGGAGCTGGAGCGTCTGGCCTTTCCGCCGGGCATGGTCACCGGCGTGCTGGGCCGCAACGGCAGCGGAAAGTCCACGCTGCTCCGGACCCTGGCCGGAATCCAGCCCTGGGAAGGCGAGATCACCGTAGACGGGATCAGCCTCCGGGCGCTGAGCCGGCGGCAGCGGGCGCGGCGCATCGCCTATCTCCCCCAGGCGCTCCCCACCCCGGAACTGCGGGTGGAGACGCTGGTGGCGCACGGGCGCTATGCCAGGCTGGGACTCTCCAAAACGCTGGGGGAGACGGACCGGGCACGCATCCGGGACGCGCTGGAGCTGACGGAACTCTGGCCCCTGCGGGAGCGCCCCCTGCGGACCCTGTCCGGCGGAGAGCGGCAGCGGGCGTTCCTGGCCATGGTGCTGGCCCAGGACGGGGACTATCTGCTGCTGGACGAACCGGGGGCGGCCCTGGACATCTCCCACCGGGAGGCGCTGGGCGCGCTGCTGCGCCGGGTGGCTGCCTCCGGCAAGGGCGTCGTCGTCAGCTCCCACGACCTGCCCCTGAGCTTCGCCCTCAGCGACCGCCTCATCCTGCTGCGCCAGGGTCGTCTGGAGGCGGAGGGCAGTCCGAGGGAACTGGTGCGGGAGCGGGAGGCGCTGCGGCGCTCCATGGGCGCGCTGCTGGTACCGGCGGAGAATCCGCGCAGTCGGTATCCCTACATCATCGGCGCGGAGGAATAGACAAATAAGAGAGAGAAAGGATGAAATCACGATGTTTCAAGACGAATTTGCGGCGGCAGGCAAAGCGGCGGAGGGCAAGCTGCGTCTGCTGAAAAACAATCCCTGGGGCTATTTCCTGCTTTCCATGCTGGCCGGCGCTTTCATCGGCTTCGGCGTCCTGCTGACCAACAGCCTGGCCGCGCAGCTGCAGGGCGCGCCGGCCACCAAGTTGGTCCAGGGCCTCGCCTTCGGCGTGGCGCTGAGTCTGGTGGTGATTGCCGGGGCGGAGCTGTTTACCGGCAACAATCTGGTGATGACGGCGGGACTGCTGCAAAAGAAGGTCCGCATCGGCCAGACCCTCTGGCTCTGGCTGGTCTGCTGGATCGGCAACCTCTGCGGCTCCGCGCTGCTGGCGGTGGTCTTCTTCCTCACCGGTCTGCCCAAGGGCAGCGTGGGCGAAGTGATGGCGGCAGCCGCCATGGCGAAGGTCTCCGCCGGGCCGGTGGAACTGCTGGCCAGGGGCGCACTGTGCAACATGCTGGTGTGCCTAGCGGTCTGGTGCGGCTTCCGGGCCAAGAGCGACGCGGGCAAGCTGATCATGATCTTCTGGTGCCTTTTCGCTTTCATCACCACCGGCTTTGAGCACAGCGTCGCCAACATGACCCTGCTGACCGAGGCGCTGCTGAATCCGGCGGGCCAGGCCATCGGCCTGGGTGCCTGCCTGTATCAGCTGGCGGTGGTCACGCTTGGCAATATGCTGGGCGGTATCCTGCTGGTGGCCCTGCCCTATGGCGCGGCGGCCAGAGCAAACAAATCTTGAGGAGGGAACGGACTTGGGCTGCATTTTGACACAGGAGGGTTTTGCCGGACTGATGCGGGAGCTGGCAAAATCCTATCGGCTCTATGGGCCGGTGAACAAGGCGGGCGAAGGTCGCTTTGCCGGAATTGACGTGGTACGCTATGACTTCATCCGTCAGGCGGAGGAGCTGGTCCTGGACCGAAAATCGGACTATGCCTTCAAGGAGATCCTGACCCCGCTCTCGGAGACCCTGTTCTATTTCACCGAAAACCAGGTGAAGGAGGCGGACATGGAGATGCAGGAGGTCCTTGTGTTCCTGCGCAGCTGCGACCTGCACGCCGTCCGGCGGCTGGACCAGATGTATCTGCACAACGGCCCGGCGGAGGACCCCTTCTACCGCCGCGTCCGGGAGAAGCTCCACTTTGTGCTGATCGGCTGCCAGAAGAGCGGGCCGGACTGCTTCTGCGTGGACATGGGCACCAACCGCTGCGAGGAGGGCTACGTCTTCTCCATCGACAACATCGACGAAAGCTACCGGTTTGAGGTTAAAGACGAAGCGTTTCTTCCGTTTTTCGCCGCGCAGGGCTGTACGGAAGCGCCGGTGACGCCGCGCTATGTGACGGAGAACGCCGTGCATGTGGAGGTCCCGGAGACGGTGCCCCTCAGCATCTGCAAATCCAAACTGTGGGACGAGTACTCCGTCCGCTGCATCAACTGCGGCCGCTGCAACTTCGTCTGTCCCACCTGCACCTGCTACACGATGCAGGACGCCTACTATACCGACAACGGCAAAGTTGGCGAGCGCCGGAGAGTCGCCGCCTCCTGCATGGTGGACGGCTACACCAACGTGGCCGGCGGCGGACAGTACCGCAAGAGCAACGGCGAACGGATGCGCTTCAAAGTGCTGCACAAGGTCTACGATTTCCGCAGGCGCTTTGGCTATGATATGTGCGTGGGCTGCGGCCGCTGCGACATGGTCTGCCCGGAGTACATTTCGTTCTCCGCCTGCATCAACAAGCTGGCCCGCACCGTAAAGGAGGAGACGACATGACGAGCAATCCTTACATCCCCTTTCCCTCCAGAATTCTGGAGGTCATCCGCCACACCGCCAAGGAGTACACCTTCCGCATGGCCTTCGAGGGAGACGTGAAACCGGGCCAGTTCTTCGAGGTCTCCATCCCCAAGTTCGGCGAGGCCCCCATCTCTGTCAGCGGCATCCAGCCCGGCAGCGTGGATCTGACCATTCGCAAAGTGGGGCGGGTCACCAACGAGGTGTTTGAGCGCTACAGCGGCGAGACGCTGCTGCTGCGCGGCCCCTATGGAAACGGCTTCGATCTCTCCCTGTACGAACACGGCGAGGTGGTCGTGGTTGCCGGCGGCACCGGCGTCTCCCCGGTGCGGGGCGTCATCAGCTCCCTGGCGGATTGCGCGGACGCGGCGGACAAGCATGTGATCGTGGGCTTTCGCAGTCCGGACGACATGCTCTTCCGGGACGATCTGGCCGTCTGGAAGGACAAACTGGATCTGATCCTCACCGTGGACGGCGCGCCGGAGGGCTATTCCGGCAACATCGGCCTGGTGACGAAATTCATCCCCACCCTGCCCCTTCGGGACCCGGCCACGACGAAGGCAGTGGTGGTGGGCCCCCCGGCCATGATGCGCTTTTCCGTCCAGGGCCTGCTGCAGAAGGGCCTCCGGGAGGAGAACATCTGGGTCTCCCAGGAGCGGAAGATGTGCTGCGGCCTGGGCAAGTGCGGCCATTGCCGCATCGGCATGAACTACGTCTGTCTGGACGGGCCGGTCTTCAACTACACGCAGAGCAAGGAAATGCTGGATTAAGGGGAGGGACGAGGAAATGAGCAGAGACATCAACGTCAAAAAACTGAAGAAAAACGCCTTCCGCTACTCCAAAGTGCGCTACGAGACCGCCAGCCGCGTGCGCATCCCCGGCGGCCTCATCAACGCCGGGAGCCTGGCCAAGATTGCCGAGGTGGCGGAGGAATTCGGCAACGGCACGGTGTTCCTCACCAACCGCCAGGGCGTGGAGATCCCCGGCATCCCCATGGAGCGGATGGAAGAGGTCAACCTGGCCATCCAGTCCATCATCGACGATTCCGGCGTCAACCAGGACGAGCGCGACAAAGGCTATCCCGCCTCCGGAACCCGAAACGTGGTGGCCTGCCCCGGTGCGCGGCTGTGCCCCTTCGGCTGCTACGACACCACCGCGTTCGCCCGAAAGATGGACAAGGCCATCTTTCCCAACAACCTGCACATGAAGGTGGCCTTCACCGGCTGCTCCAACGACTGCGCCAAGGTGCGGATGGACGACTTCGGCATCATCGGCATGACGGAGCCGCAGTATCACAAGGACCGCTGCGTGGGCTGTGAGCAGTGCGTCAAGTTCTGCAAATCCCGCGCCGTGGGCGCGCTGTCCATGGTCAACGGCAAGGTGGTGCGGGATCCCAATCTCTGCATCGGCTGCGGCGTATGCGTCACTTACTGCCCCACCCGCGCCTGGACCCGCAGCAAGGAGAACTATTACCGCCTGGTGCTGCTGGGCCGCACGGGCAAGAAGAACCCCCGGCTGGCCGAGGACTTCCTGCGCTGGGCGGACGAGGCGAGCATTCTGAAAATCGTCAAGAACGCCTACGCATATGTGGAGAAGTACATCGACCCCAACGCCGTGGAGGGCAAGGAGCACGTGGGCTACATCGTGGATCGGACGGGCTTCGAGACGTTTTACAAGTGGATCATGGAGGGCGTGGAACTGCCGGAGAAATGCGAGATCGCCCATCGCATCTACTGGGGCGGCAAATACTACGACAGAAGCAACGAACTGAAATAAGCGGAGAAGCAAACGGGAGGGGGCCGGCCCCTCCCGTTTTTTATGTCCCGGACGCATCCGGCAGATCCAGTTTGTCCAGAATGCCCCGAAACGCCTGGGCGATGGCGGACGGCAGGGACTCGGTCAGGCGGCGGGCGGAGGCGCGGTGGTATTCCATCTCCGCCTTGGCCGCTTCCAGACCGCCGCTGCGGCGGACCGCCGCCGTGAGCCTCTCCGTCTCCGCCGATGCAAAGCGTCCCTGACGGGCCAGTTCCGCCAGTTCCGCCAGTTCGGCGCGGGTCTTGGGGCTGGAACTGGCAAAAAGTACCGGCAGGGTGAAAACGCCCTCCCGGAAATCCACATGGATGGGCTTCCCCTCCCGCGCTTCGCTGGACAGAAAATCCAGCAGATCGTCCCGGATCTGGAACAGATAGCCCAGATGCCGACCGAAACGGGACAGGTTCCGCACCGTGTCCGCGCTCCCCCCCGCCAACTGACAGCCCAGGCGCGTGGCGGTCTCGAACAGGGCAACGGACTTTCCAGCGATGTTTTCCAGATAGCGCTCCACCGGCGTGTCGATGCGAAAGCGGCAGTCAAACTGCCCGATCTCCCCCCGGCACATGCGCTCGATGGTCTCGCACAAGGCCGCGCCCGTCTGCCCCAGGCCCTCGGTGAAGACCAGCTTCATGGTCCGGGCCAGCAGCAGATCCCCGGTATAGACGGCCATGTCCTTGCCGTAGCGGGACTGGACCGTGGCCTGGCCCCGGCGCAGCGGGGAATCGTCCACGATGTCGTCATGCACCAGAGAAGCCATGTGGATCAGCTCGATCACCGCGCCCAGTTTGCACAGCAGCGGACGCTGCGCTGCATAGTTCGGCCCGCAGCGGGCGGACAGCAGGAGCAGCAGCGGGCGGTAGCGCTTCCCGCTTCGGCCCGTCACATCCGCGAGGATGTCCCGTACTCTGCCCTGCTCCTGTTCCGGCGGGAACTGACGCTTCAGTTCCCGGTTCACCAGCTCCAGATCTGCCCGCAGGCGGGGAAGCTGCAAATCATCCATTCTTGAACCTCTCATCTCTTTCTCATACCTGCCGGAACAGAGCGCGCAGCAGCAGATGCAGTCCCAGGGCGGCGGGATACCCCGCAGAGACACCGAGCGCCAGAAGCGCCAGCGCCGCCGTGGAGGGCGTTTTGGTTTCGTGGGTCCGGGGCAAAAACATGGCCCCCCGGATTCCCTTACGGCAGAGCAGCAGCACCGGAAGCATCAAAAGCAGACCCAGGGGATACCAGACCGCCAGCACCGACAGCAGCTGCGCCAGCCAGAAGACGATGCTGCCCCGAGCCAGAGCTTCGGCCCGCCGCCGCCCGATGAGAATGGGCAGCGTGCGCCGGCCCGCCGCGCTGTCGCGCTCCATGTCGCAGGTGTTGTTGCTGAGCATGAACTCACTGACGATCAGCATCATGGGCAGCGCTTTCCAGAGCAGCAGCCAGTCCAGCTTCCCGCACAGGGCGGCGTAGACCCCAAGCGGCACCAGGCCGCCCAGGGTGAAGCCCGCCAGCGGCTCTCCGATGGGGAGATAGCTGCTGCCCCGGCCCAGGCCAGAGTAGCTGAGGCCGATCGCCGCGCCCGCCGCGCCGATGTACGCCGGAAGCCAGCCGCAGCGCCAGATCACCGCCGCCCCCAGCAGCGCGGCCAGTCCCAGCAGGCCCAGGGCAAAGCGGAGCACCGGTTTCGGATTCGCCACCCGGTTCCAGGCCAGAGGTCCGTCCGCCTCGGAGACCACGTTTTCCGGTGTATCGTTGCCGCTGACGTAGTCAAAGTAGTCGTTCAGCGAGGCCACGGCGGCGTTCATCAGGGAGGGGATCAGGAGCAGGAGGATGGCGGAGAGCGCGTCCACGGTCCCCCGCTCCTCCACGGCCAGCAGCAGGCCCAGCAGCGCGGGGGCCAGGCCGGTCATCAGCACCGCGCCCGGCGTGGTGGTGGCAATGGCAAGCCGGAGCGTGACACGCCCCGGCCTTTTGGTCTGCTCCATTGTCAGCCGCAGCGGAACTCGATGCCCATGCCGCCCATGGGGTGATTCCACTGCTTGAGCACCGTCTTGCCCACCGCCACGCGGCAGGTGCCGCACTCCAGGCAGCCCTCATAGTTGAAGCGGAGGCTTCCGTCCTCCTGCAGGTGGTAGAGCTGCGCGGGACAGGCCATGACCACTTTTTTCTTGGCCTCCATGTCCGTGCAGGCTTCGTTCAGCAGGATGTGCGCGTAGTTGTCGTCCGCATGGAAGCGGTTGACGCCCAGTTTATCATCAATCGACATTGCCATCTCAGATCGCCCCCAGTCCTTTCATTCCGTCTTTGGCAAGATTCATCAGGCCCACCTTCTTTGCGGCGGCCATGGCTTTTTTCGTGAACTTCACCGGCTTCTGGCCGTACATGATCCAGAGGCCGTCCATCACGTCGCTGAGCAGGGTGGGATACTGCTCGAAGATGCGGTGGTTTTCGATGAAGGCGGGCATTTTGCGGAAGTGCTTGAGATCCGTCATCACGAAGCTCTCGTTCATCTTCTGCTCGTAGGCGGCGAGCGCGGCCTTGCTGAAGTCGCCCTTCGCTTTCGCCTCGATGACGGTCTCCGCCGCCAGTCGGCCGGACTCGATGCACAGATCCATGCCCCGGATGGTGAAGCCCAGGTTCATCACCAGCGCCGCCGCGTCGCCCGCCACCAGGACGCCGTCCCGGTAGAGTTCGGGCACCATGTCGTAGCCGCCCTCGGTGACCAGGTGGGCCGCGTACTCGATCAGTTTGCCGCCCTCCAGCAGAGGCTTGACCACGGAGTGCTCCTTGAGCCGCTCCAGCATGTCACGGGGGGCCACGTCGGAGTAGCCGATGTCGCCGATGGTGGTGACGATGCCCACGGACAGGGCGTCCTTGTCGGTGTAGAGGAAGCCGCCGCCGATGTTGCCCGCGCTGGTGTCCCCGGCGAAGAGCCAGGCCACGCCCTCGTCGGAACTGACGCCGAAGCGTTCGTTGATGGTCTTCTCGCCCAGCTGGATGACCTCCTTGACGCCCACGGCCACCTGCGAAGGTTCCAACTCCTTTTTCATGCCCAACTGCTGGGCCAGCAGGGAGTTGACGCCGTCGGCCAGGATCACCACGTCAGCCAGCATTTCCTCCTCGCCGGCCACAACGCCGCAGACCTTGCCGTCCCGGACGATGACTTCGTCCACCCGGATGCCGGTAATGTACATGGCTCCGGCTTCCTCCGCCTTCTCCGCCAGCCAAGGGTCGAACTTGGCCCGCAGGATGGAATAGGTGGCCTTCCCCTGCTCGCCCAGCTTATCGGAGGCGTACTCCATCGTCGTCACGTCTCCCTCGGGGTTGACAAAGGAGAGCCGTTCCCGCGTGATCTTCCGCTCCACCGGGGCTTCCTCGGCAAAGTTGGGGAAGATGCGCTCCAGGCTGTGGCTGTAGAGGCGTCCGCCGGTCACGTTCTTGGACCCGATGACCTCGCCGCGCTCGATGACCAGGACCTCGAGCCCCGCCTGGGCCAGCAGATAGGCGGCGGTGTTGCCCGCCAGACCCGCGCCCACGACGATTACGTCAAATTTTTCTTCATTCATGGCTTGTCGTCCTCTCTTATAGTTTGCCGCGGTCTCCTCCGCGGAAGCTTACAGGCTGCGGCGCTCACGCCTCCGTCAGGTCCTTCGCCCTGGGCCGGAACACCCGTGCGCACAGGACGCCCACTTCATACAGCAGACACATGGGCAGGCCCAGCAGAATCTGCGACACCACGTCCGGGGGCGTCAGGATCGCCGCCAGGACAAAGATCGCAAAGATCACATATTTCCGCGCCTTGCTCAGTCCGGCGGCGGTCACCAGGCCCAGGCGCGTCAGGCCGATGACCAGGATGGGCAGCTCAAACATCACGCCGAAGGGCACCACAAAGCCGAACAGGAAGTTGACGTAGGTGCCCAGGGAGATCAGAGGCCGGGCCAGACCCTCTCCCGAATAGACGAAGAAATTGACCGCCAGATAAAAGACATAGCGATAGGCGAAAACCACGCCCACCGCAAACAGCGCCAGCGCTGCCAAAAGCAGCCAGGCCGCCCAGAAGCGCTCCCGCCGCCGCAGGGCCGGACGGACGAAAGCCCAGAGCGCGCCCAGAACCACGGGACAGGCGAAAACCAGGCCCGCTGCCAGGGAGAGCTTGGTCTTGGCTCCGAATGCCTCCGCCACGCCGGTGAAGATGATCTCGATGGATTCACGCTTCAGCGGGTCGGTGACGAAGTCGGTGAGCGCGTCGGCGGCCAGCAGGAACATCAGAAGAAACCCCGCCAGCACCGCCGCGCCGCAGATCAGCAGCGTCCTGCGCAGCGCCGCCAGATGACTCAGCAGCGGCTGCGGTTCCATGGGCGCCTCCGGCGCGTCCAGCCAGGCTCGCAGACCACGCCGCTTTTCAGTTCTTCCGCTCATCGGCGGACCCGTCGGAGTCCTGTTCCTCCCGGTCGCTGTGGACCTCCTGCTTGAATTCCCGGATGCTCTTCCCCATGGCCTTGCCCAGCCCGGCCAGTCTGGTCCCGCCAAAAATCAGCACGGCCAGGGCCAGGATCAGCAGCAGTTCCGTCGTTCCCAGTTTCATCGCTTTGCCCCCATTTCCGCTTCCGAATGGATTCTATATTAATATTATAGAGTCGCAGAAGGGCGAAAAAAATCAGGGGAATCCCTTTCTTTCTATGAGGGATTCCCCTATCGGGTTTTTGGCTTAAAACTGTACCAGTTTCTTCTTAATGGCGTACTCCACCAGTTCCGGGCGGGAGTGGAGATCCAGTTTGGTCATAATCTTGGACTTGTAACTCTCCACGGTCTTGACCGACAGAAAGAGCCGCTCGGCGATCTCGGTGTTGCCATAGCCCTTGGCGATCAGGACCAGCACCTGGACTTCCCGCTCGGCCAGATCCAGGAAGCCGTTGTCGTCGCCCTTCTGGCGCTGGACATAGCCCTGGACCAGGTAGGGCACCATCTCCTTACAGACGTAGACCCCGCCGGCGTAGACCGTGCGGATGGCGTCCAGCAGTTCCTGCTCCGCGCCGTTTTTCAGCACATAGGCCGAAGCGCCGTTCTGGATGGTGTAGAGCAGATAGTCCCGCTCGTCGTACATGGTCAGGATGATGATCCGACTGGCGGGAAAATCGACGTGGATGCGGCTGGCTGCCACCAGGCCGCTCTCCCCACCGGGCATGGAGATGTCCAGCAGCACCACGTCCGGGTGCAGCTTGGACACCAGCCGATAGGCCTCCTGTCCGTCCGCCGCCGTGCCCACCACCTCCATGTCCGGCTGATAATTCAAAAGCAGCTCAAACCCGCGCCGAACCATGGTATGGTCGTCGGCGATTACGATCTTCACAGCTCCAATTCCCTCCTTCTCACCGGGGCGGTCAGCCAGACGCTGGTCCCCTTGCCGGGCGCAGACTGATAGGTCAACTCTCCGTCGATCATCTCCGCCCAGTCGCTCATGCCGGGCAGCCCCATCCCGCCGCCCTTCACGTCCACGTTCTCCGGGTCGAAGCCCACTCCCTTGTCGGTGACCTCCAGCGTCAGGTAGCCCTCCGACTCCGTCAGGGTCACGTCGAGCACCATGCAGCCGGAATACTTGCAGGCGTTGAGCACCGCTTCCTGGCAGACCCGGTAGAAGACCGCCTCCATCCCGGTGGCGTAGCGGCGTCCCTCGGTGTTCTCATGCAGGCGCACCGTCACGCCGCGATTCTGAAAGATCCAGTTGAAATAACTCCGCAGGCTGGAGGCCAGGCCCAGGTCGTCCAGCGTCACCGGGCGCAGGCGGGTGGCCACATTCCGCAATTCCTTCTGGATCAGGTTGATGCGCTCGTCGGCCTGCTGGGAGAGGCTCAGAATCTCCTCCCGATCGTTCTGATACTTCATGGTCCGCAGGAGCATCTGAACCCCCAGCAGTTCCTGGACCACGCCGTCGTGCAGCTCCCGCGAGATGCGGCGGCGTTCCTCTTCTGTGGCCCGCATCACCGGATAGCTCACCAGCTCATAGACCGGGACCGGGTCGAAGTCCCGGTTGTGATCCACGCAGATGGCCAAGTCATAGCTGTCCTGCTGCACCGTAAAGCCGCAGAAGCAGGATCCCAGCTCCCGCAGCACTTCCTCATACAGCGCCCGGTCGATGCGGTCCGACTCCCGGAAGGCCAGCAGCAGCACGCCCAGCACCCGGTTGTGTTTCCACAAGGGGAAGCCCGCCACGCTGCGGAGATCTTCGGCGATGGTGATGGGATAGCGGACCCGCTCGGCGGCTGTCAGCTCTTTTTCCGCGTCCCGCAGAACCATGGCCCGCCGGGTCTTGTATACGCCGCCCGCCACGCCCTTGCCGGATTCCAGCACGATGCGGCGATAGCGGAAATTCCGATTGCCTGTGGCATAGACCCATGTCAGCAGCGGGTAGTCGCCTTCCATCACCAGGGCGAGGCTGACAAAGTCGAACTGAAAAATCTCTCTGATCCGACGCAATTCAGGAATATATTTGCTGTTTTCCATCCTTGGCCTCCGTTCCCTCTCTGTCTTGTAATCGTGTCAATAGAATGGTAGAATAAAAACGCTGAAACGCGAAGGAGGATTGTGCGATGTCGATGCTTCGGGATTATTTGACGCGCCGGCTGGTCTTTGAAAACCATCCCGCGCTGGAAGAAACGCGCTGTCTGAACCGGCTCCAGACCCGCAGCCCCTGCAGCGTCTGCCGGGAGCTGTGTCCCCAGGGCGTCTTTGACGCGGGCACGCCGGACTGGACACGCTGTGACAGCTGCGGCGTCTGCGCCGCCCGCTGCCCCAGCCGGGCGATCCGGCCCGCCGCAATGGTCTCGGAAAAGATCCTGGCGCTGGCAGCGCGGACCAGGACGGCAACGGTGATCCGCTGTGCCCGGCGGGAAGACGCCGCCGATCTCTCGGTCCCCTGTCTGGCAGCGCTGCCCTGGGAACTGCTGGCCCGGCTGGCCCTGGACGGCACGCTGACCGTCCTGGAAGGCCCCTGCGCGGACTGTCCCCGCCGTCCCCTACAGGTCCACTGGGAGAAGACCCTGACGGAGCTGCGAACGGCCCTGGGCGCGGAACGCGCTGCGTCGCTGCTGCGTCTGGTCTCCGCGCAGGAGAGCGCTCCCCCGCAGGGTCTCTCCCGCCGGGAGGCCTTCTCCCGCCTGCTCTCCGGCTCCCGCGCCGCGGCGGCGGGGGTGCTGCCAGAGGACCGTTCCCTCACGCCGGACGGGATGCTCTCCCGGCGGCTGCTGGCCTGGCGGCTCAAGCAGCAGGGCGCGGAGGCCCCTGCCCTGACGCTGCCGCTGCCACAGTTCCGGGCGGCGTGCAACGGCTGCGGACTCTGCACGCGGCTGTGTCCCTCCGAGGCCCTGCACCGCCTGAGCGGGGCCGGGGACGGCGGAGCGGAGCGGTCGGGCGTCTGGCACATGGCGGTCATCCCCTGGCGCTGCACGGGCTGCGATCTCTGCGCTTCGGCCTGTCCCCGTGGGGGACTGGAACTGGAGGCGCGCTGCGTGGATCTTCTGACGCCGCAGGTCCATACCGTTCACGGCGCGGCCTGCCGCCGCTGCGGCCAGCCGGCGGACGGGGAGGCGGACGGCCTCTGCGCCGCCTGCCGTGCGGAAACCGGGACGCCCGCCTTTTTGCGCAGGGAAAAGGTGCTATTCTGACAAATATCACTATATCACGTCCATCCCCAAATTACAACACAGCAAGGGCCACCGGAAAGTGACCCTCGCCGTGTTGTTTGCATGAGGCGGAACGTATTATGAGATCGGCGGGATCCGGGGGTGTGGACCCGCCGAAATCACCAAAACGGAATTACTTGACGCCCATCCAGGAGGAGATGACCATCTTCTGAACCTCGCTGGTACCCTCGTAGATCTCGGTGATTTTGGCGTCGCGCATCATGCGCTCCACGGGGTAGTCACGGGTGAAGCCATAGCCGCCGAAGAGCTGGACGCAGCGGCGGGTCACATCGCTGGCGGTCTCGGAGGCGAAGAGCTTGCCCATGGCCGCCAGGTGGGCGTAGGGCTCATGGTTCTGCTTGGCAGTGGCGGCGCGGTAGAGCAGGAGACGGGCGGCGTCCACCTTGGTCTGCATGGCGGCCAGCTCAAACTGGGTGTTCTGGAACTCGGCGATGCGCTTGCCGAACTGCTTGCGGTTCTTGACGTACTCCACGGTCTCGTCGATGGCGCCCTGGGCGATGCCGAGGGCCTGTGCGCCGATGCCGATGCGGCCGCCGTCCAGCGTGGCCATGGCGATCTTGAAGCCTTTGTTGACCTCGCCCAGCAGGTTCTCCTTGGGGACCTTCACGTTGTCGAACAGCAGCTCATAGGTGGCAGAGCCGCGAATGCCCATCTTTTTCTCCTTGGTGCCGAAGGTGAAGCCGGGCATTCCCTTCTCCAGAATGAACGCGCTGATGCCCCGGTTGCCCAGTTCCTTGTTGGTCATGGCGAAGACCACATAGATGTCGGCATAAGAGCCGTTGGTGATGAAGCACTTGGAACCGTTGATGAGCCAGTGGTCGCCCATGTCCACGGCGGTGGTGCGCTGACCGGCCGCGTCGGTGCCGGCGTTGGGCTCGGTCAGGCCGAAGGCGCCCAGCTTGTCGCCGGAGGCCAGGGGGATCAGATACTTCTGCTTCTGCTCCTCGGTGCCGAACTCGCTGATGGGCCATGCGCCGAGAGAGGTGTGGGCAGACAGCATGACGGAGGTGGTGCCGCAGTAACGGCCCAGCTCCTCCACGGCGGCGATGTAGGTCAGATAGCTCAGACCGGCTCCGCCGTACTCTTCGGGATAGGGAATGCCCATCATACCCATCTCGGCCAGCTTCTTCCAGGTCTCCACCGGGAAGCGCTCCTCCTCGTCCAGCTCGGCGGCCAGGGGCTTGACTTCCTTCAGCGCGAAGTCATGAAGCATCTCCAGAATGTCTTTCTCGTCAGACGTGAACTTAAAATCCATAGTGCCCTGTTCCTTTCCAGATTATATGATTTTGAAACACTTAAGCTCTGAGCTTCTTGACCTCTTCGATCATCATCGGAACGACCTCCTTGAGATCCCCGACGATGCCGAAGTCGGCCACTTCAAAGATGGGAGCTTCGGGGTCCTTGTTGATGGCCACGACGCAGTCGCTGCCGCTCATACCGGCCAGGTGCTGGATCGCGCCGGAGATGCCGCAGGCCACATAGAGCTTCGGGGCCACGGTCTTGCCGGTCTGGCCGACCTGGTGCGCGTGGGGAATCCAGCCGGCGTCCACCGCCGCACGGGACGCGCCGACGCAGCCGCCCACCAGCTCCGCCAGCTCCTTGAGGGGGGCGAAGCCCTCCGGTCCGCCGACACCGCGTCCGCCGGAAATGATGATGTCCGCGCCTTCCAGGTTCACCTGCTCACCCGCCGCACGGATGACCTCGACGATCTGGGTGCGGATCTTCTCCCTGGCGAAGGAGATGGGTTCCGCCACCACCTCGGCGCTGCGGCCGGGATCGGCTTCCGGCTTCTTGAAGACGCCGGGACGGACGGTGCCAACCTGGGGCCGGTTGTTGGGGCAGAGGATGCGGGCCATCAGGTTACCGCCAAAGGCGGGACGGATCCAGGCCACGCAGCCGGTGTCGGGGTCGATCTCCAGGGCGGTGCAGTCGGCGGTCAGGCCGCTCTGCATCCGGGCGGAGAAGCGGGGACCCAGGTCACGGCCGTTGGGGGTCGCACCCAGGAGAATGGTGGTGGGGGCATACTTTTCCGCCAGGGTGCAGAGGGCATAGGTGTAGGCGTCGGTGCTGTACACGGCATACTCCTCGCCCTCGACGCTCAGGACCTGGTCCGCGCCGGCGGCGACGGCAGCCTGAACCGCCTGGGCGGTGTTGTTGCCGATGACCACCGCCACCAGCTTGCCGCCCTGCTGTTTGGCCAGTTCCCGGCCGGGGTTCAGCAGCTCGAGGCCCACGTTGCGGGCCTTGCCCTCGTCGTTGGTTTCAACAAATACCCACAAATCCTTGGTTTTGGCTTCCATGTTTCGGCTACCTCCTTAAAACAGCGTCGCGTTGTGCAGCAGTTCCACCAGCTTGTGCGTGGAGGCCTCGGCGGAACCCTCGTTGATGATCTGGGTGTTCTTGTTGCGGACGGGAACAAAGGTCTTCTTCACATGGGTCGGAGAGCCCTTCAGACCGCAGCGCACGGGGTCCACGTCCAGATCCGCACTCGTCAGCTGCTGGATGACAGCCTTCTTTGCGGCCATCTTGCTCTTGATGGAGGGATAGCGGGGCTCATAGAAGGTCTGGGTCATGGTGACGACGCAGGGCATTTTGGCGGCGGTGATGGTATAGCCGGCGTCGCTGTCGCGCTTGACGCGGACGCTGTCGCCCGCCAGGACAACCTCGATGCCGTAGGTGATCTGCGGCAGGTCCAGGTACTCGGCAATCTGCGGTCCGACCTGGGCGGTGTCGCCGTCAATGGCCTGTTTGCCGCAGAAGATGATATCGAAGGCGCCCTCCAGCTCCTGCACCTTGGCAATGGCGCGGGAGAGGATGTAGCTGGTGGCCAGGGTGTCGGACCCGGCGAAGAGGTTGTCCGTCAGCAGAT
Organism: Oscillospiraceae bacterium; assembly: GCA_017455015.1. Lineage (GTDB taxonomy): Bacteria > Bacillota > Clostridia > Oscillospirales > Oscillospiraceae > RGIG7114. Next base: position 8,382 of record JAFTBW010000035.1, on the reverse strand, counting down.
AGGCCTTGTCCGCGCCCACGGCCAGGCACTCGCGCAGGGCGTCCTGCGCCTGCTTCGGGCCCATGCTGAGCACGACGATTTTGCTGCCGGGGTTTTCGTCCTTGATGCGGGCGGCAGTCTCCAGCGCGTAGCCGTCATAGGGGTTGACGATGGACGGGACGCCCTGACGGATCAGGGTGTTGGTCACAGGGTCGATTTTGATTTCGGTGGTGTCCGGTACCTGCTTGACGCAGACGAGCATATTCACCTTATATTCCTCCTTTAATTCAGCGCCTCCGGCGCAAGATTTGCAGTTTGCTCTTCTTCTGTTCAGTGTTTGCCGGGATCGATCAGCGTTCCGAGCTGCTTCAGCTCCCGGTTCAGCGCGGACAGCTCCTCCGGCGCACCGCGCTCCGCCCCGACGGTTTTGCGGAGCGCAGTCAACTCCTCGTCCAGGTTCATCTCCTGTTTGACGCTGCCGTACAGCCCGCGCAGCTGGCGCAGCGCCTTTCCTATGGCCCTGCCGATTTTGGGCAGATCCTTGGGACCCACCACGACAAAGGCGATGAAAAGAATCAGGATTCCCTCGCCCAGACCCAGGTTCACGCGCCCTTCGCCTCCGCCCTCTTGTCCAGGACCAGGAACAGCGCGACAACCAGGATCACCAGGCCAAAAGGCAGCAGGTTTACGGCCAGCTCCGGAAGACTGGGGAAGTAGTCATAGCTGCGGACAAACAGATCCTTGCCCTCCTCCAGAACGCCGGTGGCGATGGGGAAGGTCCAGTGGATTGTCTCTCCGCCGGCGGTGACGGGGATGTTCATCGGAATGGCATTGAAAGCGGGATAGAGCTGCATCATGCGGTGTGAAAAGGCGCTCAGCAGGGTCAGGATTCCGGCAAACGCCGTAACGCGGCGGCTGTGGCCGCTCAGGGAGAGGAAGAAAATGACCATGGCGACGGCAGCCAGTACCATTTCAAGGGTATAGAGCCAGCCATAGCGCCCCAGCACCAGTTCCAGCAGCTCCCGGCTCTCCGGGGTGTTGCTCCACTGGAGGGGCACAATCTCCATGAAGGAGAAGAACAGATGGGCAAGTAGACCGACGGCGGCAATCTTCGCCATCAGGATGAATTCGTCCACATGCCGTGGCCAGTTCTCCCGGCCCACGGTAAGGGCACAGATCAGGAGCATAATGGCCATGCCTGCGGCCACGCCCACGGCCACGCTGTCCACGGGGACCAGGGCGCTGTTCCACCACTCGCGGGTGTTCTGCACCGCGAACATCAGACTGGTCACCGCGTTCATGAGAACCATCATGGGCAGGGCGACGAAAGCCAGGGCGCGGCTGCGCGCATCCCGCTGGGCCAGGGCCTTGCGGTCCCCTTTGTGCTTTTTTGTGTCGGGCAGGATCTGGATGACAACGGCGACCACGCAGACCACCGCATAGAGGCCCAGCACCACCACGTCCCAGAACAGCGGGGAACCGAACTGGGGAAAGAGCAGCATTTTCAGCACCCGGAGCGGCTGGCCCAGGTCGGTCATAATGGCCACGCCGGAGGCGATGACACAGGCCAGGGAGACCACGCTCCCCAACTTGGCAAAGGGCATCAGCTTTTCCACACGCCAGAGGTAGGCCACGGCAAACAGGAGCATTCCGCCGGAGGAGACGCTGATGAAGAACTCAAAGGTCCCCATGTACAGTCCCCAGGAGAAGGGGTTGCGCAGGTCGGTGATGACCATGCCCTGGAGGATCTGGTAGAGCCAGAAGGCCAGGCCGACGGCGCAGAGGAGCGCCCCGACAGCCAGCGCTGTGTATTTCTTTTTCATGCTCAGCCCTCCCCGATGTTCTTTTGTCTGCTGGAGGAGATGTAATAGACCTTGGGCTCAGTGCCGTACTGCTCCAGCATCCTGTGGACCTGTTTCGTGCGGACGAGCCGGGAGACCTCAGAGTCGGGATCGTCCAGGTCCCCGAAGAAGCGGGCCTTGCCGGGACAGGCGCGCACGCAGGCGGGCTTTTCACCCTTTTCCACATACTGGGCGCAGAAGGTACACTTCTCGACGACGCCGGCGGGCCGATCCTGGGTGTAGACCAGTCGGTTGGGGTCCTCCTTCACGTCGAAGGGGTGGCCGTAGTGGTAGCCCATGGCCTCCTTCTCCTGCTTCGGGTCCATCCAGTTGAACTGGCGGACGCCGTAGGGACAGGCAGCCATGCAGGTGCGGCAGCCGATGCAGCGGTCATAGTCCACCAGCACCACGCCGTTTTCGTTGGTATAGGTCGCGCCGGTGGGACAGACCCGCTGGCAGGCGGGGTTGTCGCACATCTGGCAGGACAGGGGCAGGAACTCCATCTTGAACTGTCCGTCGCCGCCGATGGCGGTCTCATGGGTCTCCGCGCCCTGGGTGAACACCCGGTTCCACCAGGTTCCGGGCGGCTGGCTGTTGTGCATTTTGCAGACCACTGCGCAGGTCTGGCAGCCGATGCATTTGTCCAGATCAATAACCATGCAGTAGCGCATCAGTTGCTCACCGCCTTTCTGACATCCACAAGGCACTCGTTCCAACTGGTGTTGGGCGCCCACATCTGGGATACGAAGTAGATCTCATGGATCGGATTGATAAACGGATGGATCAGCGTGTTGTAGCTGGTGCCGTGGGTATAGCGGCTCCACCAGCCCTCCTCGAAAATGCAGAGCTTCCGCTTGATGCCGGGGTCCAGCACCGCCGACGCCAGCAGACGACCCCGCCCGTTGTACACCTCCGTCAGATCGCCCTGGGCAATGCCCTTTTCGGCAGCGTCCTCCGGGTTGAGATAGACCTTGGGATTGTCGTCCTGGAGCTCGCGCATGAAGCGGTTGTTGGAGTGGGTGGAGTGGACGCGGTGGACGGAGTTGCGGGTGATGTAGGAGAAGGGGTATTTGCTCAGGGCGTCCGGGTCCAGCACGCACTCGGTCTCCAGATAGGGCCGCTTGTGGACCGGCAGGGCCTCACCCAGCTTCAGGAACATATCCTCATCCTTGTAGAACTCGATGCGGCCGCTCTTGACGAACTGCGCCGTTTCCTTCAGCGGAGAGGGATAGCTCACCGGCGGGAAGGGCTTGCGGTCGTGGATCTGCTCATAGAAGGGAATGCGCTTGCGGCCGGGATTCTCGTGGCGCAGCTTGACCGGACCGCGCTTGAGCTCCTCCAGCGTGATCCCCGCAACCTCGGGGCCTCCGGTCTCCATCGTCAGCTTGATGACCTCCTCGGCAGCCAGGTCGGGGTCCATATCCCCGTAGAAATACTTCTCCTTGTCGCCGGGGTGGATGCGCTCGGCCAGCTCCCGCATGATCCAAAGCTCCGGCTTGCAGTCGCCCACCGGCTGGATCGCGGGCTGCATGAGCTGGGCATAGGGGTGGATCGGGGTGGAGACCAGCTCCATCTTCTCATACCAGCTGACGCCGGGGAGACAGACGTGCGCCCACTTGCTGCTGGTGGTGCGCTGGAAGTCCAGGCTGACCACCAGCTCCAGCTGGCCCTCCTCCACCTGGCGGCGGAGAATGTTGCCCATGTTGTGCTGGTCAAAGGGGTTGCAGCAGTAGACGATCCAGGCCTTGATGCCGTGCTTGGGATAGGGGCAGCTCATGGTCTCGGTGGGGCCGTTGAGCATATAGGCGAAGCTCATGCCCGCAGGCTTGCGGTCCGGCTCTTCGGCCACGTTCCACCAGTGGCCGCCCTTGTAACGCATCCGGTACTGGCCCGCGTAGGTGGAGAAGCCGTCGCCCAGGTGACCGATGTTGCCGGTCAGGGCGCAGAGCAGGCTCAGGGCGCGGCCCTTGAGGTCGCCGTGATACCACTGGTAGTTGCTGGCGCCATAGAGGATGTGCAGGGGCTTGGTGACGGCCATCTCCCGGGCGATGCGCTCGATCTGGTCGGCGGGCATGTCCGTCTCCTCCTGGACGTGCTCCGGGGTGTAGGCCTGGACCATGTCCTTGAGCAGATGGAAGGCCGGGTGGCAGTCCACGGTCCCGCCGTCGCGGAGCTGCACGGTCACGCCGCCCTCCAGCTGGACATCCAGCGGGAGCTCCAGGTGCTCCGGGTCCACGGTAAGGGGCTTGCCGTCCTGCCAGGCGACATAGGCCTGGCGGTATTCGGGCATGTCCGCCGGGACCTCCAGCCCCTCCACGTCCGCGGCCAGCAGGCGCTTGCCGTTGTCGTCCCGGATCAGGATGGGCAGGTCGGTGTAAGTGCGGACAAAATCGGCGTCATAGAGATTCTCATTGATGAGCACCCTGGCAAAGCCCAGGGCCAGGGCCGCGTCGGTGGAGGGTTTGATGGAATACCACTCGTCCGCCTTGGCCGCCGTGGCGGTGAAGCAGGGGTCAAAAACCAGCAGCTTCGCGCCGTTTTGCTTGGCCTCCACCAGGAAGTGGGCGTCGGGGATGCGGGTCTGGAGCGGGTTGGAGCCGAACACCATCAGATATTTGGCGTCGGGCCAGCAGTAGGTCTCCAGCTCCTCGCTTTGGACGCCGAAGGTGATGGGAGCGCTCATGGGCAGGTCGCCGTTCATCTCATAGCCGCCCAGGACGCTGAAATGGTTCAGGGTCGCAAGACGGATGACCGCGCCCTTGTGGACGTGGCCGGTTCCGGCGACCTGGACCACCACGGCCACAGATTCCGGGCCGTAGGTGTCGATGATTCTCCGCAGCTCTCTGCCGGTGTAGTCCAGCGCCTCGTCCCAGCCGACCTTCTTGTAGTCGTTGGGATCGTCGGAGCCGGCCGGACCGGTGCGGATCATGGGTCCGGTCATGCGCTCCGGACCGTAGATCAGGTTGGAGAAGCTCAGGCCCTTGAGGCAGCCGCGGGGGTTGTGCTCGGCGTCCTCATAGTCCGCTGCCTGGATGATGTGCTTGATCTCGCCCTTATAGACGCAGGCTTTCTGACCGCAGCCGCCGGTGCAGTTGGGGGCACAGGTGGTGCGGACATACTTCAGTTCCTCGTCCGCGCCGCCCTGGGCCGCGTTTTCCGCAGCTGCCAGGCCGACTCCGCCGACGGCGGCGGCGGCGCCGACCACGGCGGTGGCTTCGAGGAACGTTCGCCTTGTCATGGGCAAACTTTCTTTGTTCAAGAGACTCCCCTCCTTTTCCTTTTTATCTTATAAAACCGGAATGTGCTTTGAAATCGGGGGATTCCCCCTCTTTCCGTCAGGGTTTCCCCTAGATTCCCCTCCCGGTCGGCAGACGCAGTTTCAGCCCCGCCAGCAGGGTCTCCGGCTTCAGGCGCAGCACGGCGTACATCTCTCCTGCCATGCAGAAACCGCAGTCGTCGCAGACGCCGAATACCCGGCCGGGGCACTGGCTGAGGCGCTTTCCGTCCACCAGGATGTAGTTGGCCACCCAGCAGTCTTTGGGAAAGCCCCGCCGCTTCATGATGCGCAGTCCTGGGACGCTGTTCATAATGGGATAGCCCTCCCGCTTCAGGGCGATCAGTTCGTCCAGCACCGCGCAGCGTTCCTCCCATGACAATGTCAGATCCTCCGTGCCGGGGAAGGGCGTGTGGAGGTTGAAGGCCGCCGAACGGATTGCGGGGTTCTCCCTGGCGTACTCCGCCAACGCCCGCACCGAGGGGCGGTTGAGCCGGTTGACGGCCATGGCGACGCTCAGGGCCGGGTGGCCGCTGGCGCGGATGTTGGCATCCAGGCGGGCGAAGGTCCCGGCGCCGCGTACCGCGTCGTGATAGGCCCCATAGCCGTCCACGCTGACCCAGACCGCGTCGGCCAGCGTGTCGGAAAAGTCCCGCTGTCCGTTGGTGGTCAGCGTACCGGAGTAAAAGCCCAGCTGCTTTGCCAGCCGGTAGAGATCGTTCAGCCGCCGATTCCCGTCGCGCCAGAGGGTGGGTTCTCCGCCCTCGAAGTCCACGAAACGCGCCCCCTCATGCCAGGCGTCCAGCAGTTCACGCCGGATCTGGTCATAGGGCTTCATCGTGCCGCAGGCGTGGCCGTCGGCCATGCAGTGTTTGCAGCGCAGGTTGCAATAGTCCGTCACAAACAGAACGGTTTGCAGCGGCCTCCGCTCGCCGCAGATCCGGCTGCGGTAATACCACCAGGGCAAATAGAGCGCTTGTCCCAGCATTGCGATCACCTCTTGCGTCCAGTCTATCAGGAAGCCGCGCAGTTTCCATCGGGGATGTCCCTTTCGGCCATACAGGTGATTCCCTATATCTTGCTTTTTCCCCGATTTGCTCTTGTCAGCGCGCCTTTGACGTGCTATGGTGAAATCGACAGCTGAAATCCAGCATTCCTTCTTTCTCCGCCTCTCCTCCAATGGTCGGGGCAAGGAGAACCGCACGGTCGCCAACCGGCCGTGCGGTTTCTATTCTCCGTCGCCAGAAAGGACGTGGGACCATGCACACCGTCATCCTCGCCGGGGGCGGAAGCCGTCGGATGGGCCGGGACAAGGCCCTGCTGCCCTGGGCCGGCGGCACGCTGCTCCAGTCCCAGATCGACCGCTTTGCCCCGCTGGGGCCTGTGGCCGTCTGTCTGGACCGACCGGGCCGCTTTTCGTTCTCCGGCGCGGCGGAGCTGGCGGACCCCTTCCCCGGCCAGGGTCCTCTGAACGGCCTGGTGTCCGGACTGCGCTGGAGCGGCGGACGTCCGATCTTCCTCTGCGCGGTGGACCTGCCCTATGCCGATCCCGCATGGGCAACGCGCCTGTATACGTCCCTGGACGGCTATGACGCCTGTCTCCTGCGGAGCGAAAACGGCCCGGAGCCGCTGTTCGCCGCCTACACCCCCACCTGTCTGGACGCAGCGGAGGCTTCGCTCCGGCAGGGGCGGCTGCGTATGCGCGGTCTTCTGGACACCCTGCGGGTGCGGTATTTCGACGCCGCGTCCCTGCCCGCGCTGCACAATGTCAATACGCCGGAGGACTTCACGGCGCTTGCGTAGCAAAGGCAGGTCTCATCCTCATGATGATTGGATCAAAACAAGGGAGGAGAATTCCACAATGATTCGTAAAATCATCCATATTGACGAAGAAAAATGCAATGGCTGTGGTCTATGCGCAGAGGCCTGCCACGAAGGGGCGATCGACATCGTGGATGGCAAGGCGAAGCTCACGCGGGAAAACTTCTGCGATGGCTTTGGTGACTGTCTGCCGGGATGTCCAACAGGTGCAATCACGTTTGAAGAGCGCGAGGCTCCGGAATACGATGAAATAGCCGTAAAAGCAGCGAAGGAGAAAAAGACGATGAACGAAATGTCACATGAACTGCATGAGGGCGGCTGTCCCGGTTCGAAGATGATGCAATTTGCACAGAGCGAAACAGAGCGCGCTTCTGTACGCGTCGGGAAGCCGGTTTCCCGCCTGGCACAGTGGCCCTGCCAGATCAAACTGGTTCCGACACAGGCTCCCTTCTTTGACGGAGTGAAGTTGCTGATCGCTGCTGACTGTACGGCTTATGCCTATGCAAACATGCATGAGGATTTTATGCGCGGCAAGGTCACGATCATCGGCTGCCCCAAGCTGGATGCGGTGGACTACTCTGAAAAGCTCACCGAGATTATCCGGAATCATGGTATTAAAAGTGTGACCATCGTCCGCATGGAAGTACCCTGTTGCGGAGGGCTCCAGCGGGCAGCGGAGCATGCGCTCAGAAACAGCGGCAAATTTATCCCCTGGCAGGTCGTAACAATCTCCCGCGACGGCAACATTTTAGACTAAGGCGGATTCATCATTGAATAGAAAGATAAGATCGGCTCCTTCAAGCAGATCGATGTAAACGGGGTCGAATTCGCCCTTGCGGCCACGGGGTACGGACACCTCCACGTCGCCGAAGCTGGTACGCAGCGTCTTCCCGCTGTGACCGTTCCGGCTGTTGTTCGGGTACTTGTTTTCATAGTCGTACTTACTGTAGCCGAATTCGTCGTCCAGCACGGCTTCAAGCAGTTCTCCATGAATTCCTCGATGGCTTCTTTGAACAGGTCATGGATTTCTTCATGCTGCCGATGTTGCTCTCCTACAAGAGCTCCCGGACCTTTCCCTCCGGGCCACTTCTTCCGGACTGCGATTCTTTCTGCTGCCACTCATAGTGAAACCTCCGATCTGGTGTTCCTATTCTATACCACTTCGGAGGTTTATAAAATTCTTGGGATGATCTCGAAATTTAAAACTGCACTCCACTACGCTCCGCTTCAGATATCATCCTGTATCAAACTTTGGGTGTATTTCGACTGCACTTTTCTTGACAAGTTCATTTCAAGGATGCCGTATTACGAAGTACGGAGAAACCGGCAAGCAATGCCTGTGCGCACTCACAGGCTTCAAACCGCCCGATCTCCGCTTGCACGGGATCGGACGGTTTTCTGCTTGTTGGGGCGTTCCCCACCCCCCCGAAACACGCCGTTGGCGTGGCTGCACGATTTCTCCGAAAT
>JAFTBW010000034.1 GCA_017455015.1 Oscillospiraceae bacterium | reverse complement strand
CTTGGGGTCTGCCGCATCAGTTTTTCCAGGGGATTGTCGGTGAAATTGGTCAACTGTCCTCGTCCTCTGTTTCGCCGGGAGCGCCGCCCTCCGCCTCCGGCTCATAGGGTTCAAATTCGTATTCCTCGTCCTCGACGCCGTACTCATATTCATTGAGATCGTCGTTGCCCTTTGTCCTGGGCTTGGCCTTGCCCTTGACCTTGAGGAAGTAGTAGGCCGCGCCGCCGCCACCGGCCAGCAGAAGCAGGATCACCAGCGCGATATTGCCGCCGCCCTTTTTCTCCGGGGTTTCCGGCTCCGGCTCACCGGGCGTTTCTGTCGGCTCCGGCTGGGCTTCTTTGCCGGTGCATTTGGTCATATCCGTAGCGCAAACCGGGCAGCTCATATCCACATGACCGGCATAGCACTTATCCTCGCAGGTGCAGACCACAGGCGCGGCAGGCTGTGTTGCGTCCTCCGGGGTGTCTGTCAGCGCCAGCAGATCGGCCTCGTCCACCATGTTGAGGAAGTACACGTTTTCCGTATCGGCCACCCGGTCAATGATGATGAAAAAGTAGTTGCCGGTCTTGCTCTGGACGGTGATGAACTGCTTGCTGGTGGCGTTTCCTTCGCCGTCCGTGCCGGTGAAGTTGAAATCGTCGATCAGGGACAGGTTGCCGCCTGGGGTAAAGGCGGAGAACAGCCCGCCGAACAGATCATCCAGAGATGAATCGTCCAGTCCGCCGGTGGTTTCCTCCGGCTCCGTTTCTGCCGGGGTTTCCTGGGCAGGCTCCGGCGCTGCCTCCGCCTTGGCCTCGGTTTCCTCCACCGGCGCGGGGCTGACCTCCACAATGGGGATTTCAGCCGGTTCATCGTTTGTGCTTTCATCCCCGCCGTATGCCAGCGCCGTCATGGAAAAAACCGCCATGCACAGCATGACGGCCAGCAGACAGGCAAGGGCGCGGAGATCATGTTTCTTCATAGTCGGATTCCTCCATTTTCGTAGATATAGTAGTGGGCGCGGGCTTGTTCAGCGTTTGGAGCAGGGCCGCGAAGTCCTCCAGCGACAGCCCCCTGGCGCGGACGAGCCCTACAATGTCCGTGTTCTCCAGCTCCCGAATCTGCTTTTCAAGGTCGCGGTTTCGGGCTTGCAGCTCGGAGATTTTCTCCTTGTTCTTGCTATGCTCCTCCCGGAGCCTGGTGATTTTGGGATTCAAAGTCTGACCTCCTGTTTTGATTAAGGTAATCGACCAAAGCCGTAAAAGTGCTGCTGCCAGTAGCTGGTATTGATACTGGCATACTGGATCGGATTGCCGCAGTGGATCATCATTCCGTTGCCGACGTAGATGCCCACATGGGATGTGTTCGGGGTGTCGTAGGTGTGCTGGAAGAAAATCAGGTCGCCGGGTCTGGCCTCCGACGCCGGGATGGGCGTACAGACGTTGAAGTAAAGGCCGTCGCTTCCCAGCCTGCCGAAGTCCCAGCCCTGGCCGCAATGGTTGATGACCCAGGACACGAAGCCGGAGCAGTCGAAGGAGGTGCTGGGCGAGCTGCCGCCCCAAACGTAGGGATAGCCCAAATACTTCTCGGCCTCCGCGATCATTGCGGCGAACTTTTCGTCGGACAGCGCCTCCGGGGGTATCTCATACCGGGTGATCTCCCCGTTATAGAGATTGACATAGCTGGAGGTTGGGAACAGATCATCCCGGTTGCCCAGGGTCGCCATATAGGTGGCGTACATGGAAAGTTGATCCTCGCCCATGATGTAGACCGGGACATGGGACAGGTTGAAGTTTTCCAGCTTCACGTTGCAGATGGTATAGGTATAGGACACCTGCACGTCGTACTCGTATTCTTCCTCGCTGGTGTCGCCGGTTTCCGGGTCCGTGACCGTTCGGGTGCCGGTGCGGGTTTCCGTCCGATACCGGGTTTCCGTAGTCACATCCTCGGTGAGAATGTACTGCTTGTCGAACAGCATTTGCAGATCGCCCTGCACCTGGTCGATGGTCCACGCGCCGCCGCGCAGAGCGGTGAGAATGGAGATCAGCACAGAGGGGTCATGCTCGATGCTGTCCAGATCGTAGTGGTATTCGTCATAGTCATGGGTGCTTTCGTAGCCCGCCAGATAGCTTTGAAGCTCATTTTCCAGACCGCAGTACGCCGCCTCCGCTGCCAGCATATCCGAATCCTCGGAGGGATAGGTACTGGCGGCGATGGCCGATCCCGCGCCCTCCAGCATCACGGTGCAGGAGGAAAAGACGTTCAGCATAAAGGCCAGAGCCAGACCAACAGTACCGACGATCAGAAATCCCTTCTTATGCTGCCGGACAAAATCGGCGGTCTTTTTCGCTGTCTCCCTGACCGCTTCCGCGGCCTTGCCGGTGGCCTCCGCCGCCTGCTTGGTGGTTTCCGCGGACCGTCCGGCTTTGGCGGCGGCATACTGTTTTCTGATTGCCCGCCGCTGCTGCCACTTGGAAACGGGATTGCTGGTGGGCTGTTCCAGCTCAGCCTTTTTGTAGAGGGCGTTCAGATTGGCCTTTTCCAGTTTGCTTTCCGCTGCCGCCGCCTTGCGGTAGGGCCGCAGGCGCTGGGAACGGATCGCTGATGTAGTCAGACGCGCCCCGGATTCCGCGTTGCCCTCCACGAAGTGCGCCGCCTCCAGTCCCACGTTCTCGTCCTCATACTGCCGGATCTCCCGGTGCGCCGCGATGGACGCGGTATTGACGGGAGCGGCCTTGGCAGCATGGGACAGCTTGGAGGGCGGCTTCTTATCCTCAAAGGAGAGCTTGGTCGTGACCTTGCCGGTGGCCGGGTCCACGGTTCGGGTTTTCACCGTCTTTTTCGGGATTTTGGCCTGGGCCTTGTCCGCTTTCGCCGCCGCCTTTTTCACCTTT
>JAFTBW010000033.1 GCA_017455015.1 Oscillospiraceae bacterium | reverse complement strand
CGCGGGAGATCGGCCGTGCCACCTTCCCCCGGAGGGGGAAGGATAGGGCGCAGGATTTCCCCTTGGGTGCGGTTCATTCAACTGCACAGGTCGAAAAGATTTTGCCATTTTGCGAAGATTTTCGGCAATAAGCGGCCTAAATACTCACGGACAATATAATTTACAATTTCTATGAACCCGGTATGATTGTCCCTTTCGCGGGGACAGGAAAGGAATCATATGGAGAATCTGAAAGCGAAAGCCTACGCGCTGCGCCGCGACACCGTGGACATCATCATGGCGGGCGGCGGCGGACACATCGGCGGCGACATGAGTGCCATGGAGATTCTGACCGAGCTGTATTTCTGTCAGATGAACGTCTCCCCGGAAACGGCGGAGGACAGGGACCGGGACTACTTTATCATGAGCAAGGGCCACTCCATGGAGGCCTACTACGCGGTGCTGTGCGCAAAGGGCTTTCTCGACCTTGCCGACGTGCGCGACCGCTTTTCAAAGTACAACTCCCCCTACATCGGCCACCCGCACAACACCCTGCCGGGGATTGAGATGAACTCCGGCTCCCTGGGCCACGGGCTGCCGGTGTCGGTGGGTCTGGCCCTGGCTGCAAGGATGGACGGCCGAAGAAGCCGCGTCTACGTCGTCACCGGCGACGGCGAGCTGGCCGAGGGCAGCAACTGGGAGGGCTTCATGTCCGGCGCCATGTACAAGCTTGACAACCTCTGCTGCGTCATCGACCGCAACCGTTTGCAGATTTCCGGCGGCACCGAGGACGTGATGGCCCTGGACGACCTGAAAGCCAAGGTCGCCGCGTTCGGCTGGAACGTCATCGACGTGGCCGACGGCAACGACATCGACCAACTCCACGCCGCCTTTGAACAGGCCAGGCAGTGCAAGGGAAAGCCGAGCTGTGTCATCGCCAACACCGTCAAGGGCAAGGGCTCCCCCGTCATGGAAAACCAGGCGGTGTGGCATCACAAGCTCCCCTCTCGGGAGGAATACGAACAGATCATGGCCGATCTGGAAGCGAAAAGGGAGGCGCTGGCATGAACAAAATTCCAAACCGTCAGGTAATCTGCGAGGTACTGAGCGAACACGCCCGGGAGGACCGGGACATCGTGGTCCTGTGCAGCGACTCCCGGGGCAGCGCGTCCCTGGCTCCCTTTTTCAAGGAGTTTCCGCAGCAGAGCGTGGAGGTGGGCATCGCGGAGCAGGATCTGGTGGGCATCGCCGCCGGTCTTGCCAAGGGGGGCAAGAAGCCCTGGGCCGCCTCCCCTGCCAGCTTTATCACCACCCGCAGCTATGAGCAGTGCAAGGTGGACTGCGCCTACTCCGACACCAACGTCAAGCTCATCGGCATCTCCGGCGGCGTCAGCTACGGCGCGCTGGGCATGAGCCACCACTCCGCCCAGGACATCGCCGCCATGAGCGCCATCCCCAACATGCGGGTCTATCTGCCCTCGGACCGCTTCCAGACCCGGAAGCTGGTGGAGGCCCTGCTGCAGGATGAAAAATGCGCCTATCTCCGCACGGGCCGCAACCCGGTGGAGGACGTCTATTCCGAGGATAACTGCCCCTTTGAGATGGACAAGGCCACCTGGCTCCGGGAGGGCACGGACGCCGCCGTCATCGCCTGCGGGGAGATGGTGGGTCCGGCCAGGCAGGCGGCAGCGCTGCTGGAAAAAGAGGGCATCTCCGTCACGGTGCAGGACATGTACTGCGTCAAACCCCTGGACACCGCCGCGATCTTGAAAGCCGCGGAGCATGCCCGGGCCATCGTCACCGTGGAGGAGCACTCCCCCTTTGGCGGACTGGGCAGCATGGTGGCGCAGACGGTCTCCGCCAACAACCCCAAAAAGGTCGTCAATCTGGCTCTGCCAGACGCACCGGTGGTCACCGGAAACAGCAAGGAGGTCTTTGACCACTACGGCCTGAACGCGGAGGGCATCGCCGCGGCGGTCAGGAGCGCCCTGCAATGAGCGGAGCCTATGTGCTGGCGGTGGACCAGAGCACCCAGGGTACCAAGGGGCTGCTGTTTGACCGAAACGGCGTGCTGGTCTGCCGAGCGGACCGGCCCCACCGCCAGATCGTGGACGAGCACGGCTGGGTGGAGCACGATCCCGACGAGATTCTGAAAAACACCCTGGGCGTCTGCGCCGGCGTGCTGCAAAAAGCGGGCGTTTCCCCGGCGGAGGTCGGCTGTCTGGGCATCTCCAACCAGCGGGAGACCTCGCTGATGTGGGATAAGGCCACGGGAAAGCCGGTTTACAACGCCATCGTCTGGCAGTGCGCCCGGGCCGCGGAGCTCTGCGCCGGGTCGGAGATCGCCTCCCAGGCTCAGCGGGTGCGGCAGAAGACGGGCCTCAACCTGTCCCCCTATTTCCCGGCGGCCAAGCTGGGCTGGCTCATGGAAAACGTGCCGGAGGCGGCCAGACTGGCGCAGGAGAAGCGTCTTGCCTGCGGGACCGTTGACGCCTGGCTGCTCTATTCCCTGACCGGGCAGCACAAAACCGACTACTCCAACGCCAGCCGGACCCAGCTTTTCAACATCACGTCCCTGCAATGGGACGAAGAGCTGTGCAGGCTCTTCCACATCCCCGCGGACGCGCTGCCGGAGGTCTGCATGTCGGACAGCGTGTTCGGAGAGACGGACCTGGGGGGACTGCTGCCGAACAAAATCCCGGTCTGCGGCGTCCTGGGGGACAGCCACGGGGCGCTGTTCGGGCAGAATTGCCGCGCCGCCGGAGGGATCAAGGCAACCTACGGCACCGGGTCCTCCGTCATGCTCAACATCGGGGAGCGTCCGCTGTTCAGCGAGGCCGGGATCGTGACCAGCCTCGCCTGGGGCATCGGCGGAAAAGTGAATTATGTGTTGGAAGGCAACCTGAACTACACCGGCGCGGTGATCTCCTGGCTCAAGGATCAGGTGGGGCTGATCGCCTCCGCCTCCGAGACAGAGGCGCTCTCCCGCGATGCGGACAAGGAGGACCGGGCCTACTTCGTCCCCGCTTTCACGGGGCTGGGGTCCCCCTACTGGGACAGCGCCGCCACGGGCCTGCTGACGGGCGTCACCCGGACCACCGGCAGGCGCGAAATTGTGAAAGCCTGCGTAGAGTGCATCGCCTATCAGATTACGGACCTGCTGCGCATCATGCAGCGGGAATACGGCGGCGCGCTGCATACGCTCCGGGCAGACGGCGGCCCCACGGGCAACGGCTATCTGATGCAATTTCAAAGCGACATGGCGGATATGACCGTCGCCGTGCCCCAGCTCCAGGAGCTCTCCGGCATGGGAGCGGCGTATCTCGCGGGCATCAGCGCCGGGCTCTATGACCCGGAGCGGGTCTTCGCGGGCATCCGCTACTCCTCCTACGCGCCCGAGATGGACCCGGGGCGGCGGGAGGCGCTGTACCGGGGCTGGCAGGCCGCCGTCCGGCAGGCTTTGACCCATCCCTGAACAGCTCCCATCATTTTTATTCATTTTATTCACTTTGATGTTGCAATTTTCAAGACTGCATGATAGCATAACATGACAGCATAATAGGAAAAGCGCTTTGAAGCGCGCAGTGAGGATATTCTTTTATTATGAATAAAATCACAATTCATAAGATCGCGGGGGAACAGACGATTCCGCCGGAACTGCACGGGCAGTTCATCGAGTTTTTGGGCGGCTGCATCTCGGACGGGATCTGGGTCGGACGCCGCTCCGCCATCCCGAACGAGGGCGGGGTGCGGCTGGCCGTGCTGGACGCGATGGAACGGCTCCGCCCTCCCCTGCTCCGGTGGCCCGGCGGGTGTTACGCGGATATGTACCACTGGCGCGACGGCGTGGGAAACCGGCGCAAAACCGTCTGGAACGCCAACTTCACCACCTGGGAGGCCGAGGACAACGGCTTTGGCACCCATGAGTTCCTGGAGTTCTGCCGCGCCGTGGGCGCAAAGCCCTGGATCAACATCAACATGCTGCGGGGAACCGTGGCGGAGATGGTGGATTGGGCGGAATACTGCAACCGCGCCGGGGACACGGCGCTTGCCCGGGAGCGCGCTGCCAACGGCAGCCCGGAGCCCTTTGGCGTGGAGTACTGGGGCATCGGCAACGAGTGCTGGGGCGGAGGCGGGACCTATACCGCCCAGGGCTACGCGGACGACTACCGGAAATACGCCAGCGCCATGCCGCGCTTTGTTGGTCCCGGCCCGGACGGCCGGATGGCGGGACCGGAGATGAAGCTGATCGCCAGCGGTCCGGACGGCAACAAGCCCCGGGAGCGGGTCCTCTGGACGCGGGAGCTGCTGCGGGAGCTGAAGCGCTACCGCATGCCCCCCATCTACGGCATGGATCTGCATTTTTACAACTGGAACCGGGAGGACGGCGGCCTGCGGGAGGACCAGTTCGACCGGGAGGGCTGGTACCGCGTCCTGTTCGGCAGCATGGAGCTGGAGGAGGTGCTGCGGGAGCAGGCCGCGCTGATGCGTGAGGAGCTGGACGGCTATGCGCCGATGGACCGCGACCCGTTTTTTGTACCGCCGCAGCTCCGCTTGATCGTCGGAGAGTGGGGCAACTGGCACGGAGCGGCTTTCCGCAACGCGCCGTCGCTCTACCAGCAGTGTACGATGCGGGACGCCCTCACCACCGCCATCTCCCTGGACATCTTCCACCGCTGCAGCGGCATCGTCTCCGCGGCCTGCGTTGCACAGACCGTGAACGTGCTGAACGCCCTGATCCTCACCCGGGGGGAGCACACGGTCCTGACGCCGAACTATCATGTGTTTGAGATGTACCGGCCCCACAGAGGGGGCAAGGTCCTCCCGCTGGAGCTGGAGACGGACACCGCCTGGCAGGACGGAGACGCGCGTGTCCCTGAACTGTATGTGTTTGCCTCGGAAAAGGACGGGACGGTGACGCTGAACGCGGTCAACGCCTGCATGGAGGAGGCGCGGACGGCACAGCTTACGCTGCCGGAGCCCATGCGCCCGGTCTCCGCCCGCGTGCTCCGGGGAGCGGACGTGCACGACTGCAACACCCCCGAGGCTCCGGACCGCGTCGCGCCTGCGGACGCCGCCGCCCCGGCGGGGACAGACGGGAGGAACTGGACCCTCTCGCTCCCCGCCGCCTCGGTCAGCGTGTATCAATTTGTGAGAACATGAGAACATAAGAATTGGAGGAGCGAGTATGGAGAAAATCAGAGGCGTAAACCTGGGCAACTGGCTGGTGCTGGAAAAGTGGATGAGCCCGGAGCTGTACGACGGCACCACGGCGGCGGACGAGACCTATCTCTGCCTCCAGCTCAGCGAAAATGAGAAGCGCGCACGGCTGAAAACCCACCGGGACCACTACATCACCAGCCGCGACTTCGCCTATCTCAAGGAAAAGGGCTTTAACGCGGTCCGGCTCCCCGTCCCGTTTTTCGTGTTTGAGGACGTGGGTCCCTACGTCTCGTGCAGCGAGTACGTGGACAAGGCCATGAAGTGGGCGAAGGACTACGGCCTGAGGGTGCTGCTGGACCTCCACACGGTGCCCGGCAGCCAGAACGGCTCCGACAACGCCGGCATCTGCGGCATCTGCCAGTGGTCCAACCACCCGGAGCGGGTGGAACTGGCGCTGGACGTGCTGGAGCGCCTGGCCCTGCGCTACGGCCGGGAGAGCGCCCTGCTGGGCATCGAGGTGCTCAACGAGCCCATGCCCTCCGACGGCAAGCTGTCCCAGCACATGACCGGAAGTATCATGGACCGCTATCCCGCCGTGGACAAGGAGGCCGCAAAGGAGAATACGACCTATACCTGGGCCTGGCTGGAGAACTTTTACCGCGAGGCCTACCGCCGGGTGCGCAAGTATCTGCCGGTATCGAAGGCCGTGGTGTTCGACGACGCGTTCGACATCGTTCACGCCGCCGACTGGCTGGCCGCCCAGAAGGACTTTGAAAACGTCATGCTGGACACCCACCAGTACATCATGCTGGCGGACTGGATTCTCGGCAGCGAGGGCAAGGACCTGGAGGCCTACCGGAGCTACATTCAGGACGTGTTCGTGAAAGAGGTCTCCTACGGCCAGAGCAAGGTCCCCACGTTCTGCGGCGAGTGGAGCCTTTACACCGAGTCCGAGGCCGCCAAGGTCCCGGACCGGGCCGCGGTGGACGCCTTTTACCGGGGCGTGGCGGAGGCCAGCATCGCCGCCTTTGACCGCAACTGCACCGGATGGTTCTACTGGTGCTACAAGACCCACATCGACGACCCCGCCTGGGACTGCTGGGACGTGGGTAAGTGCATCGCCAACGGCTGGTTCCCGGAGGCTGCGAAATGAAGGCAACGGAAGCGCTGCGGGAGCTGGTCCGGGGCATGACTCTGGAGGAAAAATTCCGCTGCTGCGCCCTGAAGGGCGACCGCTTTGCCAACATCGAGCGGCTGGGCACGGCGTTCCGCTGCGCCGACAACTCCTCCGGCGGCGGCATCGACTACTTCCGCCAGAGCCGGGAGAAGATCACCGGCGAAAGGTTCTGGGGCACCTGCTTCCCCCAGGCGGCCTGCCAGGGCGCGGGCTGGGACCCGGAGCTGGCTTTCGAGATCGGCAAGGCCATGGGGCGGGAGTGCAAAAACCAGGGCATTGACATCCTGCTGCGCCCCGGCGTCAACATGAAGCGCAGCCCGCTGTGCGGCCGGAACTTTGAGTACTACTCCGAGGACCCCTGGCTCTCCTCCGAGCTGGCCGCCGCCTTTATCAACGGCGTGCAGAGCGAGGGCGTGGCCGCGAATTTGAAGCATTTTGTCTGCAACAACCAGGAGTACGAGCGCATGACCACCAACGCCGTGGTGGACGAGCGGACGCTGAACGAACTGTATCTCCGGGTGTTCCAGCTCATTCTGCAAAAGTCCGACCCCTGGACGCTCATGACAAGCTACAACCGGGTCAACGGCAACTGGGTCCACGAGCACCCCGATATCATGCCAAAGCTCCGGGGCGAGTGGGGCTACCGGGGCATGGTGATGAGCGACGCTTTCGCCGTCCACTACCGGGACGACAAGATAAACGGCCACAAGCGGGGGCTGGACGCGGAGCTGGCGGAGGAGGACGTCCACATCGACCTGCTGCGCAACGCCTATTATCAGGGCGAGATCTCCGAAGAGGAGCTGGACGCCATCGCCCTCCGGGTGCTGGACTGCTATTACAAGATCCACGACGGCCGGGAGACGCCCGCCGTGGACCTGAACGCCCACCACGCGCTGGCAAAGCGGGCGGCTCTGGAGGGTGCGGTGCTGCTGAAAAACGACGGCATTCTGCCCCTGGACGCGGAAAAGACGGAGCGCGTCGCGGTGATCGGAGCCTTTGCCAAGGAGCCCAGCTATATGGGCGGCGGCTCCGGACACATGAACGGCCACACGCTGGACATCCCCTACGACGAGCTTGCAAAGCTGCTGGGCGGGGAGGAAAAGCTGTCCTACGCGCCGGGGTACGAGATCCGCTACGGCTTCCCGCCGGAGGACGTCCCCCGGCCCGAGCTGGCGGCGGAGGCGGCGGCGCTGGCACGGGACGCGCCGCTGGTGATCCTGTTTGCGGGCTACCCCTACGGGGTGGAGTCCGAGGGCTACGACCGGGCGGACCTGCTGCTGCCGGAAAGCCAGCGGGAGCTGCTGGAGGCGGTACTGGCGGTGAACGGCAACGTGGTGCTGGTGGTCAACGCCGGCGCGCCGCTGGACCTTTCCGCCTACGCGCCCCGGGTCCGGGCGCTGCTCTTCGGCGGCTACTGCGGCGAGGCCGTGGGCTCCGCCGCGGCGGAGATCCTGTTCGGACTGGCGGAGCCCGGGGGACGGCTTGCGGAGACCTGGCCCTGCCGCGTGGAGGACACCCCCGCCTATCTCAGCTATCCCCGCTACCCCGACACCGTCCCCGACGTGGTCTACGGCGAGGGCATTTACATCGGCTACCGCTGGTACGACGCCCGGCACATGGAGGTGGCATATCCCTTCGGCTACGGCCTGAGCTACGCCTCCTTTGCCTATGGCGGCCTGCGCCTGGACGCAGAGCGCCTCCGTCCGGAGGATACGCTGACCGTCCGCTTCACCGTAAAAAACACCGGCGCGCGCCCCGGGTCCGACGTGGCCCAGGTCTATGTCCGCCCGCTGGATTCCACCATCCACCGCCCCGAAAAAGAACTGCGTGCCTTCCGCAAGGTCCGTCTCGCCCCCGGCGGGGAGACGGAGGTGGAGCTGACGCTGGACCGCCGGGCCTTTGAGGTCTACTCCCCCGCCCTCCACCGCTGGGTCGCCGAGGCGGGGCGGTACGAGATCCTCGTGGGCCGCAGCTCCCGGGACATTCTCCTGTCCGCCACGGTGGCGCTGGAGTCGAACGAGGCGGTAAAGCTCTTCTCCCCCCGCACCCAGGTGGGCCACTTTGTCATGGATGCGCGGATGGAAAAAGCGTTGGCGGAGCAGCCGGAGGAGCTGCGCAGCTTCTTCGAACTGGACGCCAACCCCATGCTGCCTCTGTGCGTGGCCATCCCCTTCGGCCAGTTCGGGGATATGGACCTGGGGCAGGGAAAGCTGCCGCGGGAGCTGATCGGCCACGTGGTGGAGGTGATGAACGAAGGGAGGGTTTGAACCCTTGGGAACCATGAAATATCTGTTTGACGTTCCGGACAAAAAGAAAGTCCGCATGATCGTCCACACGGACTGCGCCAACGAGGCCGACGACCAGTTCGCCCTTGCCCACCACCTGATGACGCCGAAATTCCTCGTGCAGGGCGTGATTGGCGCGCACTTTCATGCGGCGGCGCAGTTCTGCGGCCTGGAGGACACCGTGGGGGCCTCCGTGGCGGAGATTCACCGGATTTTGCAGCTCATGGAGCTGGAGGAGCAATACCCGGTGTTCGCCGGGGCGGAACTGCCGCTGGAGGATGAACATACCCCCCGGCCCTCGGCGGGCGCAGAGTTTTTGATCCGGGAGGCGCTGCGGGACGACCCCCACCCCCTGTTCGTCGCCTGCCAGGGGGGGCTGACGGACATCGCCAGCGCGATTTTGACGGAGCCGGCCATCTGCGGCAGGATGACGGTCATCTGGATCGGCGGCGGGCCCTACCCGAAGGGGGGCTTTGAGTTCAATTTGAAGATGGACATCGCCGCGGCCAACGTGGTGATGCGCTCCTCCGTGCCGCTGTGGCAGGTGCCCCAGAACGTCTACAAGCAGATGAGCGTCTCTTTGGCGGAGCTCCAGGCCAACGTGTACCCCTGCGGCAAAATCGGGGAATACCTGTTCACCCAAATGGCGGCGTTCAACGACCGCACCGGGGACATCCCCCACTGGCCCCACGGGGAGATCTGGGGGCTGGGAGACAGCCCCACGGTGGGCGTGCTTCTGGCGGAGTCGGAGAAAGAGGACCTCTACGACACCGTCCCCGGACACCCGTTCCGCTACGAGGACATGACCTACGTCACGGAGGAAAGCTGCCGCCCCATTCGGGTCTACAAGGACGCCAACGTGCGCCTCACCCTCGCGGATTTCTTCGCAAAGCTGAAAATCAACTACGGTTGAGCAAAAGATTCGCAGGAATTATAGCAGAATTTCAACGGATTGTTTTGTGCAATACGACTAATATTTAAGGACTAATGCATGGCTTTCGTTGTTTTTCTTGCCAAATATGAAATTCCGTGTTATAATCTGTGACAAAATTATTACGATGGAGGTAGTTCTATGGAGGAAACCAAAACCGCCGGCGCTGCGGTCGAAAAAACTGGCAGTTTTTCGGCCAAGCTCAAGCGCTGGGGACCGCTGTACCTGATGTTCCTGCCCGGAGCGCTGTATTTGTTCATCAACAACTACATCCCCATGGGCGGCATCATCGTGGCGTTCAAGCAGTACAACGCCCGGGCCGGCATCCTCGGCAGCCCCTGGGCGGGCCTGCAGAACTTCCGGTTCCTGTTCGCCACGCCGGACGCCTGGGTCATCACCCGCAACACCATCCTGTACAACCTGGCGTTCATCGTCCTGAACACCCTGGTGGGCATCATCCTGGCGATCTTCATCTGCGACACCGTCAGCAAGCGGCTGAGAAAGCTCAGCCAGAGCGCCATCCTCTTCCCCTATCTGATGAGCGCGGTCATCCTGGGCTACATCATCTACGCGTTCTTCAGCCAGAGCACCGGTATCGTCAACAACTCCTTCCTGCGTGAGCCCATCAACTGGTACGCCGAGCCCAAGTACTGGCCCTGGATCCTGATCCTGACCAACCTGTGGAAGGGCGTGGGCTACGGCACCCTGATCTACATCTCCACCATCAACGGCATCGACCCCTCCCTCTATGAGGCGGCGGAGCTGGACCACGCCAGCAAGATCCAGCAGATCTGGTACATCACCCTTCCGTTTTTGAAGCCCACCGTCATCACCCTGACCCTGATGAGCGTCGGCCGGATCTTCTTCTCCGACTTCGGCCTGTTCTATCAGGTGCCCCGGAACGCCGGTCTGCTCTACTCCGCCACCAACACCATCGACACCTATGTGTACCGCAGCCTGATGCAGTCCGGCAACGTGGGCATGTCCGCCGCCGCCGGCTTCTATCAGTCCGTCGTCGGCTTCCTTGTGGTCATCCTGGCCAACTGGATCACCCGCAAGGTAAGCAGCGAAAACGCGCTGTTCTGAGGGAAGGAGGAACGAACCGAAATGAAACAGAAAATGACCTCTCCCTACCAGATCATCATCACCGTCGTTCTGGTGCTGCTGCTCGTCGTGGTGATTGCTCCGTTCCTGCTGCTCTTTATGAGCTCCATCACGGCCGAGACCGTGCTGGTCTCCTCCGGCTACTCCTTCTGGCCCAAGCAGTTCTCCCTGGAGTCCTACGCCTATATCGTCCGCTCCGGCGAATCCATCCTGCGCTCCTACGGCGTCAGCATCCTGATCACCGCCATCGGCACCGTCGTCCATGTGATGCTGGCCGCCATGATGGCCTATCCCCTGGCGCTGAAAAACTTCCCCGGCAAGCGCGTCCTCACGTTCTTCGTGTTCTTCACCATGCTGTTCAACGGCGGCATCGTCCCCAGCTATCTGATGTGGTCCGGCACCTTCGGCATCAAGGACACCCTCTGGGCCCAGCTTCTGCCGAACCTGCTGATGAGCGGCTGGAACGTGCTGATGATCCGCACCTACTTCGCCACAAGCATCCCCGACTCCCTCTACGAGGCGGCGGAGATCGACGGCGCAAACCAGTTCACCATCTTCCGCAAGGTGGTGCTGCCCCTGGGCAAGCCCATCCTCATCACCGTCGGCACCTTCGCGGGTCTCGGCTACTGGAACGACTGGACCAACGGCCTGTACTACATCGTCCGCAACAAGAACGTCTACAACGTGCAGAACCTCTTAAACGAGATGGTACAGAACATCCAGTACCTGGCCCAGAGCTCCAACGCAAACGTGGGCGCGGCGGCCTCCGCCATCCCCACCACCGGCGTCCAAATGGCCATCGCCTTTGTGGCCATCCTGCCCATCATGCTGATCTTCCCCACCTTCTCCAAGTACTACGCCAAGGGCATCACCCTGGGCGCGGTGAAGGGCTGACGCCCCTCCCTTTGCAGTCCCTAACCCGGATAAACCGGAAAAGTGGTTAGTGGTTAGTGGTTAGTGATATAGACGGATCACAAACCTCCGGATAAAAAGATTTTGCCATTTTGCGAAGAGTCTCGGCCATAAGTGGCCTAATGGGGACTGCAAAGGGGAAAAGTTCTCTTGTATTTCATCTTGGATGAAATAAATTTTTTAGGAGGTCAAAACATGAAAAAACTTCTCTGCGTGTTCCTCGCCTGTCTGATGGTCGTCGGACTGCTGGCCGGCTGCGGCGACGGCGGCAGCGGCGCCACCACATCCTCCGGCGCAGCCACCTCCGGCGGAAGCTCCTCTTCCGGCGGTACCACTTCCGGCGCGGTATCCGACGGCAACACCACCACCACCGCCTACGGCACCTACAGCGCGGACAAGCCCTATGAGCTGACCTTTGCCTGGGTGCAGCTCTATCCCCAGGACGCCACCGCGGCCCAGGCCGTGTATGACGCCATCAACGAGTACATGATCCCCAACTACCACATCAAGGTGGACTTCCTGCCCCTGGAGTACGCCTCCTACCAGCAGACCCTGCAGCTCATGTTCTCCGGCGGCGATCCCCTGGACGTCATGCCCGTGTACTACACCAACGCCTCCAGTTGGATCGGCATGAACGCTATCGTTGACATGAACCCCTACCTCGCCACCGAGGACGGCGCCAAGGTCATCGAGGCCCTGGGCGGCGAGGCCAACGCCAAGGTCGGCACCATGAACGGCGTGCTCTTCGGCTTCCCGGCCAACAAGGAGAGCGTGGAGCTGGGCGGTCTGTGCATGCGCGCCGACATCTGCGACGAGCTGGGCATCACCGAGAAGTACGGCCTGGCCGACGGCAAGGACGCCTATGACGGCACCGTCTACAGCTGGGATGTGGCCGAGGAGATCTTCGACACCGTCCTGGCCGCCTACCCCAACATGGTCCCCTGCTACATGATGGGCTCCCAGAGCGTGATGCGCCGCTTCGCCTTCTTCGATGAGCTGGCCGACCAGTTCGGCGTTCTCGACTGGGAGAGCGACCGCAACTCCACCACCGTCGTCAACGAGTTTGAGACCGAGGCCTACCGCGAGGCCGTCACCCGCATGGGCCGCTGGATGGACAAGGGCTACATCTTCAAGGATGCCGCCACCGACACCACCGGCAACGCCACCATGATCAAAGCCGGCAACACGTTCTCCTATCCCACTGCCATCAAGCCGGGCCACCTGTCTGAGGCCAACGCCCAGAACGGCCAGCGCATGTATGACATGTACTTCGAGGATCAGGTGGAGGGCGGCTACTCCACCACCAACGTGTCCTTCTTCGACACCGGCATCGCCACCAACTCCGCCGACCCCGACATGGCGTTCAAGTTCATCTCCGCCATGTACTCCGATCCCACCTTCTACAACCTGTGGCAGTACGGCATCGAGGGCGTGAACTATCAGGTGCTGGATGACGGCACCGCCTACTGGCCCGAGGGACAGGACGACAGCAACTACACCTACCACCAGAACTGCGGCTGGGAGCTGGGCAACCAGTTCCAGAGCTATGTGTGGCAGTCCTACGGCGCGGACGGCACGCCTCTGAAGGATGCCAATTACTGGGATACCCTGCAGCACCACAACGACTGGGCCATGTACTCCCCGGCCTACGGCTTCATGTGGGATTCCAGCGCCTACCAGACCCAGATTGCCGCCCTGCAGAACGCCCTGAACACCTACCGTCCCGCTCTGGAGACCGGCACCGGCGGCGAGGCCGCGGTGGAGGCCAACCTGAAGGCTCTGAACGACGCCCTGTACGCCGCCGGCTTGCAGGAGGTCATGGACGCCAAGCAGGCCCAGCTCGACGCGTGGCTGGCCGCCAACGGCCCGACCCAGACCCCGCAGGCAAACCTGGACACCATCAACTCCGTGAAATAATTTCCGTTTTCCCCGCTCCCTCCGTCCCGTCGGGGCGGAGGGAGAACTGAAAGATTACTGCCCCCTCCGGGGGCAGTCGTCATATCTGCCTGTCAGAGTCTGTTTGACGAAAGAGGAACCAAACCATGAGAAGCTTTATCAGCTACGACGGCCCCCTGATCACCCTCCTGTCCCGCTTTTGGAACTGCGTCTGGCTGACTGTGCTGTTCGCGCTGTGCTCCATCCCCGTGGTCACCATGGG
>JAFTBW010000032.1 GCA_017455015.1 Oscillospiraceae bacterium | reverse complement strand
GTTGCCGTGGCGTTTGGCATGCTCCACCGCATTCCGGGCGATCTGCACCGGGTCCCCCTGGCCCTCGTCGTACACGGGGATGTCCAGCTTCCTTCCCACGGTCTTGAGCTGCTCCACGGCGGCGGGACGGTAAACGTCGCAGGCCACCAGCAGCGGCCGCTTGCCCTGCTTGCGCATAAGGGCGGCCAGCTTGGCGCCGTTGGTGGTTTTGCCCGCGCCCTGCAGGCCCACCAGCATGACCACGCTGGGGGAGCGGCTGGAGATGTTCAGCTTCTGGCTCTCGGAGCCCATGAGCCGGATCAGCTCTTCGTTGACGATCTTGATGACCATCTGGGCCGGGGACAGGCTCTCCAGCACGTCCGCGCCGACGGCCCGCTCCGTGGCGGTTTTGACAAAGTCCTTGACCACCTTGTAGCTGACGTCCGCCTCCAGCAGGGCCAGACGGACCTCCCGCATGGCCTCTTTCACATCCGCTTCGCTGAGGCGGCCCTTGCCCCGCAGCTTTTTGAATGCCGCGTTCAGCTTGTCCGACAGAGATTCAAACGCCATGCTGTCCGCCTCCTTTTAATAATGATGCCGGAGCGGCCGTCCGCGTCCCGGCGGTTTACCCCTCCGAAAGCTCCCGAAGCCCGCTCAGGATCGCCGCCCGCTCCGGGCTCTCCGGCAGCTTTTCCGCTGCCGCGGCAATGGCAGAAACGGTTTCCCGTCTCCGCAGAGCCCTTGCCACCAGACCGGTTTTGGCCTCTAATTCCCGGAGGCTCTGTTCCCCCCGGCGGATCACGTCCCACACCGCCTGACGGCTGGCTCCGCACATCTCGGAAATCTCCTGGAGAGATAGGTCCTGATTATAATGGAGATCGTAATACTCCCGCTGCTTTTCCGTCAGCGTCTCGCCGTAAAAGTCAAAGAGCAGGGTCCGCAGCAAGGTATCGTCCATCCTGTTCCCCACGCCCTTTCCTCTCACAGCCAGCGTACTATACCACAACCGCCGGAGCTTGTCAAGTACTTTTCTTTTACAGTTGATTTTCCGGTTGAAACCGGAGGGCAAAAGTGTTAATATATATGACAATCAAAAAAAGCGAAAGGGGAAGCGTCAATGAGCAGTATCGCGGATATCCGTTTAGCGCCGGAGGGCGAAAAAAAAATCCGCTGGGTGGAGGGACACATGCCTCTGCTCAACGCGATCGCACGGGATTTTGAGCAGGCAAAGCCTTTCCGGGGGCTGAAGCTGACGCTCTCCGTCCACCTGGAGGCCAAAACCGCCTATCTGTGCCGGGTGCTGGCCCTGGGCGGCGCGGAGATGCACGTCACCGGCTCCAATCCCCTCTCCACCCAGGACGACGTGGCGGCGGCGCTGGTGGACGGCGGGCTGGAGGTCTACGCCCACCACGGCTGCACGGAGGCGGAATACCTGCGCGATCTGCGCTCCGCGCTGAACTGCGGGCCGAATCTGGTCATTGACGACGGCGGCGATCTGGTGCATCTGCTGCACACGGAGCTGACTGACCTGCTGCCGGGGGTCATCGGCGGCTGCGAGGAGACCACCACCGGCATTCTGCGGCTCAAGGCCATGGCGCGCGCCGGCACGTTGCGCTTCCCCATGGTCATGGTTAACGACGCGGACTGCAAGCACCTCTTTGACAACCGCTACGGCACCGGCCAGTCGGTGTGGGACGGCATCAACCGCACCACCAATCTGATCGTGGCCGGAAAGAACGTGGTGGTGGCCGGTTACGGCTGGTGCGGCAAGGGCGTCGCCATGCGTGCCAAGGGTCTTGGCGCAAAGGTCATCGTCACCGAGGTCGATCCCATCAAGGCCATCGAGGCGCACATGGACGGCTTTACCGTGATGACCATGGCGGACGCCGCCCCTCTGGGCGATTTCTTCGTCACCGTCACCGGCTGCTCCGGCGTGATCCGCCCGGAGCACTTCCAGCGGATGCGCGACGGCGCCATCCTCTCCAACGCCGGCCACTTCGACGTGGAGGTGGACATGGCGGGGCTGCGCGCCATGGCCCGGGACAGCTACGAGGCCCGGCACAACATCACGGGCTACCGGCTGGAAAACGGCCGCACCCTGTTCGCCATCGCGGAGGGGCGGCTGGTGAATCTCGCCTCCGGCGACGGCCACCCGGCGGAGATCATGGACATGAGCTTTGCCATCCAGGCCCTCTCCGTCAGGTATCTGGCGGACCACCGGGGCGAGCTGGCGCCCGGCGTGATCCCCGTACCCCCGGAGACCGACCGGGCGGTGGCGTTCAGGAAGCTGGAAACGCTGGGCATCACGATCGACACCCTGAGCCGGGAGCAACGGGAGTATCTCGGCCTGTGACCCCCGCTCTCGCACCGCGCCTCCGGGCACTGCGCGGCGCAGCCTTTCACAAGAAATGGAAGATTTCATTTCTTGTGAGCATCAGAAAAGAGGTGTGTTCCCGTGGCTGAGGAAAAAGAACTGAACCAGGCTCTTCCGGAGGAGGACAGCGATATCGAGGCGCGCCACGAAAAGCGCATGGAGGAGATGTCCACCCTGCTCTCGCAGCGGCGGATGAAAGCGCTCCAAACCCTCCTGGAGGAGCAGGACGAGTATGACGTGGCGGAGTTTCTCTCCGAGCTTCCGGAGCAGCAGATGGCGATGGTGTTCCGCCTGTTGAGCAAGGAGCAGGCGGCGGAGGTCTTTGCGGAGCTGGACAGCGACCAGCAGGAATACATCATCAACACCGTCACCGACACCGAGCTGGGAGGCATCCTGGACGAGCTGTATCTGGACGACACGGTGGACATGATGGAGGAGCTGCCCGCCAACGTGGTGAAGCGCGTCATGCGCATCGCCACGCCGGAGACCCGCGCCCTCATCAACCAGTACCTGAAGTTTCCGGAAAACTCCGCGGGCAGCATCATGACGGCGGAGTACATCGACCTGAAAAAGTATATGTCCGTTCGGGAGGCTTTCGCCCGCATCCGGCGGGTGGGCGCGGACAGAGAGACCATCTACACCTGCTTTGTCACCAGCCGGGACCGGAAGCTGGAGGGCATCGTCACCGTCCGGGACATGATTATGGCGGACGAGGACGCGGAGATCTCCTCCATCATGGACGAGAACGTGATCTACTGCACCACCACCGACGACCAGGAGGACGTGTCCGGCCTGTTCTCCGACTACGACCTGCTGGCGGTGCCGGTGGTGGACAAGGAACACCGCCTGGTGGGCATCGTCACCGTTGACGACGTCATGGACGTCATGGAACAGGAGGCCACGGAGGACATCTCCATCATGGGCGGCGTCACGCCGTCGGACCGGCCCTATATGCGCACCGGCGTGTTTGAGATCTGGAAAAACCGCATTCCCTGGCTGCTGCTGCTCATGGTGTCCGCCACATTCACGGGCATCATCCTGTCCAGCTTTGAGGACGCCCTGGCGGTGCAGGTGGCCCTGACCATCTTCATCCCCATGCTCATGGACACCGGCGGAAATTCCGGCAGCCAGGCCAGCGTGACCGTGATCCGCAGCCTGAGCCTGGGCGACATCGAGTTCGGGGACCTGTTTTCCGTCATCTGGAAGGAGATCCGCGTGGCGGTGCTCTGCGGCTGTACCCTGGCCGCCGCGGGCTTTGTGAAGATCCTGCTGGTGGACCGGCTGCTCATGGGCAACGAGTCCGTCACGATCCCGGTCGCCGCGGTGGTATGCATCACCCTGGCGCTCACGGTACTCTGCGCAAAGGTGGTGGGCTGCACCCTGCCCATGCTGGCGGACAAGCTCCATCTGGACCCGGCGGTGATGGCCAGCCCCTTCATCACCACCATCGTGGACGCCATCTCCCTGCTGATCTATTTCGGCATCGCAAAAACGCTGCTGAAAATATAAACACAGGTTCGCGCAATTCAGACAGCTCCGGAACGCTCCCCCGCCCCGGAGGGGGGCGGGGGAGCGTTCCGGACACAGAGAAAGGAGAAAATCCATGGCCTGGTACGATCAAGCTGTTTTTTACCACATCTACCCCCTGGGCCTCACCGGCGCGCCGAAGCAGAACCCCTACGGGGAACCGGTCCACCGGCTGAACACCCTGCTCCCCTGGATCGAACACATCCGGCGCATCGGCTGCAACGCCCTGTACATCGGCCCCCTGTTTGAGTCCGTGGGCCACGGCTACGAGACCACGGACTACTTCAAGCTGGACAGCCGCCTCGGCACCAACGACGACCTGCGGGACTTTGTGGCGGAATGCCACCGGCAGGGCATCCGGGTGATTCTGGACGGGGTGTTCAACCACGTCGGCCGGGATTTCTTCGCGTTTCGGGATCTGAAGCAGAACCGGGAGAACTCCCAGTACAGGGACTGGTTCTGCAACGTCAATTTCTGGAACAACAACGACTACAACGACGGCTTCTCCTACGACAACTGGGGCGGCTACAATCTGCTGGTCAAGCTGAACCAGCGCCACTGGGCGGTCCGGGACCACATCTGCTCCGCCATATCCATGTGGGTGCGGGAGTTTGACATCGACGGACTGCGCCTGGACGCGGCGGACGTTCTGGACTTTGAGTTCATGCGCGCCCTGCGGCAGCTTGCCGACGAAATCAAGCCGGAGTTCTGGCTCATGGGCGAGGTGATCCACGGACAGTACGACCGCTGGGCCAACCGGAACACCCTCCACTCCGTCACGGACTACGCCCTACACAAGGGCCTCTATTCCGGTCACAACGAGCACAACTACTTTGAGATCGCCCACACGGTCAAGCGCCTGTACAACGACATGGGCCTGAACCACCAGAACAGCCTGCGGCTCTACTCCTTTGTGGACAACCACGACGTGGAGCGCATCGCCACCAAGCTGCGGGAGAAGGAGCACTATACCCCCGTCCACATCCTGCTCTACACCCTGCCCGGCATCCCCTCCGTTTACTACGGCTCGGAGTTCGGCATCCAGGGGAAGAAGGAGCGGCACTCCGACGACTCCCTGCGGCCCGCCCTGAATCTGGCGGATTTTGCGGACGCATACGAGAACAACCCCTGCACGCGGCTTGTTTCCGTCCTGGGCAAGGCCCGGCAGAACATCCCCGCTCTGACCCAGGGCGAATACAAAGAGCTGTGCCTCACCACGCGGCAGTACGCTTTCGCCCGGACCCTGGGGGAGAAAACCGTTCTGGTGGCCGTGAACAACGACGGCAACAGCGCGGATATGCGCATCCCCGCCGAAAACGGGCGGGAGTACACCGGCCTTTTGACCGGTGAAAAGCGCACGGCCCGGGACGGGGTCCTGTGCTGCACGATCCGCGGCAACTCCGGGGAGATCTGGGTCCCGGCGGGCGGCGGGACGCTGCCCGAGGGGGAGCCCGTCCTGCGCGCCATCCCCCAAACGGAGCCTGCCGCCCCCGCTGCGGCGGAACCGGAGCGCGCGAAAGCGCCGGAGCGCGTGAGCGCGGCGCAGGAGGCCGCCAAACAGGAGCAGGAGAAAAAGCCGGCCCCCCCTGCCCCCGAAAAGGCCGCCCAGGCGGCGGAGCCGGCGGCAAAAAAGACGGTTTCCGAAACGCCTGCATCTGAACAGGAAGCGGTGAAGCTGCCGGTGCCGGTGCCGGACAAGCCCTACGAGGAGATGACGGTGCCAGAGCTTCAGAGCGCAGTCCTGGAAAAGCTGGCGAAGAACGGCCCCGTCACGGACCGGATGCGCCGGGACGTGGAGGAGAACATCTGGAAAAACTCCCTCATCAACTGGGTCCGGAGCTTCCGCTGAGCCGTGGGAGCGCTGATCCTGATCTCCCGGGCAAACGACAGCGGGAAAAGCCGTTGGGCGGAAGAGCTGCTGCGCCCCTTTTCCGGTGAAAAATACTACATTGCCACCATGGTCCCGCAGACCGAGGACAATCATCTCCGCATTGAAAAACACCGCCGCCAGCGGGAGGGGATGGGCTTTCGCACGCTGGAACTGCCCTGCGGCATCGACCGCGCGCCGGTATCCCCCGAAAGCGCGGTGCTGCTGGAGGACGTCTCCAATCTGCTGGGCAACGCGATCTTCTCCCAGGGCAAAACCTGGGAGAACGTCTATCAGGAGCTGATGCGCCTCAGAGACGGCTGCACCCTGCTCTGCGCCGTGACCATCTCCGGCTTACGGCCGGAGGATTACGGCGGGGAGACCGCCGCCTACATCCGGGACCTGAACGCCCTGAACGACCGCCTGACCGCGGCGGCGGACGCGGCGGTCAAAATGCACGATGGGCGGCCGGTTCCGGTAAAAGGGGAGGTACGGGGTGTTATTTAAGTCCTTTCTCACCGCCTTTGCCACCTACAGCGCCATCCCCGTCCCCCGTTTCCGCTGGGACGAGCGGGCTGCGGACTACGCGCTGGGCTTTTTCCCTGCCGTAGGCGCGGTCTGCGGCTGTGCGCTGGGGGCATGGTTCCTGCTGTGCAGAAGACTGGGCGCGGACTGGGCGCTGTTCTCCGCCGTGGCGGTCTGTCTGCCGCTGTTTGTCACCGGCGGCATCCACATGGACGGCTACATGGACACCGCCGACGCGGTGGCCTCCCACCAGTCCCGGGAGCGGAAGCTGGAGATCATGAAAGACTCCGGCTGCGGCGCTTTTGCCGTGATCTGGTGCGGGATATACCTGCTCTTGTCCTTTGGCCTGTTCCACGCCCTCTACCCGGAGCGGGCGATCTGGGCCGTCTGCCCCGGCTATGTGCTCTCCCGGGCGCTCTCCGCTCTCTGCGCACTGCTGCTGCCCAAGGCGCGCCGGACCGGAATGCTGCACACCTACACCGGCCAGTCCCGAAACCCGGGTCTGGTATCCGCCTGCGCCGCCGAGGCGATTTTGGCCGCAGGTGTCACGGTGCTGCTGGGAGGCGTTCCAGGGCTCTGTGCCGTCCTCCTGGCCGGCGTGACGGTCCCGCTCTACCGCCTGTTTGCCCTGCGGCAGTTCGGTGGCGTCACCGGGGACACGGCGGGAGCGTTCCTCCAGGTCTGCGAGCTGGCGGTGCTGGCGGGACTGTGGATCGGGGAGCGCATCGCATGAACCGGGTGTATCTGATTCGCCACGCCGCCACGGCGGGAAACCTGGAGCGGCGATATACCGGCGTGACGGACGAACCGCTGTGCGCCCTGGGCAGGCAGCAGGCGAAGGCGCTGGCCGGCACGCTGCCGGAGCCGGACGCGCTGTTTGTCAGTCCCCTCCGCCGCGCAGCGGAGACGGCGGCGCTGCTGTTCCCGGCGCGAAAGCCGGTCCAAGTTCCGGAGCTGCGGGAAACGGACTTCGGTGACTTTGAGGGCTTGACCGGCGCGGAGCTCTGGGAGCGCGATCCCCGCTACCGCCTGTGGGTGGACGGCGGCTGCAAGGGGCCCATCCCCGGCGGAGAGCACCCCCGGGAGGCAGCAAAGCGGGTCCGGGACGCTTTTTTGCGGTCGATGGCGGACGTGCCGGAGGGAAAAAGCGCCGCATTCGTTCTCCACGGCGGGGGCATCATGGCCATCTGCGCCGCACTTGCGGTCCCCGCGCGGGATTTTTACGCCTGGCACACGGACAACGCCCATGCCAGGGCGTTTCTCTGGAACGGAAATGTCCTGCGGGAAACGGCGCCAAAAGGTCCCGATCCATCCCAAAACCGATAAATCCGTTCACCGGCGCCCGGGACACTGTTCCGCAGGCGCCGGTTTTGCATTTGGAAAAGGCCTTGCTCCGCCTCTTTTTTCAATCCGCAGGAAAAAAATCATCCCTTTAAAATTATTTATGAATTTTTTGAAAATCCTCTTGTTTTTTTTGTCGAAATCATATAGAATAAGATGCAGAAAAGAATAAAGAATGAAATCACAGGCAACGGTACATGCGCCGGACACGGCTTCCGGGAGATGATACGGGTCCGGTTGGAGGAAAGGGGACACAGGTGCTGCGGCTTTTGAGGTGACAACATGAGTACCGTAGATGAGGGCAAGCTTCTTTACATGGACTATCTGCAGCGCGATACCGGCAGACGGCAGCACAGCAAGGTGGAAAACTGCCAGTTATATCAGCTGTTGCGGGCCGGGGACATGCGCGCGGTAGAGGAGGCGAAACAGGTATTCGGCGCGAACCGCTCCCATCCGCTCTGCGCGGATGGATTGCGCAGCGTCAAATATCAGTTTGTGGTCAGCGCGGCGCTGGCCGGGCGGGCTGCGGTTGTCGCCGGGCTCCCTGCGGAGTCGGCACAGAAAATCGGTTGCCGTTACGTCCGGCAGAT
Source organism: Oscillospiraceae bacterium (assembly GCA_017455015.1). Classification (GTDB taxonomy): domain Bacteria; phylum Bacillota; class Clostridia; order Oscillospirales; family Oscillospiraceae; genus RGIG7114. The sequence continues at coordinate 16,026 of JAFTBW010000032.1, read as the reverse complement.
GGATCTTCTGGAACAGGGGGACGCGGTCGAGGCACTGAACGGGGAGATGATCGGCGCTTTCGTCCGGGAGCTCAACGCCCAGGAGAAAATGAGGATCTACTCCCGGGATGTCATGCGGAGCATGGACTATGTCTACGAGCATCTACATGAGCGGCTGTCCGTTCAAAAGGTGGCAAACCACGTGGGCATGAGCCGCAGCTATTTCTCCACGCTGTTCAAGAACGAGACGGGGCAGAGCATCTCCGCCTATATCCTTAGCAAGCGAATGGAGGCCGCCCGGAATATGCTGCGCATGTCGGACATCCCCTATGCGCAGATCAGCTCTATCCTTGCGTTCAGCTCCCAGAGCCATTTTATCCGGGTATTCAAGCAGCAGACAGGTTATACGCCGCGAGAGTACCGGCTGCGCTTTTCCGACCGGGACGGAAAGTAACGAAAGGAACTGTGAAGAAATAAATTTTCAATTTTGCCGGAGGATGGGGCGCCGCTGGCGAGGCGGAGGAGCGCCGCGATACTTTGTGTATCGCAAGCACTTACAACGTGGCCGGCGGCGGTCCAGGCCCGGCAAAATGAAAAGTTATTTTTGAACAGTTCCAAAGGCTGTAATGCCCCCCCTGATTCCAATAAAAAGAATCAGGGGGTTATCTCTTTTTCCCAATCCGCATTTCTCTGGACAGCGCCGCGGTGCTGTGTTATACTAACCGCATTATTATTGAGAACCCTGAACGGGGATGGAGGTCGGACATGATAAAAAAAATCGTCGCTTTTTTGCTTTCCGCAGCGTTTCTGGTCACCCTGTCCCCCGCCGCGCTCTGCGCGGATGCCAGAGACACGGATTTTTTCCAGTCCCGGTATCACGCAGACGTGGATTTTTCCGAGATGGAGTACGTCCCTGTGGATGTGGAGGCGGCCAAAGTGCGGATGGACGGCGTCCGCGCTCTGGCGGAGGCAGGAGGCGATCCGGACGCGGTGCTGGAGGGCTTTCTGGAGTGTGCGCAGCTCTACCGCGACGCGCTCACCATGTACTGTCTCGTCACAATCCTCTTTGACCAGGATGTCACCGACAAGGTGGTGGAGCGGGAAACGGTGCGGGCCTCCGACGCCGCCATGCGGGTGCAGGACGCTCTGTACCTCCTGGCGCGGGATATTCTGAACTCCCCCAGCGCCGAAGCCATCGCCTCCGTTATCAGCGCGCCGGATCAGGAGTACCTGCGTTCCTATGAGGCGACGACGGAGGAGGCGTTCGAGGCCTCATCCACGGAGGAGGAGCTGTCAAACCAGTACTGGAGCGTTAACGGCGGGGAGTACGAGAACGACGGCGGACGGGACGCAGCGCTGGGAGAGCTGTTCCTGGATCTGGTCTCTCTCCGGGTCGCCTCCGCTGCGGAGATGGGCTATGACAGTTATACCGACTACGCCTATGAATCGGCGGGCCGGGACTACACCAAAGAGGAGATGCGGGATTTTCACGCCGCGGTAAAGGAGTATATCGTCCCGGTCTATCACGAGCTGCTGGAGCTCTACTACGACGCCTATGAGGACGAGGACATGATGGGCACAGACTACACCGGAGAGGCTGCGCTGAAAGCCATGGACCCCGTGGTGGCTGCTCTGTCCGATGAGATGTACGAGGCTTTCACCTATATGCGCTCCCACGGCCTGTACGACAGCGTTGCCCGGGAAAACAAGGCGGTCACCGGCTACACGATCACGCTGCCCTCCTACGGCTCTGCGTTCTTTTTTGACAGTCCCTACGAATACGGTTTCTACGATCTGAAAACCGCAGTCCATGAATTCGGGCACTACAACAACGACTATTGGATGGACGATCTGTGGTATTGCGGGAGCAAAAGCATCGACGTCAGCGAGGTACATTCCCAGGCGCTGGAGCTGCTGTTCTCGGCCTATTATCCCCAGATTTACGGCTACAACGCCCAGTCCGCCCAGCTTTTGCTGCTGCTGACGATCCTGGACGGAATCATCGACGGAGCGCTGCACGACGAGCTGCAGCAGTACGCCTACGAGACGGAGGGGCTGACTGTCCAGATGCTCGACCGGAAATTCTGCGCGCTCGAAAAGCAATACGGCATCCTGGAGCCGGACGATCCGGCCACGGAGGACAGTTCCTGGGTGGAGGTAAACCACACCTTCTCCTCCCCGCTGTACTACATCAGCTACGCGGTTTCCGCTGCCGGCGCGTTTGCTTTCTGGCTGGAGGCGACCAAGGACTACTATGGCGCGCTGGACGACTATCTCCGCTTTACCGCTCTGGATCTGGACTACGGCTTCCAGGACAGCTTTGCCGAGATCGGCATGGAGTCCCCCATCACCCCGGCCTATCTGAAAGAGCTGGCGGATGCCCTGCGGGAGAGCGGTTATTCCCTGATGCCTTTCTCCGATGTGGATACGGACCAGTGGTTCTATGATGCGGTCTACAACGCCTACTACATCGTCAACCTGATGAACGGCACGGATTACGGCCTCTTCACCCCGGACGGACTGGTGACCAGAGCAATGGCGGTAACGACGATCCATCGCCTGGTGGGAACGCCGGAGGCGGAAAGCCTGGACCTCAGCTTCTCCGATGTCCCGGCGGACAGTTGGTATGCCCCTGCGGTACGCTGGGCTGTCGAGGACGGGATCGCCCAGGGCTACAGCGCGGAGACCTTTGGCTCTGACGACCCGATCACCCGGCAGGATCTGGCGGTGATGCTCTATCGGGTCCTGCTTTTGCTGGACTGGGAGTTTCCGAACGCAGACGGCTCCGTCCAGTCCTATGCCGACGCAGGCGCCGTCGCCTCCTACGCTGCGGAGGCCATGGGCAACATGTCCGCGGTCGGGATCATCAACGGCTCTGGCGGCCTGCTGCGTCCGGAAAGCACCGCCACCCGGGCGGAGCTTGCCCAAATGATGCTGAATCTTCTCCGCTCCAACTGATTTGTTTTTTACAAACGGTGAAATGAGGATAGATTTCGATTGATTTATCCGCCGGATCGGTGTATGATGCAAATCCGGTATCTGTATATCTGTCTGATGCTTTCTCCCTCCTCGCGGGGGAGAAAGCATCAGACACACTCCCTGAGGAAACGCTGATTTTAAAGCATCCCGGAGGCGCTGCGTATGGCAGAGATGAAAAAGCAAAACTTTATGCACGGCGCGGCGATTCTGGCCGCGGGCGTGGTGATCATGAAAATTCTGGGCGCGATCTACAAAATCCCGCTGCAGAACATCCTGGGGGACACGGGCTACGGCTACTTCAACGCCGCCTACAGCATTTACAACGTGCTGCTGACCATCTCCACCGCCGGACTGCCGGTGGCCCTCAGCCGCATGATCTCCGAGGCGAACACCCTGAACCGGCCGCGCCAGGCAAGACGCACGTTCCTCGTGGCCATGGCGGTGCTCTGCGTGCTGGGCGTGCTGTTCTCCGCGCTGATGTTCCTGTTCCCCACGGAAATGGCCATCTTTTTTGTCTCCACGCCGGCGGTGAGCCGCTGCGTACACGCCCTCTCCCCCGCCGTGTTCCTGGTCTGTCTGACCAGCGCGTACCGCGGCTTCATTCAGGGCAGCGGCAATATGACCCCCACCACCGTCGGCCAGGTGCTGGAGGTGCTGGTAAAGGTCATCGTCGGTCTGGCGCTCTCCCTCTGGCTCACCCGGCAGGGAAGCAGCCTGCCCGTCACCTCGGCCGGCGCCATCTTCGGCGTCACGGCCGGCTCCCTGGCGGCGCTGATTTATATGTACCTCTGCTACCGCGTCGGTTACCGGAACCATTCCCGGGCGGCCTGTGCCGCCTCCGACGACCGGCCGGACTCCGTTCGCAGTACCCTGTTCCGCTTTGTCTCCGTGGGCGTGATTATCACCCTGGGCGCATCGGTCATGAGCGTCATCACGCTGCTGGATACCAAGCTCATCAAATCCACGCTCCCCGGCGTCCCCGGCATCGGTCCCGCGCTGGCAGACGAGCTCTACGGCTCCTACAGCGCCGTACAGACCCTGTACAACGTTCCCGCCAGCTTCATCATGCCCATGGTCATCGCCGTGGTCCCCGCCATCGCCGCAGCCACGGCAAAGCACGACAGCGCGGAGGCGGGACTTATCGCCGAGAGCGGGCTGCGCGTCTCTGCCGTGGTTGCCATGCCCATGGGCGTGGGTCTGTCGGTCCTCGCCTCCCCCATCGTCGGCGTGCTCTATCCCCGCACCAACGTCATGGGTGCGACCATGCTCAGCTATTTGGGCATCGCGGCGATTTTTGTCTGCATCTCCCTGGTGACGAATTCCATCCTCCAGGCGGGGGGCAACGAACGGCTTCCCATCTTCTCCATGCTGGCCGGAGGAGCGGTGAAAATCGGTGCAAATCTGCTGCTGGTCCGCCGCCCGGAAATCAATATCCTGGGCGGTCCCATCGGCACCATCGGCTGCTACGCCGTCATCTGCATCTTAAACTGCATCTTCATCTATCGCTCCCTGGATGTGAAGCCCAACTATTTCCGGGCGTTTCTGCGCCCCCTGATCAGTGCGGCCGTCATGGGCGCCTCGGCCTGGGCAGTATACGGTCTGGGCTCCCGTCTGCTCCACGCCGGACCGCCCAGGAGGGACCTCCCCACGCTCATAGCGCTCGCTTTCGCCATCGGCGTCGCAGTTTTGGTCTATCTTGTGATGGTGTCTGTCACCCGCTCTCTCACCCGTGAAGACCTGAAGCTGATCCCCAAGGGTGAGAAAATTGCCCGCATCCTCCGCTTCAAATAATAAGATTGTGCAATTTTTCAATCAGATGTGTCAATGTTCGCGCTTTTTATCAGAATTCGGTAACTTTTTACTTGACAAATGCATGGGGATTTGATAATCTTTCAACGCGCAAATATCGTCACAGCGGTATGGGTCGCAATTTCTCTACAGGAGGAACCAACTCATGAATAAGGCAGAGCTGATTTCGGTTGTGGCGGAGAAAACCGGTCTGTCAAAAAAAGATTGTGAAAAAGCGTTAAACGCCACCTTTGATTCCATCACCGAGTCGCTGGAGGCGGGCGAGAGAGTGCAGCTCGTCGGGTTCGGCGCTTTTGATGTAAAACACCGGGATGCCCGGATTGGGCGCAATCCCCGAACGAAAGAGACCATTGAGATCGCGGCGTCCCGCACGCCCACGTTCAAGGCGGGCAAGGCTTTGCGAGAAGCCGTCGGCAAATGATGAAATAGCCGCGACTGCGGCTATTTTTTCACGCTGCCAGGAAAGCAAAAGGAGAATTTTCATGCGAATCGACAAATATTTGAAGGTATCCCGGCTCATCAAGCGGCGCACCGTTGCCAACGAGGCCAGCGACGCGGGCCGGGTCAGCGTCAACGGCAAGCCGGTCAAGGCCAGCTATCAGGTGAAGCTCGGGGATGTGATTGAAATCGCTTTCGGGCAGCGGACGCTGCGGGTGGAGGTCACGGAGATCAACGAAAACGCAAACAAGGCCAGCGCCTCCGCCATGTATCGGGAGCTTGCGTGAAATCCGCAAATCTCTCCGGACGCGAAAAGCTTCCCTCCCCGGCGGGGAGGGAAGCTTTTTGTGAAAGAATATGGAAGCATCTCAGAAGTATTTCCTGATCCGCTCGTCCGCGCTGTCCGCGTCGCGGGAGCAGGAGACCACGAAATCCACGTGATTGGCAAGGCTGAATTTGTCCAGCCAGTCCAGAAACTGAGCCACGGATTCGTTGGAATCGTCATCCAGCATCTTCAGGAAGTTGTCGATAAACACATGGGTAATATCATAATTCCCGGCGTGCAGCCCGGAGATAAAGCCGCGCAGCAGGGTGTTTGAATTGATGTTGTATTCAGAGGCATGGATCAGACGCACGGTATAGGGGATGTCAAACGTCAGATTCTTGTCCTTTTCAATGCAGACCACGTCGCCGTGGGCGTCCTCGGATGCTTGGCGGATCATGTCCACCAGCGTCTTGGTCTTTCCCGAGCCTTTCAGACCCATGATTACTTTAACCATATGAAATCACACTCCTTAGTAGTTCTCGCCCTTCGACGAAAGGCATATTTCCACTTTTTATGTATCATACCATGAAATCCGCTCCGGCGCAATGGGCAAATGAAAAAAAGAAACAGGAACCTCACTCCGCTTTGAGCCGGCGGAACATATTTTTCCGATACGCCTCCGCGCCCGGCTGGTCGAAAGGATTGACGCCGGTCATGTAGGCGGAGATGGCGCAGGAAACCTCGAAGAAGCAGACCAGCTCGGCAAAGCCTTTTTCATCCCGGCAGTCCACGGTGACGCTCAGGTTTGGTACGCCGCCGGCGAGATGGGCCTCCCTGACCGCGTTGGCTGCAATCTCCTGAATCTCCGCAAATTCCCTGCCCGCCAGATAGTTCAGCTTGTCAGGGTCTCCCATCTCAAAGGGCACCTTGCAGCTTGTGCGGGGAGTGGCAAAACGGACCACGGTCTCCATCAGGGTCCGGGGGCCGTCCTGGATATACTGGCCCATGGAGTGCAGATCGGCGTTATACTCCGCGCCGGCGGGGAATATGCCGATGCCGTTCTTCCCCTCGCTCCCGCCGAAGAGCTGCTTCCACCACTCCGCCATGAAGCGGAAAGAGGGCTCATAGCAGGCCAGGATCTCAATGGTCCTGCCCTGGCGGTACAGGTTCTGCCGGGCGGCGGCATACTGCCAGGCCGGGTTCTCCGGGGACTGGAGGCTCAGGTCGCGCAAGGCCCCGTCCGCGGAGGAGACGACTTTATCCACATCAATGCCGGCGGCGGCCATGGGAAGCAGGCCCACGGCGGACAGGACGCTGAACCGGCCGCCCACGCCGTCAGGCATCGGGAACATCTCATAGCCCTCGGCCAGAGCGTAATCGCGGAGCATACCCTCGTTGGCGTCCGTGGTGACATAGATGCGCCGTTTGGCGGTATTGCGGCCGTACTTTCGCTCCAGCAGACTTTTGGCAATGCGGAAGCCCAGCGCCGACTCCAGGGTATCGCCGGACTTGGAGATCACATTGACGGAGAAGTCCTTGTCCCCCAGCAGGAAACACAGCTCGTTGATGCTGTCGGGAGAGAGGGAGTTGCCAAGGAAATAGACCTCCGTCTCGCCGGGAAAAAGGTTATGACTGGGAGTGCGCAGCAGCTCAATGGCGGCGCGGGCGCCCAGATAGCTTCCGCCGGCGCCCACCACCAGCAGCACCTTTCCCTGGCTGCGAATGGTCCTTGCGGCAGCGAGGACGTGCTTTAGCTCGCCGCTCTCCGCCATGCGCCGCGGAAGATACGTCCAGCCGGTGAATTCACTGCCCGCGCCGGTACCTGTGGCGAGAAGCCGGTGCGCCGCCGCAGCGGCGGCGTAGTCCGGGCCGCCCGCAGAGAAGAAATCCGCTCCGCCGGAAATATCAAATCTGATCATGGCATATCTCCTGTACTCACCTGCGGGGCAAAAGAATTGCTCCTGAATTTCGTCTATTGTACCCCATTTTTGAGGGTTTTACAAGACCTTTTTGCCACATTTTCTCCTGCTTGTCCCGGTTTCTCCGATTGCAGCAAGCCAATTGACCGGAGCGGGCGAATGTGGTAAAATGCAAAAAGCGCCGCATGAGGCGATGAATCACACACAAAAGCGGGAGAAGAAAAAATGATCGTACCGTATCGGAATCATCTTCCTCAGGTCCACCCTGAGGCTTTCGTGGCGGAGAACGCCGCGCTGGTGGGCAACGTCACACTGGAAAAGGACAGCTCCGTCTGGTTCGGCGCGGTGGTCCGCGGGGACAACGGGGCCATATCCATCGGCGCGGGGAGCAACGTGCAGGACAACGCCACCCTCCATTGCCACCCCGGCTGCGACCTGACCGTCGGGAAAAACGTCACCATCGGCCACAACGCCGTGGTACACTGCTCCAAGATCGGGGACAACTGCCTGATCGGCATGGGCAGCGTGGTCATGGACGGCTGTGTGCTGGGGCGCTGCTGCGTGGTGGGCGCGGGCGCGGTGGTGACGCAGAACACCGTGGTCCCGGACGGGACCATGCTGCTGGGCGTGCCCGCCAAGCCGGTAAAAACCCTGAGTGCGCAGGCCATGGCCCGGCTGGAGGAGCCGTCAGAATACGTCCTCCTGGCGGCCCAGTACCGGCAATGAAAACGCTGCGGGACGCATGGACCTACACCGTCGCCGCTCTGCGCTGGCTCCCGCTGGCGGCGCTGACAGGGGTCTACGGCGGTCTGGTGGGCGTGGCTTTCCACTTCGCCATCGCGTGGGCACAGGGCTTTCGCACCGAATACCGGTGGCCGGTGCTGCTGCTGCCCGTCGGCGCGGTGGCGGTGGACCTGATCTACCGCCTGCTGCGTCTGCCTCCGGAGATGGGCGTCAATCGGGTCATCGAAGCGGAGTACTCCGAGGACAAGGACGTGCCCGTGGCTTTGGCTCCCGCCATCTTTGCCGGGACGGCGCTGTCCCACCTCTGCGGGGCCAGCGCCGGACGGGAGGGCGCTGCGCTGCAGATCGGCGGCAGCCTGGGCTACAGCATCGGCAGGGTATTCCGCCTCCCGGCGGAGGTGCGCCAGACCATGATCCTGTGCGGCATGGCGGCGGTGTTTTCCGCCCTCTTCGGCACGCCGGTAGCTGCCGTGATGTTCGTGCTGGAGGTCATCTCTGTGGGCCGCTTCCGCTACGGGGAGATGGTCCCCTGCCTCACCGCCTCCCTGGTGGCCTATCTGCTGAATCTGTCCTTTGGCGCGGAGCGGATGCGGATGACCATCGGCTATCTCAGCGGGGACAATGCCCTGATCATGCTGCGCACCGCCGTTCTCTCCGTCCTCTGCGCCCTGCTCAGCATCCTGTTCTGCGTGTCCGTCCACGGCGCGGAGCATCTGGCAAAGAAGAAGCTGGAAAACGATTATGTCCGGGCGGTGGCGGTCGGCGTGCTGCTGCTGGGAATGACCCTGCTCTCCGGCGGTCAGACCTACAACGGCGCGGGCATGGAATTTGTGGAGCAGACCGTACACAGCGGCTATGCCCCCTGGTACGCTTTCCCGGTCAAGCTGCTGTTCACCGCCGTAACTCTGGCGGCGGGCTACAAGGGCGGCGAAATCGTCCCCACTTTCTTTGTGGGCGCCGCGTTTGGCGCGGCGGCCGGGCCGCTTCTGGGCATGGACCCCGGCCTTGCCGCCGCCATCTCCATGATCGCCGTGTTCTGCGGCGTGGTGAACTGCCCCATCGCCTCCCTGGTGATGGCAATTGAGATTTTCGGCGGAAGATATATCACGCTCTTCGCCATCGCCTGCACCCTGAGCTACGTGTTCTCCGGGTATTTCGGACTCTACGGCAGCCAGCACATCCTCCACTCCAAGGTGGGAAAGGAACTGATCGACCGGAACACGCTGGGATAAAGAACAGGACACCGGACCGCTTCATGCAATCCGGTGTCTTTCTCATGCTTTGCTCCGCTCAGTGCTGCACCTTTCCCTGCATTGCGTCCATCATCCGCCGGAACGCGGGACCCATGTACCGTTCCTGCTGCGCAATCAGGGCGTGGTCAAAGTTTGTCCGCACCTGGGGCAAAGCGTCGATCAAGAGCGTGTGCTCCTCCTCCGGCGTGCAGCAGGGCCAGACGGGAACGAGCTCGTTTTCCGGGTTCCCTGTTGCGGCAAAGGCCATGAGACTGCGAAAACACAGCTCCTGCACCCGTTCGGAAAGGCCGGGATCGCTCTGAGGACCGTGGGGAAAGTCCACAAGGTCCAGATTGTGGAAGAAGTAGGGAACGTCCACACAGTGCCAAGGGGCGGAGCCGCCGTTCACGGGCTGATCCATGTTGAAGAGATAGGCCCAGGTGGCTTTGTTCAGGGCGCTGCGCTTTTGGATATAGGGGATCTCCGGACCCCGGAACATGAAATCCAGCTTCATCAGATCGGAAAGCTGCCGCAGGGGGTACGCCTCCCGGAACAGGGGCTCCAAAACCTGCAGTCCCTCCTCCCCTGCCGCTTCCGCCACGAAAGCGCGCCGGGCGCTTTCATCTCCCGGCGCGGAGGGCGCGGCAAAGGAAGAGAACTCCCCGAATACGCTGCCGATGAGCAGGGGAATGTGCTGCGTCTCCTTTCGGAAGCCGCAAACGGCGGGGTCTCCAAGATAGAACGCGTTGGGGAAGGGCGTGCAGCCCACGTTTTTGCCCTGGGAAAGCAGCTCTGGCTTGACCTTGAGATAAGCCTTTGCCAGCAGACGGTAGTCCGTCCGCTCCAGCGCGCGCACGCCCGCCGGACCGGTCTCGGGAATGCCCAGCTCCGCCATCAGCGCCTCCGCCAGAAACCTGCCGCTGCCCCGGCAGTCCGCCAAAAGCGGGCCGATGACACCGCTCATGACCACGCCCCGGTTGTAAAGGCCGTCCGCGGCGGGGGACTGGAGCAGCGCGGTCACCTTCGTGCCGCCGCCGGACTGGCCGAACACCGTCACCCGCTCCGGATCGCCGCCGAATACGGCGATGTTTTCCCGCACCCAGCGCAGCGCGGCGATGATGTCATCCCCGCCGGCGTTGCCGGAATTTGCGTACTCCGGGCCGTAGTCGGAGAGGTCAAAGTAGCCCAGGATGTTCAGCCGGTGGTTGACGCTGACCACCACCGTATCCCCCAGGCGGCTCATGTTCTCGCCCTCATAGGCGAGATGCTCGATGGCGGAGCCCGCTTCAAAGCCGCCGCCATGGAGCCATACCAGCACCGGGCGCTTTTCGCCGTCCGTGCCCGGGGTCCAGATATTGAGATTCAGACAGTCCTCATCCATTGGCCAGAAGCGGTGGGGAACCATCAGCTCTCCCGTGGGCCGGTCATTGGTCAGCAGCGGGCAGACAAAGCCGAAGCTGGATGCCTCAAACACGCCCTCCCAGGGCTCTGACGGCTCCGGGGCGTGAAAACGGCGGGCTTTCGCGTAGGGGATGCCCTTGAAGGTGAAAATGCCGTTGCGGATGTAGCCGCGCACCCGCCCCTTTCCGGTCTGCACCACCGCGGTGTCTGCGTCGCATTGAAAACGGATCGCCATGGTTTATGTACCTCCCTATTTCTGCGAAAAAGTCCTTTTCCGCCTTTTCCGGCTGTTTTGCGTTATCCCTGCGCGCTGCTGCCGGATGCAGGCGGGGCGTTCAGATTGCCGTCGGAGGCGGGAGATATGGGCGTCAGGATGATATCCGATCCCGAAGAGGGGATGCCGGTGTCCGCCGGAGGCGTGATGTACGGGGTCGGCGTCTCCGGAGGCGGCTCGGTGGGAAGCATCTCCCGCGTTTCCGTCTCCGTCGGGGCAGGCGCGGCGGACGGGGACGGAGCGGGAGAGGGCTGCGCGGTCTGAACCGCCTCCGTCTCCTCCGTCTGTCCGGCGCGCTCCTGACCGCGCAGCTCCACCAGGACCAGCGACACGGTCACTGCCGCCACGGTCAACAGCGCGGAACAGCAAAGGGTAAACGTTTTCAGGTTTGGCGCTTTCATGGATGCACCTCCTCTTGATCGTCCTCACTGTCCTCTCCGCGCCGGTTGTCCCGCCCGGATACGCCGCAGGCGGCCAGCATGCCAAGCAGCGTCCAGAACACCGGCTCAGAGAGGCATAGTCCCAAGCCAAAGCAGCTGTGGATCGCGCCGCCCAGCACGGAAAAGGCCAGCGCCGCCGCGAGTGCGCCCCCCCGCCGCGCGGAGAAGCCGCAGGATACCAACAGCGCCAGGTATGCCGTCAGGCACAGTGATCCGCAGTTCACCAGATAGCCGAGAAAGACGGAATGGGCGTTGTCCACATAGCTCCGGAGCGTCCCGCCCGTCTCCGGTACGTAACGGGAAAACCGGATGTCCAGCCGCAGGGGCAGGGTCCCCGGCCCGCCGCCCAGCAGGGGACGTTCCGGGACCATCTTCAGGCACTCCCGCCAGATCCCCAGCCGGGAGGAACCGAACTCCTCCCGCAGCTCACCGTGGAGCAGACATTTCAGCTCATACAGCGTCCCGCTCTCTCCCGGCCAGAGGTACACGGTGAGCAGACCGCCCAGCAGGACAGCGGCGTCCAGGCCGAGCATAATCCGGCGCAGGGGCGGGGGCTTTTGCTCCGTCTCCCAAAGGCGCAGAAAGGACGCAGCGCAGCAGATTGCCGCCGCGGCGAGGGCGGAAAGGGCGGCAGGACCGGCCCGCAGCCGGGGCGTCAGCACCCGGTCCGTATATTCCGGCCTGTAAGCAAAGGCGAGACACAGACCCGCCAGGACAGTTCCGGCGCAGCGCAGGGCGCGCTGCACGCGCTTGCGGTCCGTCAGCAGCAGCGGCGCGCCGACGAGGCAACACAGCCCCAGGGCAACCGCAGCCCCGTCCCCCCGGACTGTGCCCAGAATCGCCGCGCAAAAAAACAGCGGCGGCAGCAGCGAGGGCCAGCCCTCCAGCACATAGCAGGCGGCAAACAGGGGCAGCGCGGCGGAGAGCACCGCGTCCAGCACATTGGTGTTGCCCAGGGTGGTGAGATAGGCCCCGGAATAGAGCACATCCCGGTCATAGTATGTAAGACCGCCGGGAAAGAGCCCCAGGGGGTCAATGTTCAGCAGTTGGGCCGCGCCAACGGTGCAGCAGAGGGTCATACCCGCCCCAAAGGCCAGGACATGGCTCTTTTTCGGTCTGCTCCAGAAAGCCATGCCCAGAAAGCAGGCAGCATAAGCGCTCAGCGTCAAAAGTCCGTCGTAACGTCCCGCGCCCAGGAGCGTCCCCCCCCGCCAGGGGGAGCAGAGTGCAGAGGCGCAGCAGGAAAGCCAGAACAGCCCGCAGCAAAGCGGCGCAGCACTCCGCCGCCGGTCCTTCAAGCCCCCCAGCAGCGTCAAGGCAAGGCCGGCGGTCAGCCACGCAGCCGTGGAAATCAGAAAAAACAGATATTTTGCCTCGGTGATATTCTGATACCCGGAAAACCCCGGAAACAGTGGAAAAACACAGAGGATTGTGATAATATATCCGTCAGTCAGCCGTTCCCGCCGCAGCCGGGCATGCTCCGGGGCTGCAAACACGGTCGAAACGCGCGGCAATTTCATGCAGCACCTCGCAATTCCAGCTTTGGAACTGTTCAAAAATAACTTGAATGTTCTGGCTTGTCTTTTTCGCCTGTGTCTGCGTTGTCAAAGCTTGCAATACACAAAGTATTGCTGCGCTTTTCCGCCTTGACACAGACGAAAAATCCTGTGCCATAATCGTTCCATTTATTTTCTCGCAGTTCCTTTGTGAAAAATGCCGGGGATTATCGCGTAAAAGAATTATATCACAGTTCTTCATGCTTGTAAAGTGGTGTGAAACTCCCTTTTTTCGCGAAAAAACGCCCCCACTTATTCCACTCCATCCACCTGATATGGGAGAAAGGCGATCAAAATGTATTTTGACACCCATGCGCATTATGACGACACTCAATTTGACCCGGACCGGGACACGCTGCTCCGGTCCCTGCCGGAGGCGGGGGTGGCGCTGGTCCTGGTCCCCGGCGTCACCGTGGATAGCTCCCGCGCCGCCGCCGCCCTGAGCGCACGCTGGGGGCACATCTGGGCCGCCGCCGGCATCCACCCCGAGGACTGCGGCAGCGCAAAAGAGACGGACCTGGCCGGCATCCGCGCGCTCTGCGCTATGGAGAAGACCGTCGCCATCGGGGAGATCGGCCTGGACTACCACTGGGAGGACAACCCGCCCAGGGAGACGCAGCAGCGGTTTTTCCGCTTGCAGTTGGAACTGGCGCTGGAACTGAACAAGCCTGTGATCGTCCACGACCGGGACGCCCACGCCGATACCCTCGCCATTGTGTCGGAGTATCCGGGACTGCGGGGGGTGTTCCACTGCTTCTCCGGCTCGCCGGAGATGGCGGAGATTCTGGTAAAACAGGGCTGGTATCTGGGCTTTGACGGTCCCATCACCTACAAGAACGCAAAAAAGGCTTTGGCCGTGCTGCGCGTCACGCCGCTGGACCGGATCCTGTTGGAGACGGATTCTCCCTACCTGCCCCCCGTCCCCCACCGGGGGGAGCGTAACGACAGCCGCAATCTCCCTCTGATCGCCGGGGCCGCCGCCCGCGCCCTGGGCATGGAGCCGGCGCAGTTGGCGCAAAAGACGTTTGAAAACGGAAAAAGGCTGTTTGGCATCCCATAAAAATCAAGCCGTGCGGCGGTTCCATGACGGAACTGCCGCGCGGCTTTGACGTTCAGAAAATATCCTCGTACACCTGCTCCGGCGGCTGCTCCAGCAGCACCGGATTTTTTAAATAGTATTTCAGGTATTTCAGCGCGTTGGCGAAGTACAGGCCGTCCACCACACGCTCGTCCATCTCAAACTTGTAATCCACATACTTCCGCTCCACGGCCTGGCCGGTCTTGTCCAGCTCGTAGGCTTTCCGCTTCGCCCCCATGGCGATAAAAACAGGCAGGTTTCCAAAGTCGTAGATGTGGTGGTAGATGGGGCCGAGGCCCAGGCTGCCCAGATCGGTGATGATCATGCTGCCGTGAAAAGGGCTGGCGTCCAGCAGCGCCCGGGGCAGTCCGCCGAAGTAGTCGATCACTCTGAGGACCCAGACCGCGAACTTCAGCAGCAGGCCGGGAAAAGCCGTCAGCACGCGGGCAGCGCGCTCCGTATTGTTGTCCCCCTGGTCGGCCTTGATTTCATCCACCTTCTCCCCCAGCTTGCGGTAGATGTCGAATACCGTGTCCGCAGGGTCAAAGACCACCTTGATGCTGGTCTCCTCCGCCTCCGACGACATTGCGCGCTTGACGATCATGACCAGCTCGATGTTGTTGCGGGCGTATATCTTCTGCCCGCTGACAAAGCGGTTCACGCCGGGGCAGTGGGAGATCATGCGCACATAGGCGGCGATGGTCACATGGAGCATCCCCATGCCCTTCCAGCCGTCGGCGCGTTTGGCGCGGAGCCAGTCCTCCAGACCGCTGATCTCCACGCTGTCCGCAATCATGTTCAGCGCGTCGCTGCGCCTGGGCATGATGTAGGGTATGACCCTGTAAAAGGGCGACAGCGTGCGCAGCAGACGTCCATCCTTCCGATCTCCGAAGCGTCGTCTGTAAATCTGTTCCGGCATTTCCCGTTCCTCCTGCGGTTTTGCTTTTTTGTTCCGTTCTTTTGGACATATCCCGCGTATTATAAACGAATTTCGCGGTATTGGCAAGTCCTTTGCGTTGTTTTCCCGAAAACCGCGAAAAGCTGCCGGCGAAAACGCCGTGCAAAGATGGCAAAAAACGAAAAGCCGTGAAAGACAGGGGAATTTTTACTTGTAATTAAAGCTAAACTGCGGTACAATAGCGGACAGTATTTTGGGGGAAAAGCTGAACGCGGCCCGGCCGCACCGGCTCCGCCCCCGGGTAAGGAGGGATTCAAAATATGTCTCTGGAGGCAATGGAGACACTGACCGCGGCGGAAGACCGGCTGAAAAAGCTGCGCCTGGACGCGGCGTCGGCGGCAAAGCAGGCCGCGCTGGACGCCAGGGAACAGGGCGAGAAGCTTTTGGCCGAGGCCATCCGGAAAGCGGATCAGGAGATCCAGGAGCTGACCGCCAAGACGGATGCCAAGGCCAAGGCAGAAGCCGCTGCCCTGGCAGGAGACAGCGAGGCCGGCCGGGAGAAGCTCCGGGCCAAAGCAAAACAGAGAGAGGAGGAAGCGGTATCCTTTGTGGTTGAAAGGATCGTGAACGGCTGATGGCAATCGTAAAAATGAAAAAACTGCGGGCCATCGCAATGTGTACGGACCGTGACGCGCTGCTGAAAGAGCTGATGCTCTTAGGCTGCGTGGAGCTGAGCAGCCAGGATGCCTACCGGGAGGACCCGGAGACGGCGGAACGGCTGACCCAGGATCACGGACCGGTCACGGAGACCCAGGCGGAGCGGCAGCTCTACCGGGAAGCCGTCGGTGTTCTGGACGCCCATGTTCCCAGAAAGAGCGGCCTGCTCACCCCCCGACGCAGTCTGTCCGTGGACGCGCTGCTCCGGGAACCGGGAGAGAGCGGTCTGACCGAGACCGCCAGGACTCTGGCGGAGGCCAAGGAGCGCCTGAAAGCCCTGGCCGCGGAGGAGACGCG
>JAFTBW010000210.1 GCA_017455015.1 Oscillospiraceae bacterium | reverse complement strand
GCCGAGCGGGGAGCGGCCATCGGCAACATCTATGTGCTGGTCTATATCCTGCTGTGCGCGCTGCTGGTCTATTTTATCTGGCTTTTTGCCATGATGGCCAGCTTTGAAAACACCCTGCGCCGCTATCTGGCGAACGCCCTGCTTCTGATGCTCCGGCATCTGCCGGCCAGTCTGGCCATTCTCCTGCTGGCGGCGGTGTTCGCTGTGATCGTGTATGTTCTTCCCGTCTCCGTGCTCATCTGCCCCACGCTGGCGCTGTGGCTCATGAGCGCCCCCATCGAGGGCGTGTTTGACCGCTACCGCCCGGAAATCCCGGAGGACGGAGCGGCGGAAGAAGATGCCTCTGAAAGAAAGGAGGAGTGACCCGACCGTACTGCGCTTCCCCCCGGATGGTTCCCGGGAAATACCATAGCCCTATTTTTTATTTTATCGTCCGCAGAAAAGGGCTGCGGACAGAAAAGGAGAGTCAAAAATGAAGAAAACCATCGCAATCATCCTCGCCCTCGTTCTGTGCCTGGGCGTGCTGGCCGCCTGCGGCAACAGCGAGCAGGCCGCCACCAGCTCCGGTGGCTCCAGCGAGTCCTCCGGCAGTTCCTCCAGCTCCTCCGGCAGTTCCTCCGGCTCCGGCTCTTCCGGCTCCTCCTCCGCTCCCGCCGACACCGGCGACGACGGGGACGAGGATGAAGACGAGGAAGAGGAGATGGCCGAGATCAACGTGGCCCTGATGTGCTTCGCCCCCATGGACCAGAACGCCACCGGTCCCGTGGCCGACGCCATCAACGAGATCATTGAGCCCGCCATCAACGTTCACGCCAACATCTCCTGGTTTGACGCCGCCACCTACGGCACCCAGATACCCATGCAGATCCAGGCCGGCGAGAAGCTGGACGTGATCATGTTCACCCCGGTGCCCGGTTCCTCCTATGTCTCCTACCGCTCCGCCAACCAGCTCATGGACATCAGCGACCTGATCGACGAGTACGGCCCCGACGTCAAGGCCCGCCTGGGCGATCTGCTGCTGGGCACCAGCTACGGCGACGCCGTCTACGGCATCACCCACTACAACTCCAAGTCCGGCCACGAGACCATGTATGTCCGCAAGGACCTGGCCGATGCCTCCGGCGTGACCGCCGATCTGGAGAACGCCAAGAGCTGGTCCGACATGAAAGCCGCCTTTGAGGTCATGACCGCCGACACCGGCCTGCCCGCCGTGGTGAACACCGACGCCGAGGGCACCGTACTGTTCCCCATCCCCTTCATGATCGACGGCGACAGCTTCTCCGACGCTTTCTGGTATGACGCCGCCGGCGACGGCTATAACCTGATCATGATCGACGAGAGCACCGACACCGTCCGCTGCTACTATGAGACCGAGTACTATGACAAGATGTGCGAGATGGTGGCAGACTGGTACAAGTCCGGTTTGGTCTACAAGGACGCTGCCACCGCCCAGGATTACTCTGACACCCTGGTGAAGTCCGGCGTGGGCTACGCCGAGATCCGCGCCGCTGAGCTGGGCAGCAAGGAGTCCAGTGAGGCTATCACCGGCTATGAGCTGGTGGAGATCCAGATCACCCCGTCCAAGGTCGGCACCAACGGCTGCACCAAGTTTGGCTACGGCATCCCCGTGACCAGCGACGATCCCGAGGCCGCTATGAAATACCTGAACTACCTGTACACCGAGGAAGGCGCCGAGGTCGTGAACATCCTGACCTGGGGCCTGCCCGGACGTGACTGGGTTGTGGGCGACGACGGCATGGCCACCTATCCCGACGGCGTGAGCGCCGACAGCGTGCAATACCACACCGGCGACTTCCTGTACGGCGACCAGATCAAGGTCATTCCCTGGGAGGGCAGCGACCCCAATCTCCGCGCCATGCAGCAGGCCGAGATGGACAACGCCCCCATCTCCAAGTACATGGGCTTTACCCTGAGCACCGAAGGCATGGAGAACACCGCCACCGCTCTGAACATGGTGCTGCAGAAGTATAAGCCCGCCCTGGCTTCCGGCTCCGCCCCCGACTGGCAGGCCACTCTGGCCGCGTTCCGCGACGAGCTCAAGGCCAACGGCATCGACGATCTGCTCGCCGCCTACCAGGCTCAGCTGGACGCCTGGCTGGCCGACAACGGCTGAGAAGCTTTTCATAGAACCGTAGGAACCCAGAATCGAATCAACGACGGGTGGGCGGCCGGAAACGCCGCCCATCCGCCTTATCCGTGAGAAAGAAGAAATAAGAAGAAAAAGGAGGGAATCCGTTTGAAGGGTAAACTTGCAAAGCTGAAGCTTCTGGATCTTTCCGTCTTTGGCATCCTGATGCTTGTCTTTCTGGCGATGCCCCACATCGGCTACACCTATAAAAAGGTGGCCTACACGCTCTCCGGCTTCGACCTGATCGGGGGCGTCAACGGCATCGTGGGCGGCAAGGTGGATATCGCCCCGTCCTGGATCCTGATCCTGGTGCTGATCGCCTCTATCGCCGTGCTGGTTGCCGGCATCGTGTCCCTGAAAAGCGAAAAGACCGGCGCACGGATCGGCATGTGGGCGTCCCTGGTGGCCGCCGTTTTCAGCATCTATTTCATGACGCAGATCTCAGACCTCATCAGCAACAAGAACGCCAAGAACGTGGGCGCAGCATTCGGCGTCATCATTCTGGTCCTTCTGGCCGTCGCGGCCCTGGTCCGCTGCATCATCTGGCTCTACAGGCACAAGGTGCTGTCCGCCCTGGACTTCATGGCGGTGCCGGGCATGCTGTACTTCTTCATCAACAACTATATCCCCATGGTGGGTATCGCCATCGCGTTCAAAAAGGTGGACTACTCCGTGGGTCTTGTGGCCAGCCCCTGGATTGGCTTTGACAACTTCAAGAACCTGTTTCAGAGCAACGCCGGCTTCTTCAAGAGCAACGCCTGGATCATCACCCGGAACACGCTGCTCTACAACGTCTGCTTCATCATTCTGGGCATCGTCACGGGTCTGATCATCGGCCTCTGCCTTGCCGGCATCACCCGCAAGGCGCTGCAAAAGTTCTTCCAGACCAGCATCCTGCTGCCGCAGCTCATCTCCTACGTCATCGTGGCCTACATCGTCTACGCGTTCTTCAGCAACGAGACGGGTATCGTCAACCACCTGCTGGGCGAGGAGAACGCCATCAACTTCTACCAGACGCCCAAATACTGGCCGTTTATTCTGGTGTTCATCAACATCTGGAAGCAGATCGGCTACAACGGCATCATCTTCCTCAGCTCCATCATCGGCATCAGCATCGACGTGCTGGAGGCCAGCAGGATCGACGGGTGCAGCAAGTGGGAGCAACTCCGCTTTGTCACCCTGCCCATGCTCAAGCCCACCATCATCACCCTGACCATGCTCCAGGTCGGAAGAATCTTCTACTCCGACTTTGGCCTGTTCTATCAGGTGCCCCTGAACTCCGGCGCGCTGTACTCCGTCACCGACACGGTGGACACCTACGTCTACCGGATGCTGATGACCATGAACAACATCTCCGTCTCCTCCGCCGCCAGCACGTACCAGGCGGTGTTGGGCTTTATCATCGTCCTGATCGTCAACATGATCGTCCGGGCGAAGGATAAAGAGAACGCGCTGTTCTAAGAAAGGAGGAACAGAAAAGTATGGATACTTCCGGACTGAAAAGCACATCGGAAAAAGTGTATCAGGTGCTCATCACCGTGATCCTTTCCATTTGCGCGGCGCTTGCCATCCTGCCGTTTTTGCTGCTGCTGTCCTCCTCTCTGACCGACGAGAGTACCCTGATCCGGGACGGCTATGCCTTTATCCCCAAAAAGTTCTCCCTCTACGCCTATGAGTACCTGTTCTCCGCCAGCGCGGCCAGGATCTTCAAGTCCTACGGCATCACCATCCTGGTCACCGTGGTGGGCACCGGCATCAGCCTTCTGATTGGCCCCATGTTGGCCTGGGTGCTCTCCCGCCGGGACTACAAGCGGGCCAAGGTCCTGACGTTCCTGGTGTTCTTCACCACCCTGTTCAACGGCGGTATTGTGCCCTCTTACATCATGTGGAGCCAGCTCTGGCACGTCAAGGACACCATCTGGGGCCTGATTTTCCCCACCCTCATCATGAACGGCTTCTATGTCATTCTGTACAAGAACAACTTCGCCTCCAACATCCACCCCTCTCTGGTGGAGGCCGCCAAGATCGACGGCGCGGGCGAGCTGCGCATCTATTTCAAGATCGTGCTGCCCCTGAGCCTGCCCATCCTAGCCACCGTCGGCCTGATGGTCGCGCTGGGCTACTGGAACGACTGGACCAACGGTCTGTACTACATCAGCAACACCAACCTCTACTCCCTGCAGCAGTTCTTAAAGAGCATCATCGACAACATCTCCGCGCTGTCCAGCATGGCGAACACCGCCTCGGCGGGCGCGGCTGTGGCGAAGATGCCGGGCACCTCCATCCGCATGTGCATGGCGGTCATCGGCGTCATCCCCATCATGGCCGTGTATCCGTTCTTCCAGAAGGTGTTCGTCGCGGGTATCTCTCTGGGCGGCGTGAAAGAGTAATACCGCTGTCGCTGTCAATTCCTCCCCCCTATGCGGAGGAGGAATTGACATTGCCTGCAAATCTGCGGAAAATGAGGTGCAACGACCCATGTTTGACAATTTTTTAATCGTACCCAAATCCCTGAAAAACGACTACGACAAGGCCGGACGGGCGGTGGGCTTCCGGTTCCAGGTGCGCATCGCGGACTACCGGGGCTGCTTTCTCTCCCTGCACAACGGCTACTACATCA
The DNA here is from genome assembly GCA_017455015.1 of Oscillospiraceae bacterium. GTDB lineage: Bacteria > Bacillota > Clostridia > Oscillospirales > Oscillospiraceae > RGIG7114. Next base: position 17,734 of record JAFTBW010000210.1, on the reverse strand, counting down.
ATGTGGACGGCGTGGACTACCCCCGGGACAAGCAGACCTTTGAGATCAACGGCAAGGCTCCCCGCACCTACGAGGAGCTGAAAAGCTGCTGCTGGGAGCACTGGAACTACGACGACGCCGGTACCGTCCACGTATCAAAAGAAGGCGGACTGGCCCCCGGCCGGCACAAAATCGGCTTGCAGCAGAGTATCCTGGCCCAGTACGGCTACATGCCCTGGGACGAGGAGTGGCTCAAAAATCCGCCGGTGCCCGGCTCCGGCGCGGGCGCGGGCAAGACCGAGACCATCAGCCAGTTCGATATGGAGCTTGCGGAAGGGGGCGAGGCGTAATGGCGATCCGGAGAGGCGTATCCCTGTACAGCTACCAGCAGAGCCAGTTCTTCGGCAAGCTGGACTGGAAGGCCCAGGTGCGCGAGGTCCGGGAGGGCCTGGGCACCGACGGCATTGAGATCATCAACCAGCAGCTCATCCGCGACTACCCGTTCCCCTCCAAAGAGTTCATCTATGACTGGCGCGCCTACATGGCCCGTTACGACATGACCGCCGTTACCATGGACGTGTATCTGGATGTCCACCAGTTCCGCGACCACATCATGACCCACCCGGAGGCGGCGGAGCACCTGAAAAACGACATCCGTCTGGCCGCCGAGATGGGCTTCAAAAACGTCCGCTGCCTGGTGCTGGTGCCCATCGACGTGATCGAGATGGCGCTCCCCACGGCGGAGAAGTACGACGTGCGCATCGGCAAGGAGATCCACGCCCCCTGGCCCATCAAGCCCGGCAACTACGTCCAGGCAAAAAAGGGCATGGCCGCCGGCATCAACTTCAACGCCGTCAGCGAGATCATCGAGCTGCGGGAGAGGACCGGCAGCCCCTATGTGGGACTGGTGCCCGATTTCGGCATCTTCCAGTTTGCCCCCTCCCGGGTATCCGTCGAGTACACAAAGCGTCACGCCAACAAGCCGGAGGCCGTGGATTTCATCCTGGAGAACGCCGGGAACTACAGCCACGACGAGCTCATCGACGTGACGGACGAGAAGTTCCCCGGCCACGGCATCCCCGTGAACAGCTTCGGACGGCTGGCGCTCCGGGAGTCCTGCTGCAAGCCCGAGGATATCAAGGACGTGATCCCCTATATCGTTTCCATCCACGGCAAGTTCTACGAGATGACCGAGATCCCCGGCCGGCCCGGCTGCTACGAGGACAAGTGCATCGACTACGTCACCCCGATCAAGTATCTGAAAGAGGCGGGCTTTGACGGCTACATCGACTCCGAGTACGAGGGCCAGCGGGATCAGCAGGACATGGGCTACGAGGGCCTCGCGGACGAGGTGGAGCAGGTCCGCCGCCACCACGAGATGCTGCGGCGGCTGTGCGAAGAGTGACCGGGCCGCGGGATTCATTGAAAATTATTTAAGATTGGAGAAGTACCTATGAAAGATATCGGATTTGGCATTATCGGCCACGGCTTTATGGGCCATGAGCATGAGAAGATGCTGACCAAAATGCCCGGCATCCGGGTGGTCGGCTTCGCGGACATCGACCCCGGGCAGCTTCAGGACGTTCCGGAGGGCTATAAGCGCTACCCCGACAACGCCGCACTGATCAACGACCCCGAGGTGGACGTGGTGCTCATCGTCGCCAACAACACCTCCCACCACGATCTGGTGATCCAGGCCGCCGAGGCTGGCAAGGATGTCATCTGCGAGAAGCCCGTCGCCCTGAGCCTGCAGGAGCTGGACGAGATGTCTGAGGCCTGCGAAAAGGCCGGCGTGAAGTTCACCGTCCACCACCAGCGGCGCTTTGACCCGGACTTCCGCACCGCCAAGGCCGTGTTCGACTCCGGCACCCTGGGCGACGTGTACACCATCAAGAGCAGCATCTACGGCTTCAACGGCAATATGCACGACTGGCACATCTACAAAAAAGAAGGCGGCGGCATGCTCTACGACTGGGGCGTCCACCTGCTGGACCAGCTTTTGTGGATGCAGCCCGGCGTGAAGGTGAAGAGCGTCTTCGCAGACATCCGCAACGTCATCAACACGGAGGTGGACGACTACTTCAAGGTGATCATGCGCTTTGAGAACAATATCACCGCCGAGCTGGAGCTGGGTACCTACTACCTGTCGGACAAGATGTACGACAAGTGGTTCGAGCGCCACTGGTTCCTGGGCGGCAACAAGGGCAGCGCCTACCTGGACGGCTTCGCCCCCCAGGGCAAGATCGTCCGCACCAGCCAGCTTCTGCAAAACGCCGGCCACGGCCGCACCATGACCTCTGCCGGCCCGACCCGCTCTTTCGGACCCCCGCCGGAGGGACGCATCCTCACCGAGCCTCTGCCCGAGGTCCACACCACCCACGAGAACTACTTTGAAAATTACATCCGCGCCTACCGGGGCGAGGAGGACTTTTTGGTGAAGATCCCCGAGACCCGCCGGGTGCTGCGGCTGATGGACGCCGTAAGGGAGTCCGGCAGGACCATGAAGTCCATCGACTTTGAATGAGAGAGAAAAATAAAAGTTGAAGGGAGAAAACTGCCATGCTTGAGACCCATATGCTGAACCCCAAGGGCTATAAAAACGTGACCGGTCCGGACGGAAAGGTCTGCGGATTTTCCCTGGAGGCCCGCGCCCCTTACTACCGGGGCTTTTCTCTGTCCATCGTCCGGAACATCGCCGTCACCGTGGACGGCGTGGAGTATCCCCGGGAGGACCTGCTGGTCACCGTCAACGGCGAGACCTTCACCCTGGAGGAGATGCGCACCGTCATCTCCAACCGCTGGCTGTTCGGCAAGTTTGCCACCATCACCGTGAAGAAGGACGGCGGCCTGGCTCCCGGAAATCATCACGCTGACGTGACCATGACCCTCGCCCCGTCCTACATGCCCATGCAGCTCGTCAGGACCGGCCACGGCGACTTTACCATTTGAGGGAGGACAGAAATCATGAGCTACGATATCAAGAGAAGCGTTTCCCTCTACAGCTACCAGGAGGGATACTTTACCGGCAAGCTGGATCTGGAGGGCTGCATCCGGGAGGTCTCCAAGACCGGCGCCACGGGCATCGAGCTGCTGGCGGAGGAGATGATCGACGAGTTCCCCGTTATCACCCCGGATTTCAAGGCCAAGTGGTTCGACTGGATGCAGAAGTACGGCACCGAGCCGGTCTGCATGGACGCTTTCCTGGAGAACCACATCTACGATAACCGCACCTGCACCCTGCGGGAGCAGGTGGACAACATGCGGCGTGACCTGGAGATCGCCCGCACCCTGGGCTTCAAGATCATCCGGACCCTGGTCTCCACCCCCATGGATGTCATCGAGGCCAGCCTCAAGATCGCCGAGGACAACGATGTGAAGATTGGCATTGAGGTCCACTCCCCCTTCTCCCTGAACTCCGGCTGGTCCGAGGGCTACATGGAGATGATCCGCCGCACCGGCACCAAGTACTTCGGCTTCATCCCCGACTTCGGCATCTTCTGCCGCAAGATCCCCACCGAGCTGACCAACCAGGCCCTGCGCCGCGGCGCGCACCCCGAGTGCATCGAAATTACCCAGAAGTTCTTCAAGCAGCGGGTGGAAAACGGCTTCGTGAAGATCCGCTACGACAAGAACCTGGGCGCGGCCAACATGGACTACCGCATGGCCAACGGCCAGGGCGAGCTGATGGACGCCATCAAGGCCGCCGGCGGCAACGACGCCGACTTCGCCTATGCGGGAGCCTCCTATACCTATAGCTGGAACGATCCCCAGGACATCATCGACAACATCGACTATATCTACCACACCCACGGCAAGTGCTACTACATCGACGAGAACTACGACGAGACCTGCATCCCCATGCAGCAGGTGATCGACGCCTACAAGAAGGCGGGCTACCACGGCTACATCTCCACGGAGTGGGAGGGCTTTGAGCATGTGGACGATGCCTCCGACATGTGCGTGGAGCAGGTCCGCCGGCACCAGGAGTGCCTGCGCCGCTGCATCGAGGGCTAAGGCACAAACGCCAGCGCAATACCGGTTTCCGATCCGATCTCTCCCCCTGCGGGGGGAGAGATACTTATGGATACACTGAATAAATCCCCGCGCACGTTTGGCGGCAAATTTTGCGCCCGTCTGCGTTGCCAAAAACTTGAAATACACAAAGTATTCCTGCGTTTTTGTCGCCTTGGCGGACACAAAATTTGTTCGCCATCCGCGCACGTTGCTTTAATCAGTGTATCCTTATAGCGAGAAAAAGGAGTGTTTGACCCATGACCAACGAGGAACTGATCCGGGCATTTTACAAGGAATTTTTCAACGGCCACGACATCGACAGCGCGCTGAAATACGTGCGCGAGGACTACATCCAGCACAACCCCGGCGTCGGCCAGGGCAGGGCAGCGCTGATGGAGGGCTTCCGGCAGAAGTTCATCACGGAACCCACCTTCAAGCTGGAGATCAAGATGGTCATCTCCCAGGACGATATGGCTGCGGTGTACCTGAAAAATGTGGACCCTGAGGGCAACACCAAGTGCCGGGTGGTGGACATCTACCGCATCCAGGACGGCAGGCTGGCCGAGCACTGGGACGTGCTCCAGCCGGTGAAGTGATTTCATCGATTGGATTTGTGTCAAGGGGACGGTTCTCTTATTTGTGTCAAGGGGACGGTTCTCTTGACACATCTTGGCGTGTCAAGAGAACCGTCCCCTTGACACAAGGAAAGGAGTACCGCATGATCGAGACAAAATACGGCAAAATAGAGGGCCTCGACCGGGGCAGCTATGTGGAGTACCGGGGCATCCCCTACGCCCTTCCCCCCGTGGGGGCGCTGCGCTGGCGTCCGCCCCAGGAGACAGAGCCCTGGGAGGGCGTGTATCAGGCCACAGATTTCCGCAACATGTGCATGCAGGGCTTCCACCTGTCCCCGCCTTTTGACAGGGATTTCTACTGCGACCCCGCCGCCGATACCCGCCCCATGAGCGAGGATTGCCTGTACCTGCATCTCTGGGTCCCCAAGGCAGGGGAGGGGCCGCTGCCTGTGGCGATGTGGATTCACGGCGGCGCTTTTTTGGGCGGCTGGAGCAGCGAGCGGGAGTTTGACGGCGCGGGCTACTGCGCCCGGGGCGTGATCCTGTGCAGCGTGGAGTACCGCTGCAACGCCTTCGGCTTCCTGGCACACCCCTGGCTCAGCGCCGAGGACCCGGACGGGCGCTCCGGCAACTATGGGATCCTGGACCAGATCGCCGCCCTGCGCTGGCTGCGGGAGAACATCGCCGCCTTCGGCGGCGACCCGGAGAATATCACGGTCTTCGGCCAGAGCGCCGGGGCCATGAGCACCCAGACCCTCGTGTCCTCCCCGCTCACCGAGGGCATGATCGCCCACGCCATCTTGCAGAGCGGCGGCAGCTACGGCACCGGCCTGCATACGGACATGACCCTCCGGGAGGCGGAGGAGTACGGCAAAATCTACACGGACATCCTTGGCGTCAAAAGCCTGGAGGAGCTGCGCGCGTGCCCTGCGGAAAAGCTGCTGGCGGCAGTGGAACCCTTTAACATGAAAACCATCGTCAACGGAAAGCTCCGGCTGATCCCCATCAACGACGGGCACGTCCTCACGGACGGCTATTTCGCGCTGATGGACCAAGGCAAGCTCCGGAACGTTCCCTATCTGCTGGGCTCCACCCGGGACGACATCCTGACCACCCCCGAAAACAGGGGACCCGGCTCGCCCCTCTACGACGGCGTGATCGCGTTCGGCAAAAAACAGGCAGAGTTGGGCAGGGCCCCCTGCTGGCTCTACTACTTCACCCGGGACCTGCCCGGCGACAGCTACGGAGCCTGGCACTCCTGCGAGCTGTGGTACAGCTTCGACACCCTGGAGCGCTGCTGGCGGCCCTGGGAGGAGAGGGACTTCGCTCTCCGGGACCGGATCATGGGCTACTGGACCAATTTCATGAAAACCGGCGATCCCAACGGCCCCGGTCTCCCGGCGTGGAGCGCTGCCACGGCACAGGACGGCAATCTGCTGGAGCTGTGCTGAGATATCCCGCCGCGTGAACAAGGGAGGAAACGAGCATGTATGAGATGGGCGCGGGACCGACGCAGTTGTCCGGCCTGCAGCTGTCGGTATTCGACAGCCAGCGGCAGCCGTTCACCGTCGATCTGGACGCGCAGAGAAAAGACGTGCTGCGCTTTGGCCGCCGCAACGACATGGACATCCCGCTCATGTCGGAGCTGGTCACGGGCCATTCCGCCCACGGGCAACTGGTGCGGCAGGGCGGACAGTGGTACATCGAGGACCTGAACAGCACCAACGGACTGATCTGCAACAACACCTACATTACCCGCCGTGCGGTACACGACGGGGACCTGATCCGGATCGACAATCCCACCCAGTCCCGGAACAACGGCGTTCTGCTGGCCTTTTCCTCGAACCGGCAGGCGGGGGCTTGGCGGAGGGTGCCGCTGAACCAGAGCATGACCATCGGCCGCAGCAGCGATTGCACCGTGGTCCTGCCGCAGGTCAGCGTCTCCAAGCACCACGCCCGGATCACCTATTCGGACGCGGGCTGGACCCTGGAGGACCTGAACAGCACCAACGGCGTCATCCTCAACGGCCGGCGCATCTACGACTCCGCGCGGCTGAACGAGAAGGATGTCATCAACATCACCAACACCCGTCTGATTTTCAGCTCCTCCGGCCTGTACTACTGCGCGGAGATCCGGGGCATTTCTCTGGACGTGGACGATGTGGTCATCACCCGGGGCAAGGGCGCGAAGCGGATGGTGACAGGCGACCATATCAGCCTGAATATCCGCCCCGGCGAGCTGGTGAGCATCATCGGCGGCTCCGGCGCGGGCAAGTCCACGCTGCTCAACTGCATCTGCGGTTATCTGAAACCCGCCAGCGGCGGCGTGTACATCAACGGCGTCAACCTGTACCAGAACTTTGACGCGCTGAAAAAGACCTTCGGTTATGTGCCGCAGTCGGACATCGTCTACGACAACCTGAGCCTCTGGGATATGCTGCTCTACACGGCGAAGCTGCGGCTCCCCCAGGACATCAGCCCCGCGGAGCGGGATGCGGCCATCCTCAACGCCATCCGCACGGTGGACCTGGAGGACCGCAAAAACCACCTGATCGGCAAGCTCAGCGGCGGACAGCGCAAGCGCGCCAGCATCGCGGTGGAGCTGCTCTCGGACCCGAAAATCCTCTTCCTGGACGAGCCGGCCTCCGGCCTGGACCCCGGCACGGAGCGCAGCCTGATGCAGTCGCTGCGCGGCATGGCAAACAACGGCAAAACCATCGTGCTGGTCACCCACAGCACGCTGCAGCTTCGGATGTGCGACAAGATCGTCTTCATGGGCAAGGGCGGAAAGCTGTGCTTCTGCGGCAACTACGACGAGGCGCTGCACTTTTTCGGCGTCCGGGACATCGTGGACGTGTACGAGCCCATGACCAACCGGGCGGAGGAGCTGAGCGCCCGCTACCGCCAGAGCATTCACCCCACCGGAAAACCATACCCCGGCGAGATACCCAAACAGAAGCGCGCCCCCGCCCGGAGGCATTTCCACACGCTGTGCGCCCGCTATCTGCGCCTGGTGCTCAACGACCGGCAGCGCCTGCTTCTGCTGCTTTTGCAGGCCCCGCTGCTGTCGCTGCTGATCTCCTTTGTGGCGGACGGAAACCAGTTCGACCAGTATGAGATGACCAAGAGCCTTCTCTTCGCCCTCTCCTGCTCCGCCTTCTGGATCGGCATCCTGAACGCCATCCAGGAGATCTGCAAGGAGCGGACCATCCTGAAGCGGGAGTATATGACCGGCCTGTCGCTGACCGCCTATCTGGCCTCCAAGATCACTGTGATGGGCCTGATGTGTCTGGTCCAGAGCTTTTTGCTGACCGGCGTCTTTGCCCTGCTGGTGGGCTCTCCGGAGGACGGCATCGTGCTGGGACCCTTCCCGGAGCTTTGGCTGACTGCCTTTTTAACGGCGCTCTCCGCCAGCTCCATGGGCCTGTTCGTCTCCTCGCTGTTCACAAACGCCGACCGGGCCATGACCGTGGCTCCGATCCTGCTGATGCCGCAGATTTTGTTCTCCGGCCTGCTCTTCAAGCTGGAGGGCGTTACGGAGGCCATTTCCTGGTTCGCGGTCTGCCGCTGGAGCATGGAGTGCTACGGCACCACGGCCAACCTAAACGAGCTGCCCAAGCGGATGCAGTTGGAGGGCTTTCCCATCCCCCACGACCCGGAGGATTTCTTCACGTTTACCACCGAACACTTCTGGAACACCTGCGGCATCCTGGTGGCTTTCACCCTCGGCTTTTTGATCGTGGCCAGAATCATTCTCTCCAGACTCAAGGACAACAGTTGATCCATACGGTACTGAATATATGCGATTTATGCGGGTCCCCCTGTCTCCTCGGAGCATGGGGACCCGTTTTCATAGACGCAGGTTTTGAAACGATCCTGGTTTTCCTTGCAAAGTGCGCCCTTTTGGGGTACAATGTTCGCATAAAAAGAGAGAGGCGGCGAGGCCGTGCAGGAACAAAAGCGAAACATTCTCAGGATCGCGGTCAGCGCGCTGGTGCTGCTGCTGATCCCCTTGGCCGTGCTGCTGGCCCGCCTGGGCGGCACGGACGCCGCGGCGGTGCGTCTCAATGAGATCCTGGCCTCCAACAGCGTCTATCCCGATCCCTATGGGAAGTTCCGGGATTTTGTGGAGCTGTATAACGGCGGCGAAACCGATCTGGACATCTCCGGCTGGGGACTGACGGACTCCGGGCGGACGGTGAAATACCGTTTCCCGGAGGGGACGCTGGTTCCTGCCGGCGCTTATCTCGTGGTCTGGTGCGATGCTTCCGCTCCGCCGGAGACCGGCTGCGCTCCGTTCTCCGTCTCCAAAGCCGGCGGCGAGACCGTCTCCCTGCTGAACGCCCGGAATCTGGTGGTGGACAGCGTGGAGACCCCTGCCCTTGACTCCAACCGCCCCCTGGTGCCGGACGCAGCGGGGAACTGGTATATGGCGGACTTTGCCACCCCCGGCTATCCCAACGACGAGACCGGCTATGAAGCCTGGCTGGCCTCCCGGGAGGAGGCCGCTCCGGAGGTCGTCATTACGGAACTCATGTCCCGAAACACCCTGCACCGCGCTCCGTCGGGGGACTGTCCCGACTGGATTGAGCTTTACAACGCCGGGGACAGCGCCTTGTCGCTGGCGGGCTTTCGGCTCAGCGATGCGGAGGACCGGGAGAAATACATATTCCCTGCCGGAGAGACCCTCGGTCCCGGGGAATACCGGGTGCTCTGGTGCGGCGGGGAGACGGGCTTCTCCCTCCGGGGCAGCGGCGGGGAGACGTTGGTGCTGACGGACCGGCTGGGCGGCATCGCGGACCGGCTGGAAACGCCGCCGCTGGTCCAGGACCGGTCCTGGGCCCTGCAGGCGGACGGGACCTGGGCGGAGACGGACCGGCCGACGCCCGGATATCCCAACGATGACGACGGTTATTATGCCTATCTGGAGGCCCTGGGCTATGCAGATTGCCCGGCGCAAATCAGCGAGGCAATGCCGGACAACCGAGGCTGTATCCCGGACGCGGGGGGGCGCTTCTCCGATTGGATCGAGCTGTACAACGACAGCGGAGAGGCGCTGGACCTGACGGGCTTCTGGCTCAGCACTGACCCGGCGGAACCGGCGGGCTGGGCCATCCCCGCTCTGACCCTGCCCCCCTATGGCTGCGCTCTGCTGTACTGCGACGGGGAAAACCGAATTTCAGACGGAGAGCTTCACACGGATTTCCGCCTGTCCCGCTCCGGGGAGACTGTGCTGCTTTCCACCCCTGTGGGTTCCCCGGTGAGCGAACTGCGCTTCGGCGCGCTGGAACCGGACCGCTCCGCCGCGGCGGCGGGGGAGACGGACCTTGCCACCCCCGGTTTTCCGAATACGCCGGAGGGGGCGCTGGCGTTCCTGGAGAGCCGGGAGATCCCGGCGGGCCTTGCCATCAACGAGGTCATGACCGCCAACGACGCCTATCTGCGCCAGTCCGGGGGACAGTATTACGATTGGGTGGAGCTGAAAAACTGCTCCGATACCCCCATCACCCTCTCCGACTACACGCTCACCGACAACAGCGCTACGCCGGAACTGTACCGGCTTCCGGAAAAGGTCCTGGAGCCCGGAAAGACCGTCGTGATCCTGCTGACAGGGGAGGAGGGACGGTTTCAGCAGCCTGCCGCACCCTTTGCCCTGCGCGCGGAGGAGGACTGGCTCTATCTCTATGGACCCGACGGGACCCTCGCCGATTACATCCACGTCACCGGCCACCCCTACCGGGGCAGCGTGGGACGGATGGAGGGGGAGAGAGGCTGGTTTTACTTCTCCCAGGCCACGCCCGAGCAGGAGAACCGGGACGGATACCGGGAGATCGCCCCCGCGCCGGAGACGGACACGCCCCCCGGCATTTACGAGGGGGTGGAGGAACTGACCCTGACCCTCAGCGGACCGGGGGAGATCCGCTACACCACCGACGGCAGCGTCCCCACCCGCTACTCCAAGCGCTACGAGGAGCCGCTGACCCTGAAAAAAACCGGCGTGATCCGGGCCAAGTGCTTTCCGGAGGATATGCTCCCCGGGGAAACCGTCACCTGGAACTATGTGATAAACGAGGGTCACAGCCTGCCTGTGGTCTGCCTCTCCCTGGCCCCCGGGGACTTCGATGGCGGCGGGGGTATCTACGCCAACCCGGAGAGCTACTTTGAGGTGGACGCCAACGTGGCCTTTTTCGCAGAAAATGAGGAGGGGTTCTGCCTGGACTGCGGCGTGAAGCTCCACGGGGCAGGCTCCCGGAAAGCCTACCCCAAAAAGTCCATGCGGCTGGGGTTCCGGCCCCGCAGCGGCGGGCTTCTCAATTATGACGTGTTCGGCGACGGGGCCATCACCTGTTTTAAATCCCTGCTGCTCCGGGGCGGGAGCTGCCTCAACGGCAACATCCTTGTGAAAGACACCCTCGCCGCCCGGCTCGCCAATGCCGCCTCGGACCATGTGCTTGCCCTGAACGAGCGCTACGCGGCGCTGTACGTCAACGGGGCATACTGGGGCGTCTACTGCATCCGGGAGGACTATTCCGAGCGCTATGTGGCCGACCACCTGGGCGTTCCGGAGGAGGATATCTACATCTCTCACGCCCCGGTCATCCCCATGCAGGCCACGCAGGAGCTGCATGACAACATGTTCCGGGCCTCGCGGATGGCCGCCGGGGAGGACGGCTGCGCCTGGGCGGAGAGCTGGCTGGATCTGGAGAATCTGACAGATTGGATGATCTTTGAGGCCTACTTCACCAACTGCGACATCCCCGGCAACGTGCGCTATATCTACACCGGCGCGGACGGCAAGTGGCGCTACGCCCTTTACGACCTGGACGAGAGCCTGTACCACCACGACCCCTCCTGGGAGATCTTGCTGGAGCCGGGGAACCAGCACTCCATGATCCCCCGGGCCATGCTGAACAACCAGGAGTTCCGGGATCGGTTTCTCCGACGGCTTTCGGAGCTGCTGTCCGGCCCCCTCTCCGACGGGGAGGTGGAGCAGACCATGACCGCGCTCTTTGCGGAGCTGGAGCCGGAAATTCCCCGGGAGACGGAGCGCTGGGGCGGCGAGGCCGCCTGGACCGCCACAACCCGGAACTTTCTCGCCTCCGTCCGGGACGGGCGCGGGGAGAAAGTGGCGCGGGGCATCGCCGAATTCCTCCGTATGACGGAGGAGGAATTCGCGGAATATTTCCCGTTTTACGGGCACTGAGGAAACACGGACATGGAAAAACTGTTTTCGGTCAACGCGGAAAAACACAGCATCCGCTGCAAGCTGTACTGCGACACGCCAAAGGACGTCGAGACGGTGATCGTATTCGGTCACGGCTTCGGCGGCCACATGGGGAACAAGGCGGCGGAGCGCTTCGCCGGGCGGGTCCTGGAAAAAAACAAGCACATCGCCGCCGTCACGTTCAACTGGCCCTGCCACGGCGAGGACATCAAGAAGAAGCTCACGCTGGACGATTGCAGCGCCTATCTGCGCCTGGTGCTCGCCCACGTCCGGGAGAGGTGGGAGGTGCAGAACCTGTACGGCTACGCCACCAGCTTCGGCGGCTACCTGTTCCTGCGCTATATCGCGGAGGAGGGGAACCCTTTCCGGAAGCTTGCGCTCCGCTGCCCTGCGGTCAATATGTACGGCGTGGTTGTCAGCGCCCTTCTGTCGGAGGACGGTCTCGAAAAGCTCGAAAAGGGCAAAAATGTTTCGGTGGGATTCGACCGCAAGATCGAGATCAGTCCCGGCTTCCTGGAGGAGCTGCGGCGCTCCGACATCCGGGATAAGGATTACCTCGAATACGCGGACGATATTCTGATCCTCCACGGCGCCAAGGACGAGATCATCCCGATCGACGAGGTGCGGCGGTTTGCGGACGACAATCTGATCGAATTCGTCCCCGTGGAGGCGGCGGATCACAGATTTACCGACCCGAAGATTATGGGTGACGCAAACGCCCGGATCATCGCATTTCTGGGGCTGAGATAACAGCCGCCCGCCGCAATATGCGGGAGATGATCCGGAAGAACCGCCCACAACACAAAGCCCGCCCGGACGGCGCTGTGCCGAGCCGGGCGGGCGTTTTTCTGCTTTTCTGCGGGGATTTATTTCTCCAGCGAGGCCGCCAGGGCGTCCGCCAGGGCGTCCACGTCGGCGAGGTTCTGCGCTTGCAGCGAGGAGGCCATGGTCACGCCGTCCTCCAGAATTTCCATGCGCTTGAGTTCCTCCAGCTCCTTGCGCATCAGCGCGCCGGAGCGGATGGCCCAGGAGCCGTTCTCCAGGATGGCGACGGTGCGGTTCTGGACGTTCAGGGCTTTCATGTCCATGAGGAAGTTGTGCATCGGCGGGAAGATGCCCAGATTGTAGGTCACGCTGGCCAGCACCAGATGGCTGTACTTGAACACGTCGGAGATCAGATAGCTGACGTGGGTGCTGCTGACATCGTAAAGGCGGGTGTTCAGTACGCCTTTTTCCGCCAGCTTTGCCGCCAGCACCTCCGCGGCCCGCTCCGTGTTGCCGTACATGGAGGCGTAAACGATCATGACGCCTTTCTCCTCCGGCTCGTAGGTGCTCCAGTGCTGGTACTTGTCGAGAATGTAGGCGATGTCCTCGCTCTTGCGCCAGACCGGGCCGTGGAGCGGGCAAATGTACTTGATGTCCAGGCCGGATGCCTTGTTCAGCAGATTCTGCACCTGGGGGCCGTACTTGCCCACGATGTTCGTCAGATAGCGGCGGGCGTCGTCGATCCACTCGCCCCGGAAGTCGAACTCGTCGGAGAACAGCTTGCCGTCCAGGGAGCGGAAAGAGCCGAAGGCGTCCGCGGAGAACAGCACGCCGTTGGTGGTGTCAAACGTGACCATGGCCTCCGGCCAGTGGACCATAGGCGCGTTGACGAAGGCGACGGTGTGCTTGCCGAAGCAGCGGGTGTCGCCCTCAGAGACCTGGTCGATCTTGTCCGCGTCGATGGGGAAGCCGAACTGCTTTAAGATGGTGACGGCCTTGGGGGTGGTGATGATCTTCACCTTCGGCCAGCGCAGCAGGATCTCCTCAATGCTGGCGGCGTGGTCCGGCTCCACGTGGTTGATGACCATCACGTCCAGGGGCCGGCCGTCCAGCACCGCCTGGACGTTTTCGATGAACTGCCTTCCCACCGCCCAGTCCGCCGTGTCGAACAGCACGGCCTCCTTGTCCAGCAGCACGTAGGCGTTGTAGCTCACGCCGTGGTACAGGGGATGGATATTCTCAAACAGCGCCAGCCGGCGGTCGTTGGCCCCGACCCAGTACAGGTCGTCGGTTACTTTACGGTATAAATACATCGCGTGTTACCTCCTTTATGATTTGGGCGGGATGCTGCTCAGACTTCGATCTCGATGAAGGACTCGACCGTGCTTCCGCAGTGCGGGCATGTCCAGCCCTCGGGCAGGTCGCGGAAAGCGGTGCCGGGCTTCACCTCGCTGTCGGCATCGCCCTCCGCGGGGTCGTACTCATGGCCGCAGCCGAGGCAGACGCCCAGCTTCCTGGGCTGGCGGGGCGGCTTGGGCACGTTCCGCTTCATTTTGACCATCGGGGGCGCAGGAAGCTTCTCGCCGGTGTCCAGCGCGGCGGTCAGCAGCGGCAGGATCACGTTCACGTCGCCCACAATGCCGTAGTCGCAGTTTTTGAAGATTTTTGCGTTGGGATTGGTGTTGACGGCAACGATGGTGGAGGCGTCCTTGATGCCCTTGAGGTGCTGCAGCGCGCCGGAGATGCCGCAGGCAATGTAAAGGTTGCCCTTGAACTTCTGGCCCGACATCCCGACATAGCGCTCCAGCGGAACATACTGCAGCGTCTCCGCCACGGGGCGGGAGGAGCCGATGGCTGCGCCGGCAGCTCTCGCCAAATCCTCAATGAGCTTCATGTTCTCCTTTTCGCCGATGCCCTTGCCCGCGCTGACCACGCGCTCGGCCTGGACGATGGGCGTGTCGATGGGGATACCGACGGTGAAGTCATGGCCGTCCTTTTTCAGCGCCGCGACGAGGCTGTCCACCATCTCCTTGGGGTCGCCGCCCTTGAAAATCTGCTTTTTGCGGGGTCCCGTCTCACCCGTTGGCGCGGCTTTTGCCGCCGGGGCGGGGTCTGCCTTACCGGCTTTACCCAGAATTCCCGCTGCGATAACCACCTTCTGGATCTCGTTGGTGCCCTCGTAGATGGAGGTGATCCGCGCGTCGCGGTAGAAGCGCTCCACCTCCATGCCCTTGAGGAAGCCGGTACCTCCGTGGATTTGAATGGCCTCGTAAGTGACCTCCTGGGCGATGTCCGTGGCGTACAGCTTTGCCATCGCGGCCTCCATGCCGTAGGGGGCGTGGGCCTGCTTCAGCTCCGCGGCGGAGTAGACCAAAAAGCGGGCGCAGCGCAGCTTTGTCGCCATATCCGCAATCTTGAATGCAATGGCCTGTTGGGTGCAGATGGGCCGTCCAAACTGGACGCGCTCCTTGGAGTACTCCACCGCTGCCTCATAGGCGCCCTGGGCGATGCCGAGGCCCTGGGCAGCAATGCCGATGCGCCCGCCGTCCAGGGTCCCCATGGCGATCTTGAAGCCCTGGCCCTCCTTGCCCAGCAGGTTCTCCTTCGGGACCTTGACATCGTTGAAGTTCAACTGGCAGGTGGCGGAGGAGCGGATACCCATCTTGTCGTAATGCGGTTCAAAGGTGAAGCCCTCCCAGCCTTTCTCGACGATGAAAGCGGAAATCCCCCGGGTGCCGATGCCCGGCGTCGTGACCGCGAAGATCACATAGGTGTCCGCCTCACCGCCGTTCGTGATGAAAATTTTCTCGCCGTTTAAGAGGTAATGGTCGCCCCGGTCCTCGGCCACCGTCTCGGTGCCGCCTGCGTCGGAGCCGGCGTTTGGCTCGGTCAGGCCGAATGCGCCGAGTTTTTTGCCGGTGCAGAGATCGGGCAGATATTTTCGCTTTTGTTCCTCTGTGCCGTAGGCCGCGATCGGATAGGTTCCCAGCGAGGTGTGCGCCGACAGGATGACGCCAACGCCGCCGTCCACCCGGGCCAGCTCTTCTACTGCGATGGCGTAGCTCAGCACATCCAGCCCTGCGCCGCCGTATTCCGGATCGTAGGGGAGTCCCATCAGCCCCAGCTCGCTCATTTTTTCAACTGCAGCGCGGGGAAAACAGTTTTCCTGGTCCAGCTTGAACGCGATGGGCTTGACCTCTGCCTCGGCAAAGGCGCGCACCTTTGCACGCAAATCCTCATGGGCCTGTGTCGTCTGGAAATTCATACAAGTTCCTCCCTTGCACAGTATTATGGATCAGACATCAAATTGTGTGAAATCCACCATAAAACAGCATACTAAATTCCGCCCTTTTTGTCAATCCATAACAAATATTTTTCTCCGGTTTTTGACACGGAGCTCTTTGGCAACAGCGGTATGATTTCTGAGTTGACGAGGGGGCCGCAAACCGCAGCTAATACGCCGTCTTTCACGCGATGCGGGCGGTCCTCGCTTTGGACGAGATCGAAATAGACGTCATGGATCCCACAGGGAAATATCTTTGCGCAATCCCGATAGATCTCATTCAGGATGGTCAGCGCATCCTCTCTCCGCATTGCTGCCCCCCTTCTCGAATCCATTTGAATTTGTGCTTGTTATAGGCGGATTTGCCCGTATCGCCGACACAATCATTCCTTGAACCAGTTCAACACCGTATGGATTTCCCGAATATATCCATCGTCGCCGTTCGGCGTTTCGAGAATAAAAGGCAGACCCTGCACCGCCGGATGGAGCGCGATTGCCTGCATGGCATCCATCCCGATCCGCCCCTGCCCCAGCTTTTCGTGGCGGTCCTTGTGCGATCCCCGGTCATTTTTGCTGTCGTTGAAATGCACCGCCTTCAGCCGCTCCAGACCGATAATCCGATCGAACCGCGTCAGAACTCCGTCCAGATCATTTACCAGATCGTATCCGGCATCCCAGGTGTGGCAGGTGTCGAAGCAGACGCCGATACGGTCCTTGCATTCGACCCGGTCAATAATCTCCCGCAGTTCCTCGAAGCTCCCGCCGAGCTCCGAGCCCTTTCCCGCCATCGTTTCCAGCAGCACTGTCGTGCGCATCTCCGGCCAAAGCAGCCGGTTCAGTGCTTCTGAAATCTGCCGGATTCCCGCTTCCGTTCCCTGACCCGTGTGCGCGCCGGGGTGAAAGTTGTAGAGGTTGCCAGGAATGGCTTCCATCAGACGAAGGTCTTTTTCCAGCATATCCAATCCATTGGCGCATGTCGCGGGATTGACGGAGCAGAGATTCATGGTATAGCTGCCGTGCGCCACCAGCGGGCCGAAACGCTCGCGTTTCAGCAGCGCATTCAATGCCTGCACGTCCTCCGGAACCAGGTCCCTGGATTTTCCGCCTCTCGGGTTTCGTGTGAAAAAGGCGAAGGTGTTGCCGCCGAATGACAGCATGGTTTTTCCCATCGCCTCATATCCGTCGGATATAGATAGGTGGCAGCCGATATAAATCATTTCCACACCAAGAGCTCAGGTATTCCGTCAAATTCTAAATCCACCGGCTCTACAGCTTGAATCTCTTTTATCTTCACCCGTGGAAGCAGCGTTTCTGTAATATAGTCAAAGGTAAACCTGTCGCCATTGTTTTGGAGGTTCGTTTCGATCTGCAATGTATTCAACGATTTTATCTCTCGCGGCCGCACCGTTTTCACTCAATCCTGAAACAGACAGCGGCGCGTCCGTGTCCAGCGCCATACCATCAACATGCGCTGCCAGCGACCAGCAAAGCCAGTCCCGGATACCCGCCGGACGTGCACCGATGGAGTCCAGGGTTTCCACCGGACTATTCATCAAGCTGTCCAAAAGCATATCCAATGCTGCTGTCGCGTAGGGGCCATCGCTGTTAAGGACATTGATCAATTCAGATTCGGGATTTGGTGTAGTATCTCCGATGAAAATATAATGCATCGTCCACCAGTAATTTTCCGGCATACCACGGTGATCCCAGGATACCTCAATATCGTAGATGTAGCTTCCATCTTTCAAAGAAAAATAGTAACTGTTTAGATACCCTGAAAACTATTCGTCAAAACGTAGAAAATTATGCTTCCGCGTTTCCAAGTATGGCAACGTCAAGATAGCATTAACGGGAAAAGTTGAAAAGTAGAACGGATTTCTCCACAAGAAGATT
>JAFTBW010000031.1 GCA_017455015.1 Oscillospiraceae bacterium | reverse complement strand
CCGGCGGGAACCTGACCCTGCGGGGCAATATTTCCGAAATGCCGTGGCTGGAGCTGGACGGGGACGACGCTGCCGCCTATACCGTCACGGTGGAGCAGGGCGCGGCCGTGCGCCTCCACGACAACGAGCTGTATTTCCCGCAGCAGTTCTCTTTGGTGAACAACGGTACCATTGATATTTACAGGTCCCTGAGCAGCGAGGGACATGTCACGAACAACGGCGCGATCACGCTCCGGGCCTACCGGGAGGGCGACAGCGAGCGGGAGGAGGACAACCACCGCTTCGGCACGCTCACCCTGGCGGGCGAGGACGCCGTTCTGGACAACAACGGCACGCTGGAGGTCCAGTGCATCCGCTTCACCAACTCGAACGGAGACGAGGACGGCCGCTTCGGCGAGCTGCACGTGCGCAACGGGGCCGCGCTGCGCAACAATGCCGGCGGCAAGCTTGAGAACCGGGGCTTTCTCTACCTCCGCCGCCAGGCGGTCTTGGAAAACGCCGGAACGCTCGGCAACTACGAGCTTCTGGAGGCCCACGCCGGGGAGGACCGCTACGTCGTTTGGGGCGCGTCCGCGCAGCCGGAGCAGACAGGCTCCGGCGGCCCCTGCACGGTGAAGAACACCGGGAAATTGTTCAACGACGGAAGAATGCAGTTCCTCGGCTCCGCGCTGGAGCTGTCCGGCGACCTCGCCAACGACGGCGAGCTGTGGCTGGAGCCCGCCGAAAACTGCGCGGTGACCACCGTCCTGGAGCTGGTTTTCGGCGAGCCGAAGGCCGAGGATTGGGAGCGCTTCTGGGGCGGCAACGGCCCGGGGAGCTGGTGGGGTATCCTGGAAGAGAATTCCAAAACCCTCGGAGCGGACTATCTCCCCTCTATCTTCATCGACAAGGGCGCGACACTGACCAACGGCGTTCTCACGAGCGTGGGCGAGGGATACAACGGTTCCCATGCCTGGTTCCGGCAGAGCGGCGGCACGATCGTCAACAACGGCGTGATCGTGACCAACGGCGATATGAACCTGGAAAATGTCGCCTACAGCCAGAACGCCGGCGCGGCGCTGAACACCTACAATGCCGGCGGCCTGCATATCACCGGCGGCAGCCTCACGGTCCCCAGCGGCAGCAAATTTTTGAACATGGGCTATATGAACGTCACCGACCGCTTCGGCGACGGATACCAGCCCTGCGATCTCACAGGCTTCCCCGATTTCTTCACCGACTGGAACCAGGACGGCAACGAGAGCAACTGGTGCGATTTTATTGCCGAGGTCTCCACGGAGGAGGGCTATCGCGCGGCGGTGGCGGAGCAGCGGCAGCGGGCGGAGAATTTCCGCTATAACCGCCTGGACTTCATCAATGACATCACCTTTACGTCGGATGTTGTGCTTGCCGATTTCGGCGACTACTGGCTCAACGCCCGCGAGGCGGAGCGCTGGCGCGTCTGGGACGAGACGGTTGACGGTTGGAGAGATGTGGACCCGGATACCGAGGGCGCGGAGCGCTACACGGTCAATGAGGGGATTACCCTGACCGTGACGCAGGACGCGACGCTGACCGTCGCGGCGGACAATTCCCTCCGCGTGGACGGCGAGCGCGGGCAGATGGTCGATCACGGTTTCAGCCCCTGCCGTCTGGTGATCAACGGAACGCTGCGCATCGAGGCAGGACAGGAAGGCAACGAGGAAAATGATTGGAACTGGAAAAATGAGGGGCTCGTGGAGATCTGGTCCTTCGGCAGCTTCGACGCCTCTGCCGGAAATGTGGTAAACGACGGCCGCTTTGAGGTCCGCTATTACGAGATGGGCCACTGGGAGGGCGACCGGTACGTCCATGACGGCGTATTTGAGCACCCCGCGGCCTGCCCGGTGATCCATCCGCCGGAAAACGCCGCCTGCGCCGCGGAGGTCCGCTCAGAACAGGGCATGAGAAACGCGGCTGCCTCCAAAGACCCGGAGTTTGACCGCCTCTACATCCGCGAGGACTGCACGGTCACTTTGAACGGCGACCTGACGCTCCCCCAGAACCTGAACATTGAGCCCGCCAGCGGACTCATCATCTGGGACGGGGTTCTCACCGTGGACGGGCACTTCTGGAACGATGGAGACGTGAGCGTCTGGGGCGATCTGGTCATCAACGGCAGTATGGACAATAATCAAAGCATCGAGGTCGGGGAGGACGGCGACGGCGTGTCCGGCCGCCTCGTGGTGTACGGATACCTGGAGCTGCGGGACCGCTCCATCTTCACCCTCTGGCCCACCGGAAGGCTGCTGCTGATGGATGGCAGCGAATTGCAAAACTACCGTGAAGAAGCCGTCCCCGTCACGCTGGAGGGCACGCCGCGCTTTGCCGGCAATGCCCGGATCACGAACAACGGCGGGGCTCCCATTCAGCTTTCCGTTGCCGGCGATGGCGACGAGTGCCATTTTTGGAACTGCACCTTTGAGGACGGCACGACCATTGTCGTGGACGGCGCCTGGATGGTGTGGGACAATGACGATCAGAACTATTACAACGGCATGGACTTTGAGCTGACGACCTCAGCCGGGACCTACCGGGTAGACCCCCACATTTTTGGCACCCGCGGAGACGGCAGCGACCCCGGGGTGTACATCGGCATCGACGACAGCGGGGACGATCAGAAAGTGGAGTATCATCTGTATTTGGACGGAGATGAGCTGCAATTCCGGCATGAGAGCGGCGTTGACGGACAGCCCAAGACCCATCTGTCCAGCGTGGACGGCGAGAAATGGTTCACCGCCAATGAGATAGATGACCCGAACCTGAGTATGACCATTGTCCTGCCCGGAGAGGTCACGATCACCTACAACCGCGTCCCGGTCAAGCCGGAGTGGAATGAACCGTGGCAAGACGAGGAGCCCTGACAGCCATATTCCCGACAAATTTCGCCGTTTCCTCCCCGAACAGGGGAGGAAACGGCATGTAATCATGGAATCAGCTAACATAAACCGTTTTTCATAGAAAGGCGCTTTGCGCCTGAAAAAAGGAGGAAAAACATGGAAGCAATCATTCCCGCAAAACAGTATGAAATGTTGGAGCTGGGCTTCATCGGCCCTGAACCCGCCGGGAGCCGGGTGCAGGTGGACCTCTGCGGCCGCTTCACCCGGGGGGAGCGGACCTGGACCGTCCCGGGCTTTTACGCGGGGAACGGCACCTACCGCCTGCGCTTTCTGCCCGAGGAGGCGGGGGAGTACGGCCTGACCGTCACCGGCAGCATCCTTGACGCTCCGCAGACCGCGAAGGTGGTCTCCGCCGCCGCCGCGGCGGGCAGGCACGGACCCGTCCGGGCGGAGGGGACCCATCTGCGCCACGCCGACGGGACCTGGTTCCACGGCTTCGGCACCACGGTCTACGCCATGGCCCACCAGAGCCGGGCTCTGATGGAGGAGACCTTCCAGAGCCTGGAAAACGGCCCCTTTAACAAGATCCGCATGTGCGTGTTCCCCAAGCACTACGTGTACAATACCAACAACCCGGAGTTCTACCCGTTTCAGGTGAAAGAGGGCAGGGAGGAGAAAAGCTTCGATGCCGCCGGCCTGCCGCTGTTCCCCATAGAACAGCCCGAGCGGGACAGCTACTGGGACGTCCACATGCCAAGCTATGATTTCTGGGACGCCTTTGAGGACAAGCTCCGCCGGATGGAAAAGCTGAACATTCAGGTGGACCTGATCCTCTTCCACCCCTATGACCGCTGGGGCTTTGCCAATCTCACCCAGGAGGACAATCTGGTCTATCTGGACTATCTGCTCCGGCGCTTCTCCGCTTTTCCCCATCTGTGGTGGAGCCTCGCCAACGAGTACGATCTGGTCGCCGCCCGGAGCCTTGCGGACTGGCATGAAATCGAGGAATTTGTGGCCGCTCACGACCCCTATCACCATCTGCTGGGCAACCACCAGTGCTTCCTGATCTATGACCCGTCCCGCAAAAACATCACCCACATGTCCTGGCAGACCAAGCAGCTCTTCCGGGTGGGGGAGATGCAGCGCAAATACGGCAAGCCCGTCCTCATCGACGAGTGCCGCTACGAGGGCAACATCCCCGAGTTCTTCGGCAACCTGTCCGGACAGGACATGACCCGCAGCTTCTGGAAGGTGACCACCCAGGGCGGCTACTGCACCCACGGCGAGACCTACCTCCCCGGCACCCCGGAGGGGGACGCGGCCACAGCCACCGGCGAACAGGACGTGGTCTGGTGGGCCCGCGGCGGCATCCTCCACGGGCAGAGCCCGGCGCGCATCGGCTTCCTGCGCGGCATCATCGAGAGCCTGCCGGGGCCGCTGGAGCCCCTGGGCGCGGGCATGTCCGGCATCCTGGGCATGACCGACGAGGAGATCCGCCGCTCCGCCGTGGATCTGCCGGAGTACCTCGCGCCCATGCTCCGGACCATCTGCTCCATGGAACGAGCGGAGCGGGACGGCTTTTTCGCCGTGGAATTTGAATACAACGGTCACTGCGGCGACGACGCTTTCCTGCGCTATCTGGACGACCAGTGCTGCGCCCTCACCCGTATGAACCTCCCGGAAAACCACAGCTACCGGGTGGAGGTCATCGACACCTGGGAGATGACCCGGGAGACCGTACTGGAAAACGCCTCCGGACTCACGGAGGTCCGCCTGCCCGGCAAGCCCTGGATGGCGGTGCTGGCGGTCCGGACCGACTGAACGCGCCCTATGACAGCCTACTGTTACAACTGCTTCCGCCCCATATCGCCGGGGGAGACCGTCTGCCCGCAGTGCGGACGGAACCACGCCGTCAATGACCAGCCCGCCTTTGCCCTGCCCCTGGGGACCATGCTGCACAACGGCAAATATCTGGTGGGCCGGGTGCTGGGGCAGGGCGGCTTCGGCATCACCTACGTGGGCTTTGATCTGGCCCTGGAGATGCGGGTGGCCATCAAGGAGTATTTCCCTGTCCACATGGCCTCCCGCGCCCAGGGCGCAGGCTTTTTGCAGTGGCACTCTTCCGCCGCGGACAGGGACCTGGGCCGGGAGAGCTTCGTCAGAGAGGCCAGGAAGATGGCAAAGGTCCACGCCATTCCCAACGTGGTGGACGTGCGCGAGGTGTTCTTTGAGAACGAGACCGCCTATATCATCATGGACTTCCTGGAGGGGGAGACGCTGCGGGACCGGCTGCTCAGAACCGGCCCCATGTCCCCGGAGACCTGCGTCTCCACCCTGCGCCCGGTGATGCTTGCCCTGGAAAAGGCCCACAGGCGCGGACTGATCCACCGGGACATCAGCCCGGACAACATCATGATCGACCCGGAGGGGGAGGTCTGGCTGCTGGACCTTGGCGCGGCCAAGGACCTGGGGGCCGGACAGGGTGCGGGGGTACAGTCCACCACGCCCGTGATGAAGCGCGGCTTCAGTCCGCCGGAGCAGTATTCCAGCGGCGGAAAGATCGGCCCCTGGACGGACGTCTACGCCATGTGCGCCACGGTCTACTATTGCGTGACCGGAACGCTGGTCCCGGAGGCGATGGACCGCGTGCTGGGTACGGACTTTACCGTGCCGGACACGGTCCCCCCGCAGCAGGCGGACGCGCTGCGCCGGGGCCTCGCCCTGCGGCCGGAGGAGCGTATTCAGGATATGCCGTCGCTGCTGCAAGCGCTGGACGCCGCGCTGTCCGGCGCGTCCGACCTCGAGCGGCAGAGAGCGGAGGAAGCCCGCAAAGCGGAGGAGGCCCGCAAGGCGGAGGAGGTCCGCAGGGCGGAGGAGGCCCGCAAGGCGGAGGAGACCC
Organism: Oscillospiraceae bacterium; assembly: GCA_017455015.1. Classification (GTDB taxonomy): domain Bacteria; phylum Bacillota; class Clostridia; order Oscillospirales; family Oscillospiraceae; genus RGIG7114. The sequence goes on along the minus strand of JAFTBW010000031.1, from coordinate 7,385 downwards.
GCAAGGCGGAGGAGGCCCGCAAGGCGGAGGAAGCCCGCAAGGCTGAAGAAGCCCGCAAGGCGGAGGAAGCCCGCAAAGCGGAGGAAGCCCGCCGGGCGAGGGAGGCGCGTCAGCGGAAAAAAGGCATCCCGCTGGCGGTAAAAATCGGAATTCCCGTTTTGCTGCTGCTGAGTGTTCTGCTCACTGCCTATTTGGACAACTTGAGCGGCCCATCTTCGTCGGTGACCTCCAGCCCCGCCGCGACCGTGTCCGCCGCAGTCACAGCGAAACCCACCGAGACCAAACCTGTCAGCACTCCCGACAGCGCGGTCTCCGGGACCGACCTCTCCGACATCAACACCGTCACCCCCGGCACGCTGACCGTCGCCATCAGCCCGGACTACCCGCCCTTTGCGTACACAGATGATGATGACAACATGACGGGGATCGACCCCGAGCTGCTTGCCGCAATCTGCGACCGGATCGGCCTGAAGCTGCAATTTGATGTCATGGACTTTGACAGCTCGCTGCTGGCCGTCCATAACGGCACCTGCGACGCGGTGGCCTCCGGGATCATCTACGGGGTTGGACGGGAGGAGACCATGGATTGCAGCGATATCTACTATTCCGTCTCCACGTTCCTCGTCACGCTTGAGGACTCCGGGATCACCAAGGACAACCTTGACGGGCGTATGATCGGCGTCGTGAGCGGTACTTCCGGTCAATTCTATGCAGAGGAGAGCTTTGAACCGGACAAGATCGTGGTTTATGATTCCTATTACCTGATGATGATAGCCCTCTCGAGTCACCAGATCGACTGCGCCGTCATGGACGATAAGACTGCCGAATTCTATGCCGTTCGCAACGACCTGGCAATCGAATCAGCCGATTATCCCACGGAGGAGTATGTTTTCGGCTTTGTCAAGGGCAGCGACGCCCTGGTCAGTGCGGTAAACGAGGCGCTGCGCTCTTTGGAGGAAGACGGAACGCTCCAGTCCATCCTGAACCGGTATCTGCCGTATTGATCCGGACCTTATCCCTGCGCATAATATCGAACTTCCCGGGCATCCTATCAGAAAACCGAAAGGGAGTCTGATGGAATGATCGAGAACGACACGATCAAGCTGCTGCGGGAGTGCGACGCGGGGGTGCGGATGGGCACGGAGTCCATCGACCAGGTGACCCCGTCCGTCCGCTCCGCCCAGCTTTTGCGCCTGCTGGTGACCTGCCGGAGCGCCCACATGGAGCTGGGCAAGGAGATCCGGGCGGAGCTGGACCGCTTTGAGGATAAGGGCAAAAAGCCCAACCCCATGGCCTCCGCCATGAGCAAGGCCGAGACGGGCGTCAAGCTGGCGGTGGACGGCTCCGACGCCACGGTGGCCAGCCTGATGACGGACGGCTGCAACATGGGCGTCAAGTCCCTGAACCGCTACCTGAACCAGTATGAGGCGGCGGAGGAATTTGCCAAGGACATCACAAAGCGGCTGATCCACCTGGAGGAGCAGCTCGTCACCGACGTCCGGGGCTATCTCTGAGACGGGAGGCGGCGGATATGCCCGGAACGCATCGCAAAGACAAAGGCAAAGCGGCTCCTCCCGGCGGGGAGGAGCTGCGCGTTGACCCCGAAAACCGCCTCTGCGCCCGCTTCGACGCCGCCGGGATCGCCAAATACCCCGTGGCAAGCCCGGAGCAGATGGGCGTTCGCGTGCTGGACGACTGCCCGGAGGAGCACCAGATGTGACGCGCTTTTCATGTATTACCGCTTTATCCCTCCCCCTCCGGGGGAGGGATAGAACCGCGGGGGGACGATAGACGCGGCAGCCGCGCCAGGTCAGACGACCGGCGCGGCTGCCGCGATTTTTTCCGTATTTTCCTCGTTTCAGATGTCCGAACCCTGCCGCGGCGCTTCCTCCGCAGTCTCCACGGAGCAGCCCTCGCGTCTCAAGTCCTCCAGCAGTCCCAGGAAACAGCGGAAATAGCCGCCCATTTGTTCCTCCAGCCTTTCCCGGTTCCGCAGCAGGATACGGCAGGGCTCCGCCTCCGTGCTGAGCAGATCGTAGAGCGCGTCCAGATTGTGGCCGTACCAGCCGGGAAAACCGAGCTGAGCCGCCAGCGCCTCGTGGAGCGCCCGCTTGTCTCCGATCACGGCTCCGTCCAGGATCGCAGTGCGCATGATGTTCACCTCCTGACCCGCATAAAGCGGAAAAGACCCTATTTAAAGCCTTCCCCCGGAGGGGGAAGGCTTTAAAAGGAGTGCTTCGTGCGGATTCCCCCTAATACAACTGCGTAAAAGTCTCATAGTGGTCGCCGGTGTACCAGACGTTGCCCTTCGTGTTGTAAATCAGCCGTTCTTCGCCCCGGTATCCCCCGGCGTAGTTCACGTCGCACTCCCTGTACTGCCCATTGGGAAGCAGCCCCTCGTAGTTGCCGAAGCGGTCGCCGCCGATGCTCTTGCCCGGGGCCACGTCCCAGAGGTTCCCTTTCCGGCTCTCCCAGCCCAGGGAGAGCGCCTTGCTCTTGGTGATGAAATTGGAGGGCAGATGCCCGTACAGGTGAATATATTCCGCCACCTGCTCCGGGTCTGAGTACTCCCCGTCCTCTGAAATGCCCTCCGGTTTTGCCGCAGCCGCCGGCGCGGGCGTGACCACCGGCGCGGGGGTTGCCGCCTCCGGCGGGGACAGCGGGATCTCCACCGGCGCTGGGGTCGACGCCGCGGACGCGGGGACGGGCGTCGAAACAGGCGGGGGCGTGTGCATGTCCGCGCCGGGCATTTCCGCCGCGTCCGGCGTCTCTTCCGCCGGTTCCGCTGTCTCCGGCGCGTCCGGCGGCAGCGTCTCTACCGCCAGGGACGGGATCGTCACCGCCGGGACGGGGGTCTCCGCGCTCTCCGCCGCGGGCGCGGCGCTGCCGCCGCAGCCGGCGAACAGTCCCGCCAGCAATATCAGCAGCAGCAGCCACCCGCCCAGGCGGGTCAGTGTGCGATTGCTCCGCTTCATGGCGCGCTACTCAGCCCTGAAAGTCCAGCGGCGCGGTCCAGTAGTGCTGCTGATAGATGTCCGTAAAGCGCCAGGTGGCCCGGACAGCGCCGCCGATCTCCACGTTGTAGATTTCCCAGTCTCCGGTCCAGGTCACGGTGTCCCAAAGCCGGTAGCTGTCCAGGTACTCCCCCTCGTAGCTGTAGTATTCGGCGATGAAGTCAATGCTTGCCCCCTCCGGGATCTCCGCCAGACTCTTGGCCACGGTATCCGTCTCCCCGTCGGGGTAGACATAGCGCAGGCCCGTAATCTCGCCTTTGCCGTGGGTCAGCACCACCAGCAGCTCCACCCGCCGGCTTTCGCCGGTTTCGTCTTTCAGCAGGGCGGGGATTGTGCCGTAGGTGTGCATGGTCCCGTCCTCGTCATAGACGTCATAGTCGTGGTAGTAGGCTACCACGTCGCCGTTCACCGCCAGCCAGGTGCCGTCCGTCTCCCCCAGCAGATAGCCGTTTTCGTCAAAGCTGAACAGGTTGTCCAGTCCCAGGCAGATAAAACCGGCTCCGTCGTCGTAGAACATATTGATGTCGATGCCGGTGACCAGGTCCCACTGGCGCTCCGGCATGGAGACCACCGCCTGCCCGTCGCCCCGGTCCTGCCAGACCAGATAGGACGGATCGAAGGCGTTCTCCGCCAGATATTCCGCCGTCTCGTCCTGTGTCAGCGCCCGGTCGGAGAAGAAATCCGCACCGCCGCCGCCGAGGAAGGAACCCAGCAGGCCGCCGATCAGGTCCGCGCTGCCGCCGCTGTAGCTGCCGCCGGAGCCGGAGCCGCCGAAGCCGCCCAGCAGGCTCCCCAGGGCGCTCACGCCCGAGCCGCCGCTGACCGCCTGGCCGCCCGCCTCCACGCTGGCAAAGGCGCGGATCGCCTCGCCGTAGCTGGCGTCCATGCCGATGGCGTTGTAGGTCCGCACCGCGGCGGACACGTTGCCGGTGGAGCGGTAGGGGAAGTAGATGCTCAGACCGTAGGCGTTCCGCATATCCGAGGAGGTGCGGTTGTACTTCACCGCCCCCAGCAGGGCCTCCGCCAGGGCCTGGCCCTCGGCGTTGCCCACGCTGCCGGCAAAGTCCGTCAGGTCGATCTGGTCGATGGCGTTGGATCTGGCAAACTCCCTGGCCCCGCTGCGGGCCGTGGAGATGGCGGAATAGTTCTTTTCCGAGATCATCGCGGTCAGGGAGTTGGAGAAGTCCTTCAGCGCTTCCGGCGCCGTGTTGGCAAGCTCCGCCAAATCCACCACGCTCAGGGTGGCGGATTGACCCCGGCACCTGCTGCCGCAGGTGGTCACAAAGTCGTCCGCGATGCGCTTGCCGAGCTCCACCGTGGGCATGGAGGTGTTGGCGGACAGGGCGCTGACCCAGTCCGTGTAGTACCAGCCGATGCCCGGCTCCGTCTCCTCGGAGGCGATCATATAGTCGGCGTAGGGGTCCAGCATCAGCCCGGTCTCCACCGTGGCCATGAGACAGGCGTCAAAGCCGATGAAGTCAAAGGTCACGCCGCCGTTTTTCAGGGCAGAGGCGATGCCCGCCAGCCCCATGGAGCCGCTGCGGCTGTTCTTTTCGTCGTAGCCGTAGCCGCTGACGCTGCCGCCGCCGTGGTCCCAGAGGATCAGCTCGTTCCGGTTGGCCGGGTAGTTCTCCGCGCAGTAGCGGATGAACCAGGACAGGGTCTCCGGGTCCGTCATCGCCCCGGTCCCGGCGTTGTTGACCCGCTGCACGATCTTGCCGCTGGCGATCTCATAGACCTGGTTCTGACTGGAGCTGATGGCAGTCGTCTTCCACTGCTTGCAGCCGCCGGTGAAGACCGCGATTTTCAGCTTGTCGCTCAGCGTGGCGGCGGCCATCTCGCTCAGGTCCGAGGTGCCCATGCCGTACTTGCTCTCCAGGTCCGTGCCGCACATATACACCATGACCGTCACCTGGTCTCTGCCGCCTCCCAGGATCGTGGTGCGTTTGGCCCGGCTGCCGGAGGCCACGGTGGCGTCAAGCTGCTGGGTGTTGGAGGGCGCTGCCTGGGTCCCCGCGCTGACTGTCGCGCTCTGGGTCACGGTCTGCATGGCGCTCTCGGTGATGCCGGAGCCCAGCAGGGCGCTCAGCAGGCTGCCGATATCGCCGCTGCCGGATGCGCCGCTGTAGGCGCTGCCGCCGCTGTCGCCCGCGGATTGGATGATCTCCGTGAGCGCGCTGCCCGTGTCGCCGCCCTGCGTGTCAACGGAGCTGTTCCCGCCGCCCAAAGCGCCCAGGAGACCGCCGCCCCCGCCCAGCAGGATCACCGCCGCGGCGATGATGCCGAACAGGCCGCCCCTGCCGCCGCCGGAGGCGCGCCGGGGTCCGGGCCGGGAGCCGCTGCCGCCGGTGACGGACCCGTGCAGACTGCTCTGCTGGCTGCCCACCGGGCCGGTTCCGAGCCCCTCGCCTCTGCGGCGGACGCCCTTGCCGCCGCCCGCGCCCACATATTTTTCCCGTCCCTGGGGCCTTTGGTTTTCCGCCATAAATCTGTTCCCGCCTTTCTGCCGGAATATCGCAAAATAAATTATAGTATACGGATTTGCCGGTCAATTATATGCCTGTTCCCGAAAAAACGCAAGAGTCACTCTTTTGAGGGAACGTAATCGTCCCCGCCGATGAACATGGAGCGGAACTGCGGCACCGCGTCCAGGATCAGCTTCAGCGTCTCGTCGATGCCGAAAGCGGAGGTGTCCAGGCACATCCGGTAGTGCCGCGCCATGCCCCAGGGCTGGCCGGTGAAGTGCCGGGCGTAGCTGTGGTGCAGGGCGTCCGCCGCGCGCACCGCCTCCAGAGCTTTCTCCGGAGAGAGCCTGTATTCCTCCGCGATGCGCGCAGCCCGGTACTCCTCCTTGGCGGAGATAAAAATGTGCAGGCTGTTGGGCCGGTTCCTCAGGATGAAGCCGCCCAGCCGTCCCATGATGACGCAGCTCTCCTGGCTTGCCAGCCGCCGGATGACCTTCCGCTGCGCCTCGAAAATGGCGTCCTGTGCGCTCATCTCGCTGGTGTAGGCATAGGTCTGGTTGTAAAGCGCGTAGAACAGGGTGCGGATGCGCTCCTCATGCTTCTGTACCCGGTCCGCGGGCAGTCCGGATTCCTCCGCGGTCTTTTCAATGAGCTCGTAGTCGTAGTATTTGATGCCCAGCTTTTCCGCCAGCGCCTTGCCGATGGCGTGGCCGCCGCTGCCAAATTCCCGCTCGATGGTGATGACCAGCGGGAAATCCCTGGCCCAGCGGTCGCCCGTGACCTCCGGCTCCGCGTCCTCCGCCGCGGTTTTCCGGTCAAAGAGATGGATGTGCCGGTTGTATAGCTGCGTAAAGGTGCCCACCAGCAGCGCGGCGATCACCGTGCCCTCCCGGATTCCCACGACGGCGCGAAGCGCAATGAGAGAAATGATCAGGCTCAGCGCGACGCAGGTGAGATCGTTGATGATCTTGATCTGCCCGAACTCTTTCCCGGTCGCTGCGGCGACGGCGCTGATGGCCCCCTCGGACGCCATAACGATGACGTTGGCCTTGACCTCCAGAAAGATTCCAAAGCCCATCACTGCGCAGGCCACGACGCAAAGCGCCAGCCGCAGAGGATAGCCGGTGACCTCGATGGGGGAAACCAGCTTCAGCGCAAAGTCGGTGAAATAGCCGAACAGGAATACCACCGCCAGTTGCAGCAGCCGGGAGGGGTGATAGTTCCTGCGCAGAATGAGCACCTGAATCAGCGCATACACCACATTGATCAGCGTGGTAAAGGTGCCCATGGACAGGGGGAAGATCTGACTCAGCACGTAGGCCAGACTTGCGGTGGGGGATACGCCCAGGCCGGACTTTGTGGACAGGCCGACGCCGAGAGCAAGAATGAACAGTCCCAGTACCAGCAGGGGAACCCGTTTCAGCTTTTCGATCACCGACTGTTTCATAAGCGAGATCCTCCATAGCCCGGTTTTGCGCGCCGGAGCCTGACCGGCCGTACACCAAATATCATATCGTATTATAACAGACAAGAGCGGCTTTGTCAGCTATAAGCCGCGTATTTTTCAAAAAGGATAACTGAGAAAAAAGAGGAATCATGAAAAAAACAGTTGACAAACGAAGAACAACGTGCTAAACTACTCAAGCTGTCAGCGAGATACAGACGGCAAGAACAAAACAATCGCAAAAAAACGAAAAAAGTTCTTGACAAATGATTTGATCTGTGATAGCATAATCAAGCTTCACCGCTGAGGCAAACGCGAAGGCGGACGAAGGAAGCGGGTGTACCTTGAAAATTAAACATTGTAAGGAAGCTTAAGCAAGCTTAAGCACCAGCAGAAGGGCTTCTGCGAAGCGTCTCGAGAGAGGCGTGGAGAAGGAAACTTTGAGAAGAAATTGAAGCTATG
>JAFTBW010000209.1 GCA_017455015.1 Oscillospiraceae bacterium | reverse complement strand
TCCTCCGGGCGCTGCTCCACGAGCTTCCCCTGTATGGCAAGCTGCAAGATGCTGTTTTTCAATTCCTGAGGAGTCATAGGCGCCTCCGTAGGGCGCGCCGTCTCGGCGCGCCGTTTTCTTTGGCTCCGGCACTGGCGCGCCGGGTCGTCGCACGCTGCAAGCTTTCCTGGGGCGTCATGGCTCCGTTCCTCCCAGCTTCGCCGTGATCTCCGCCAGCACCCGGTCGATCTCCGCGTTCAGGCTGGCCCGCTCCTCCTGATAGCGCCGGATCAGGTCCATGGGCGCCAGGATCTCCTCCTCCTGATGGGGATAGCCGCACTGGTCCAGATTGTAGCCCAGTTCCCCGGCAAGCTGCTCCGCCGAAAAGCACTGAGCCTTGGCAAAGCCGTCCAGCGTCAGGGCTTTCCGGTCCTCCCACCAGGCGTCCGCCGGGGCAAAGTGCGCCCGCTGCATGGGTTTGGTCTTGGAGAAATGCTTGTAGTTCTCCGGCATATCCAGCCGGTAGAACCAGGTCTCCGTGGTGGGGCCGCTGCGGTCAAAGAACAGGATGTTGGTGGTGATGGAGGTATAGGGCGAAAACACGCTGCCCGGCATCCGGACGACGGTGTGCAGGTTGAACTCGCGCAGCAGCTTCCGTTTCAGGTTGATCTTTGCGTTGTCCGTGCCGAACAGAAAGCCGTCGGGCAGGACCACGGCGGCGCGGCCTCCGGGTTTCAGCCGGTACAGAATCACCGCCATGAACAGGTCGGCGGTCTCGCTGCTGGCCAGGTCTGCGGGAAAATGGTTTTTGACCTCCGCTTTTTCGCTGCCGCCGTAGGGGGGATTCATCAGAATCACGTCGAACTGGTCGTCCGCCGTGTAGTCCAGCACGTCTTTCAGCAGCGAATTGTCGTGATAGACCCGCGGCACATCCAACCCGTGCAGCAGCAGATTGGTGATACAGAGCATATAGGGGAACTGTTTTTTCTCGACGCCATAGACGGAGCTTCCGTACTTTTCCGCGTCCGCCGTGCTCTTGACCTGTTTTTGCAGCTCGTGAAGCCAACTGGTGAGAAAGCCGCCGGTGCCGCAGGCAAAATCCGCCATGGTCTCCCCAATTTTGGGCCGGATGTGCTGGGCCATAAACTCGGTCACGGCGCGGGGCGTATAGAACTCACCGGCGCTGCCCGCGCTTTGCAGCTCTTTCAGAATGGTCTCATAGATCGCACCGAAGGCGTGGCTCTCCGCGTAATCGCTCAGGTCCAGCTCGTCGATCGCGTTGACGACCTGGCGCAGCAGCACGCCGTCCTTCATGTACTGGTTCGCGTCGGCAAAGGTGGTCTGCACAATGGCCTTTTTGATGGGCGTGGAGGCGTCCACGGGCAGGGTTTTCAGCGTCGGGAACAGGGTGTTGTTGACGAAGTGCAACAGCGCGTCCCCGGTCATGGCCTTGCCGGAGCGGTCGTCGTGCGCCCAGTTCGCCCAGCGGCAGGGCTCCGGGAGGATGGAGACGTAGGCGTCGTCCTCAAATTCCCAGTCCTGCTCCTTGGCGTCGTAGACCTTCAAAAAGAGCATCCAGGCAATCTGCTCGATCCGCTGCGCGTCGCCGTTGATGCCCGCGTCGTTGCGCATGATGTCGCGCAGACGCTTGACAAAGCCGGATAAACTTGCCATTTCAGCCCACCCCGTCCATATAAATCGCATCTTCCAGTTCCCGGACCGCTTTCAGATACCCCGCTTTCCCCCCAAAGAGGGCGGAAATCTTCGCGGGCTTTCCAAAGCGGTGAAAGCTCTCCAGGCGCAAAATCTCGGTCCTGGAGATCTCGCTGATCCCCAGGTTTCGGTACTGCTCCAGCAGCGTTTCCAGCACCTCCCGCGCCGTGCCGCTATAACGGCTCAGAAAGTCGCGCTTTTTGACCTGCTCGGCGCGTTCCTTGCGGGTCAGCGGCTTGCGGTCATAGGCCACATGGCAGATGAAGTCAAAGTCGTCCACGTCGCCCATGCCCTGCTCCGCTTTCATCTTGTCCAGATCGACGCCGCGCTCGTGCAGCAGGGTTTTGAGCGCGTCCTTGTTCGGGTCCCGCCGCCACGCCCGGATGAAGGCGTCCAGGGAGGCAAACTCGCCCAGGATGTTCTCCCGCGTGTAATCGACGATGCTCTCCTGCCGCAGCAGCTTGCCGCCCGCGTCGTAGACCGAGACGGTCTTGTGGATGATCTCCACGCGGCAGCCCTTGCGGTCCACGATGGGCTTGTAGCGCGGCGGCTCGGAATCGGGAGGCGGCAGCGGCGGGCCTTCCTCCCCCGCGTCCCCGTCCGGGCGCTCCTGGCCGAAACCGGGGTCCACTTCGATGGGGCCGTCCCAATCCGGGTCGGAGAACAGGCGCGTGACGTTGCGGAAGTCCATCACGACGAAATGGGTCTTGCCCTCCCGCTCCCGCAGCCGGGTCCCGCGCCCGATGATCTGCTTGAACTCCGTCATGGAGCCGATCATCTCGTCCAGCACGATCAGCTTCGTCATCTTGCAGTCCGCGCCGGTGGACAGCAGCTTGGAGGTGGTGGCGATCACCGGGTACGGCGCGGAGACGGAGATGAAATAATCCAGCTTGCTCTTGCCGTATTCGTCGCTGCCGGTGATGCGGACCACATAATCCGGGTTCTTCTTCACCATATCCGCGTTCCGGTTCACCAGCGCCAGGCGCATCCGCTCCGCCGCTTCCTCCGTGGCGCAGAAGACGATGGTCTTCGCCATGCGGTCCGTGGCTTTCAGATAACGGGTGATCTCCGCCGCCACCTGCTCGACCCGGTCCTCCAGGACGATGTTGTAGTCGTAATCGCTGTTGCTGTATATGCGGTCCTCGATGGGATTGCCGAACTTGTCCAACTGGTCTTTGCGGGGCCGCCAGCCCTCGCCGATGTCCAGCGTGACGTTGATGACGCGAAAGGGCGCAAGAAATCCGTCCTCGATGCCCTCTTTCAGCTTGTAGGTGTAGACCGGCTCCCCGAAGTAGCCGGTGTTCGAGATGTATCTGGTCTCCTTCGGCGTGGCGGTCATGCCGATCTGCGTCGCGGATCGGAAGTATTCCAGAATCCGCCGCCAGCGGCTCTCCTCCTTGGCGGACCCCCTGTGGCACTCGTCCACGATGATGAGGTCGAAGAAATCCGGGCTGAACAGTTCGGAGAAGTGTTCCTCATCGTCGTCCCCCACCAACTGCTGATAGAGGGAGAAGTAGACCTGATGGGAGGTGATCGTGCTGCGGTCGTCCTTTGCGACGTTGATTTTGTGGATGACTTTTTCCAGCGGCGCGAAGTCCTGCTGGATGGACTGGTCCACCAGAATGTTGCGGTCCGCCAGATACAGCACCTTGCGCTTCATCCCGCTATGCAGCAGACGGTAGACGATCTGAAAGGCCGTGTAGGTTTTGCCCGTGCCCGTGGCCATGACCAGCAGCAGCCGGTCCTGCCCGCGGGCAATGGCGTCCACCGTGCGGTTGACGGCAATGCGCTGATAGTAGCGGGGCGGATAGGTGTTCTGGCTGCTGTAGTAGGGCTGGGAGAGCAGTTCCTGCTGCGGCTGCGTCAGGCCCGCGCCCCCGTTGCCCTCGGCCAGAAACCGGGCTGTCAGCTCCGCTTCGCTGGGAAACTCGTCCAGCGCCAGTTCCCGCTCCCGGCCGGTCAGGAAGTCGTGCTCCACGAAGCCGTCCCCGTTGGAGCTGTAGGCAAAGGGCAGGTCCAGCATCCGTGCGTAGTCCATGGCCTGTTGCAGACCATATGAGACCGGATGCCGGTTGTCCTTGGCCTCTACCACCGCTATGGGGTTGTTTGCGCTGAGATAGAGCAGATAGTCCACCCGCTTCGGCTTGTCGCGGACGGCGATGTTGCCCCGCAGCTGGATCCTGCCGTCGGTGATTTTGGTCTCCATCGTGATCTTCTGCGCACTCCATCTGGCGGTAATGGCAGGGGTGATGAATTGCAGCTTGATGTCTTCTTCCGACATCTGCCACTTGCGCAACACATCCATTTGCCGGCCCCCCTCCGCGTCTCCGTTCCCGGGCAAGCTGGATGCCCAGGCTTGTTTTCCTCTGTCCGTATAATAGCATAAATCGACAATGCCAGCAACTGGAAATGAGAAGGAAAACAGGTTTCTTCCAACGCAAAGAGGGGCGCAAACGCGGCAGGGCGGTCAAAAAGCCCTTTTCCGTCCCCGCCCACCAAGACAAAAGAACCATCCCGCGTCTTCACTCCCTCCCCAGCAACGCCAACCCTTGCGTCTCGCCCATGCCGCCGTTGCCGTGGACCAGGCCGTAGGGGGCCGGGTCCGCTTGCAGAGCGTCGTGCATCGTGATTGCGGCCCGGAGTGCCGGGCAGTTCCAGGGGGCCCGGGCCAGGCTGAGGCCGCCCTCCACGGTGAGCGCGTGCCGGGCCAGAAAGTCCGGGATCTCCCGGGCGCTTTGGACGAAGCCGCAGCACAGCAGAAAGGCCAGGGGGATGGGCGGATAGCAGGTGTATGCCCCCAGGAGGAGCCTTCCGTCCTCCAGCAGCCCCGGCAGGGACAGCCCG
>JAFTBW010000208.1 GCA_017455015.1 Oscillospiraceae bacterium | reverse complement strand
GGCCAAGAAGTCCCTGGCCGAGATCGCCATGACCTACGGTTACGGCTATGTGGCCCAGGTGGCCATGGGCGCGAACCAGGCCCAGACCCTCAAGGCCATCCAGGAGGCCGAGGCCTATCACGGCCCGTCTCTGGTCATCGGCTACGCCCCCTGCGAGATGCACTCCATCAAGGGCGGCATGACCAACTGCCAGGCCGAGATGAAGAAGGCCGTCGCCTGCGGCTACTGGAACACCTTCCGCTTCAACCCGGACCTGAAGGCCCAGGGCAAGAACCCGTTCACCCTGGACAGCAAGGCGCCCGCCGGCGGCTATCAGGAGTTCCTGATGAACGAGGCCCGCTACTCCAGCCTGACCCGCTCTTTCCCGGAGCGCGCCAAGGAGCTGTTCGCCCGCAACGAGGAGGCCGCCAAGGCCCGTTTCGACAAGCTGCAGCGCATGGTCAAAATGTACGAGGTAGAGGGCTGATTCCGCTCTGCCGCGAGGAAAGAAACCGTTTTGCACCTTTCTCCCTTCTTTTGGGGGGAGAAAGGTGTTCCTCTGTACTTGGAGGAAACGCTTTCAGAGTGCCTCACAAGTGATGTATGCGTATTCCCGATTTCAACCACAGCTTCGCAACCTGCTGATTTAAACAAAGGAGAAGGAGAGATCATACTATGAAAGAAAAGCAACCCGGTCTGAACAGTTTTGGCAAAAAGGGCTGGTGGACCATCATCTTCGTCGGTCTGCTCTATGTCATCAGCTCCAACACTGTGGACCTGGTCAACGTCATCCCCAACCTGTTTGGCGCGGTCAAGGGATGGGACCCCAACAATCTGCTGATCTTCAACAGCGTCGGCGGCTGGGTCGGCGTCGTGATCACCCTGGCGGTGGGTCAGTGGATTGCCGCCAAGGGCGTAAAGCTCCCGACGATCCTGATGCTGCTGCTCTGCGGCCTGTTTTTCATCCTCGTCGGCGTGAGCAATTCCATCGCCATGTACGGCCTGTTCATCGTGCTGCTGACCGCAGTCGGCAGCGTGCTGAACCTGGTCAGCACCAACACCTATATGTCCAACTGGTTCCCCCGCAAAAAGGGTATCGCCCTCGGCTGGGCAACCATGGGCGCGCCGGTTTCCAGCGCCGTTGCCCCTGCTCTGTTCATGGGAGCGGCCAACGGCGCCGCCGGGGAGAACGGCGTCCCCAATCTCTTTGTTCCCTGCCTGATTTTCGGCATCATCTCCTTTATTATCATGGCGCTGGCGTTTATCACCAAGGCCACGCCCAAAGAGGCCGGCGCTTATCCGGACAACGATCCCGCCATGGCCAACATGAACGTCGAAGAAGGCCACAGCTCCTGGACAGTTGGCAAGCTGCTCAAATGCAAGCAGACCTGGGTGGTATCCCTGGTGTTCGGACTGCTGTTTATCGCTCTGGTCAGCACCATGACCTATTTTATTCCCCGCATGGTCGCCGCCGGCTTTACCCAGGATGAGGGAACCATGTGGCTGACCGTTGCCTCCATTCTGGGTATCATCGGCAGCTATCTGTGGGGCCTGATCGACCAGAAGCTGGGCACCAAAAAAGCCGTTATCATATTTGCCGCTTACATGGCGGTCATGCAGTTCCTGCTGGCGGCAGTCATGGGCGTCAATCAGACCATCACCCTGATCCTGGTCATCCTGCTGGGCATCCTGATCGGCGGTATCTGCAATCTGCTCCCCAGCATGGTCATCAGCATCTTCGGCGGCCAGCATTTTGCCGCTGCCAACAGCGTGGTAACCCCCATTGTGGTCGCCCTCCGTACCGCCGCGTTCATCATCATGGGAATCATCCTCGGCGCGACCAACAACAATTTCGGTACGCTGAGCATCTTCCTCGGCATCTTTGCCGCCGTGGCGTTTGTGCTGTCTTTCCTCCTGACCGGAAAGCAGCTCCCGGCTCCCGACGAAAAATAAGACGCAAAGAAGCAGTGACACCCGCAGGCATGACCGCCTGCGGGTGTTATTCAAGTTCCATCTGCTGCAAAAGGAGGATCATCATGCCGCTGTTCCATCGAAAGGCCGCGCCCACGCTCTCCTATGACCCGGTGTCGCAGCGCCCCGCTGTGCGCCGGAGCATCTGCACCGGGGAGATGACCGTGGGCTTTGTGGACAAGGCCACGGGAAAATTTCATGAACACATGCTGGTCCGGGATCAGGCCGGGCTTGAGGACTTCTGCCGCCGTGCGGGGGTCAGCCCGGAGGAATTGCAGACCATCTACTGATCTCGCCGCTGCCGCCCGGTCACCGGCGGAAAAACCTTCGCGCCGCGCTGATGCCGATTTTGTAGGGCAGGGGACGCAGCTCCCGGTCCGCCTCACGGAGCTTTTCCCGGATGGGGAGGTGCTGGGGACAGTGGGCCTCGCATTTTCCGCAGCCCACGCACTGGGTCGCAAAGCCTGTTTCGCGCCGCAGTCCCACGTTTTGAGCATACTCGCGGCGGGCAGAGCCTTTCTTCTCCAGATACATCAGGTTATAAAAGTGGAACGTTCCGGGAATGTCCACGCCCTTGGGACAGGGCATACAGTAGCGGCAGCCGGTGCAGCCCACCTTTTCCCGCTCCCGCAGGATGGCGCGCACCTGCTCCACCGCCTCGCGCTCGGCATCTGTGAGCTTGCCCGGTTCGGCGTCCGAGGCGATGCGGAGGTTCTCCGCCACCATCTCCATGGAGTTCATGCCGGACAGCACACAGGTGACCTCCGGCTGGTCCCAGAGCCAGCGCAGGGCCAGCTCCGCCGGGCTGTCGCTGCAGCCGCAGCGCTTGATCGCAGCTCTGGCCTTGTCCGGGAGGAGCGTCAGCCTGCCGCCCCGCAGCGGTTCCATGATGATGACGGGGATGCCTTTCTCCGCCGCTGCCCGGAGTCCTTTTCTGCCCGCCTGGGAGTGCTCGTCCAGATAGTTGTACTGGATCTGGCAGAAGTCCCAGTCGTAGGCCTCCAGCAGCTTCAGGAACGTGTCCACGCTGCCGTGAAAGGAAAAGCCCAGGTTCCGGATGCTGCCCTCCGCTTTTCGCCGGGCGATCCAGGACTCGATCCCCAGCTTTTTCAGGTTCTCCCACTCCATATAATCTGTAAACATGTGCATCAGATAGTAGTCCACCCGGTCCGTGCGCAGGCGGGAAAGCTCCTCCTGAAAGGTCTTGTCAATGGCCTTTTCCGAGCGCATCAGGTACTGGGGCAGCTTTGTGGCGATGTTCACCTTGTCCCTTCGCCCGCTTTCCGCCAGAATACGCCCCAGGCACTCCTCGCTGCCGGGGTAGATGTAGGCAGTGTCAAAGTAATTGACGCCCTGGTCGATGGCCGTCAGCACCTCCCTGGCCGCCTTGGGGTAGTCGATGCCGCCGCCCTTGCGGGTAAAGCGCATACAGCCGTAGCCGAGCTGGGAGATGGGGGACCCGTATTTGTCGCTGCGGTACTTCATGGAGCCATCCTCCTTTTCTAATTGTGTCCATTATAGCCGCATCCCCCGGGAAAAAGCAACAGGAAATTGGGAAACAATTGACGGACAAGGGCCGG
Source organism: Oscillospiraceae bacterium (assembly GCA_017455015.1). Classification (GTDB taxonomy): domain Bacteria; phylum Bacillota; class Clostridia; order Oscillospirales; family Oscillospiraceae; genus RGIG7114. The sequence continues at coordinate 2,204 of JAFTBW010000208.1, read as the reverse complement.
TTCTGCTATAATAGCCCGCAGACGTGCCGCTTGGACGGGCAAGGCGGCAGCGAAGCGCGCATACAATTTTTACAGCACCGGATGCGAAATCGCAGCCGGGAGATGTGATCGGGAGGAATGGAAGCAATGGATATCGTTGTGCTGGCAGGGGGACTGAGTACGGAGCGGGATGTCTCCTTTGTCACGGGCAGCGGCGTGACCCAGGCCCTGCGCCGGTGCGGCCACCGCGTAATCATGGCGGACCTGTACCTGGGACTTGGCAGGGAGGGGGAAGACCTGGAGGGCATCTTTTCCCGTTCCGAGGAAGTGAGCATGGTGTTTGACCGGGTGCCGGAGCTGGCCCCGGACCTGGATGCGGTGCGCGCGCAGCGCGCAGACCCGGACTGCATCTTCGGTCCCAACGTGTTGAACTTATGCAGGCGTGCGGATATCGTGTTCATCGCCCTTCACGGGGCCAATGGAGAGGACGGCAGGGTACAGGCGGCGTTCGACCTCCTGGGTGTCCGCTACACGGGAGCCGGTTATCTGGCCAGCGCCCTGGCCATGGATAAGCGCATCACCAAGATAATGCTGGACGCTGCGGGAATTCCCACCGCGAGGTGGATTTCCCTGCAAAGGGGGGAGAATGCTCCGCAGCTTGATTTGCCCTGCGTGGTGAAGCCCTGCTGCGGCGGCTCCAGCATCGGCGTCTCCATCGTCCGGGAGTCTGAGGAGCTGCCGCGGGCATTGGAGGAGGCTTTTTCCTGGGAGGACAGAATTCTCGTGGAGGAGTATCTGCCCGGACGTGAGTATTCTGTGGGCGTCATCGAGGGAAAGGCCCTCCCGGTGATGGAGCTTGCACCCCTTTCCGGCTTTTACGATTTCAAAAACAAGTATCAACCCGGCAGCACCGTGGAGACCTGTCCCGCGCCGCTGCCGGAGGACACCACCGCACGCATGCAGACCAGGGCGGAGCAGGTGTGCAAGGCGCTTGGTCTGGAGCAATATGCCAGGGTGGACTTCATCCTCCACCCCACGGGAGAGATTTACTGTCTGGAGGCCAACAGCCTGCCGGGGCTGACCCCGGCCAGTATTCTGCCACAGGAGGCCGCAGCTCTGGGCATCGGCTATGACGAGCTCTGCCAAAAGCTGGTGGACGTGTCCCTGCGCCGCTATGGGGCGTGATCCAATCGACAAAAGACAGAGATAAAGAGGGATCAGGATGCATTATTGTCCTTGGTGTATGACAGCGGGAGAAGCAAACGTATGTCCCCGCTGCGGGAGAAACACAGCGGATTACACCGCTGCCAACCACCACCTGAGACCGGGCAGCATTCTCGACGACCGCTACGTCGTGGGAGGCGTCCTGGGTCAGGGCGGCTTTGGCGTCACCTACATCGGGCTGGACACCAGAATCAGAAAGCGCGTTGCGATCAAGGAGTATTTTCCCACCTCTGTTGTGATGCGGGAGACCTCTGTCTCCAACGACCTGAGATGCTATACCGAGGCGGGCAGACAATTCTTCTATCAGGGCCAGCAGCGCTTTTTGCAGGAGGCGGAGACGCTGGCCAGACTGGATGACATCAAAGAGATCGTGCAGGTGAGCGACTTTTTCTCCGCGAACGGAACGGCCTATTTTGTCATGGAGTATCTGGAGGGGCGGACTTTTGGACAGATGCTTGCCCAGGGGGAGACTCTTTCGCCGGACCGGACCTTTGCCCTTATGGAGCCCATCGTCCGCGCCATGGATCGGGTACACCGGGCGGGGATCATCCACCGGGACATCAAGCCGGACAATCTGATCCTCCTGCAGGACGGGACCGTAAAGCTCATGGACTTCGGCTGCGCCAGAGACGCGGACGGAGGACAGACCATGACCGTCATGGTGTCAAGAGGCTTTGCGCCGCCGGAGCAGTACACTGGCCACGACCAGGGGCGTTTTACCGACATTTACGCCCTGTGCGCGACCATGTATGCGTGTATGACGGGCTCGCCGCCTCCCCAGGCCATCTACCGGGAGGCTGAGGACTCCCTGCGCACTCCGCGGGAACAGGGCCTCCGCCTGACGGATGCACAGGAGAGGGCGCTGATGAAAGGATTGGCGCTCCGCCCGTGGGATCGCTGGCAGACCATGGGAGAGTTATACGCCGCACTCTACGGAAGACAGCTTCCCGGGGCAGCGCCCGATTTTGTCCCCGGCCCCGGCCTCCCGGACCCGCCCCCGG
>JAFTBW010000207.1 GCA_017455015.1 Oscillospiraceae bacterium | reverse complement strand
TTGGCGCGGGGGTCTGCACGGGAGCCGGCGTGGACGTGGGCGCGGCTGCGCCGGACTGGGGCGCGGTGTCCAGACCCTCCGCCATGCGCACGGCAATGGCCAGGGCCTGCTCCCGCGTCACCTGGTTTTTCGGCGCGAACGAGCCGTCTCCCATGCCCTTCAGGATGCCCTGGGAGGCCATAAAAGCCACGCTGTCCCTAGCATAGCCGGAGATGCTGCTCTGGTCGGTGAACGGACTGGGCTCGCTGTAGCGGAGAAGATAGCTGCCGTCCGTCTCCAGAGTCCAGCCGGGGAGGACGATCTTCTTATAGGCCCGCGTGAGCATCGTGGACGCCTGCTCCCTTGTCAGCGGACTGGCGGGGTCAAAGGTGGTGGCGGATGTCCCGTTGACGATGCCCAGGGAGTAGGCTTTCAGCACCTCCGTGTCCCGGGTGTCCGTGAACGGGTTGACGGGAACGGTGTTCACCGCGGTCCCGGTCATCTTCTGATAGGTCCGGAGGCTTACGGCTGCAAAGTCCGCCCGGTTGATGGGCCCGCGCAGGTCGCTGCCGTTGAGGGAATCCGGGATCAGGCCGTAGCTGCTGGCCCTGGACACCTCCTCCATCGCCCACTCGGAACAGGTGTAGCTGCTGGACGACGAAGTCGTGGTGGTCGTGGTCGTCGTGGTGGTCGTGGTCGTGGAGGTGCTGCCGGATCCGGTGGCGGCCTCCGCCTCGCTGATGCCGGTCCCCCGCAGCTCCATCATGCCCGCGCCGGAGGTGCCGCTGTTCCAGCTCCAGGTCTCATTGGAGGAGGTTCTCACGGTATACGAGTGGCCGGGGCGCATGATGCACTTGGGATGGACCACCCAGTAGACGTTCTCCACCCCGGAATCGGACTTCCCGATGGCCTGCCAGGAACCGATGGAAGCATCGTCCTCCAGCACGGAGATGGTGCCCGGGGCGGCTCCCCTGCCGTCGTTCCAGTGATAGGTGGTGATGACCTCGATCCGGGCGGGTTTTTCCACGGTGATCTCGATCTCCTGGTAGGGTCCGTTTTGTACTGCGGCGGTGTTGAAATTGCTGCCCAGCACCGGGTAGTCCTCGTCCGCGGCGCGGACCGGCACAGGGATCAGCGGGGATAGCGCGAGAACCGCTGCCAGCGCCAGAGCCAGCAGACGAGAGCGTCGAAGACAGTTCATGAAAGGCGCCTCCTTTTTTGCCCTTTCGCGGGTATTTCCGGCAGGAAAGGGAATTTATGCCGGTAATTATACCAGTTAAAAAAGCAGTTTGCAAGGGAAATTTATGACAATTGCCAGAAACCGATGGGGCAAAAAATGCGGTTTTCTCCCCCCGATGGAGGGAGAAAACCGCAGATGATTTTGGGAAAGCGCTGAAGAAATCAACGTGTGCGAATGACGAGCAAATTTTGTGTCCGCCAAGGCGCAAATTCAGGTGTCTTTCTTCTCCTCCTCTTCCTGCGGGAACGCGGGAATCTCCTGCCGCTGCGATCCTTCGTCAGCGCTTCCGGTCCTGGCGCGGCGCTTTTCCTCCCTGGCCCGGGCCTTGGCAGCCCGCTTTTCCTCGCGTCTGGCGCGGCGGCGCTCCCGCCGCTCCGCCCTGCCGCGGAACAGCCTGGGCAGGAAGATGATCCCGCAGACCACGATGGCGATGAACAGCAGCCAGCCGGCCCAGCCCTCGGCAAAGCCGAGCAGGAAGTCCTCGCCCCAATCCAGGAAGCTGCGGGTGCCGGAGCGAAACGCGGCGGCCAGCTTCGCGCCGAAGCCGATGACGGGCTCCTCCACCTCGGTGAGCTTATAGACCTCCCGCAGGTTGATCTCCACGGTGGAGTAGCCGACCAAAGAGTCGTACTTGCGCAGGGTGCCGGTAAGCTGCTCGATCTGATACTCCGTGTCGGAGATGGCGCTCTCCAGCGTGATGATGTCCGCCATGTCCTCGGCCTGGGCCAGCAGCTCCTGGAGCCGCGCCAGCTTGGTCTTCTGCGTGGCCAGGCGGGACTCGGTGTCATAGTAGTACTCGCTGACATCCTGGGCGCTGCGCCGCAGGGAGTTCACCTGGCAAAGCGAGCCGATCCGGTCGCAGAAAGAGAAGAAGTTTTCCGCCGGGACCCGGACCGTGTAGTAGCCGGTGCGATAGGTGCGGCTGTTGTCCGTCATGCTGCTTTCAAACCAGCCGCCGCAGTCCGCGACCAGCTTCTCCAGGCCGGCGACGGCGGCGTCGAACTCCGTGGACTCCAGCGAGATGTCGGCGGTGTAGATCATCTTGACATTGACGGGCACGTTGCTCGCGGAGCCGGAGCTTTGGTAGCTGACGTCCTCGTCGTAGTACTCCTCCGCCTCCGGCATCTCCGCCGCCCATCCGTACTCCATGCTGTCCGCAGCGTAGTTGTCCATGGCCATGCCCGCGCCCTTGGCTTCCATGGGCGCGGAGGCCGCACTGGTGCTTCCGCCGGAGTCGTAGTTCGCGCTGCCGCCGCAGCCTGCCAGGGGCAGCGCCAGCAGCGCCAGGGCCAGCAGCAATGCAAGCAGGTTTCTCTTTTGCAGATTTCTCTTTTTCATATTGATCCCTCCTGTTGTTCCTTTTCCCCCTCATCCTGCCCTGCGGGCAACCTTCCCCCAGAGGGGGATGGATAGAGAAAGCGGGGGTCGAGCCCTCCATTTTTTTGGAAACGCTGATTCATCCTGTCCTTGCGCCGCAGTGCGGCACTCTGATTGATAAGACGCAGAACAGGGAAAAAAGTTCCCGGGAAAAACCCGGGAAATCAAAATTCTATTGCTGGTAGTTGCGGAGGAACTGCCGTGTCCGCTCCTGCCGGGGATCGCCGAACACCTGCCGGGGGTCCCCCTGCTCCACGATGACGCCGCTGTCCATGAAAATCACAGTATCGCTGACATCCCGGGCAAAGCTCATCTCATGGGTGACGATGATCATGGTGGTCTTCTCTGCGGCCAGACCCCGGATGACCTTCAGCACCTCGCCGGTGAGCTCCGGGTCCAGGGCGCTGGTGGGCTCGTCAAAGCAGAGGATATCCGGCCGGAGGGCCAGGGCGCGGGCGATGGCCACCCGCTGCTGCTGGCCGCCGGAGAGCTGGTGCGGGTAGTGGTCCGCCCGGTCCGCCAGACCCATGCGGCGCAGCAGCTCGCGTCCGTAGTCCTCCGCCCTCTCATGAATTACCCGCTTCTGGGTCTTGTAATCAGGGCGCTCCTTCGCCAGCAGGATGTGGGCCAGCGTCACGTTTTGCAGGGCGGTGTACTGGGGAAACAGGTTGAAGGACTGGAACACCAGTCCGAAGTGCAGCCGCTTGCGGCGGATGTCCCGCTCCCTCTGGGTGGCGGGGTCGGCGGCGTCGAACACCGTCTCTCCCCGGACGGTGATGCTGCCCCCGTCCGGTTTTTCCAGAAAGTTCAGGCACCTGAGCAGCGTGGTCTTGCCGCTGCCGCTGGAGCCGATGATGCTGAGGGCCTGCCCCTCCTCCATGGAAAAGCTGATGTCCGTCAGGACCTGCGTGGAGCCGAAATGTTTTTCGATGCCCTTTACTTCCAAAATGGACATGGCTTCACCCCTCCTAACGGAAATAGCTGAGCTTTCGTTCCACCCAGCCGAACAGCAGCGTGAGGATTCCCACAAAGAGCAAATAGTACACGCCGGTAAAGAACAGGGGCCAGATCAGGCCGGAATACCCGTGGGAGCCCTTGAGGAACGCATAGCCCGCCCAGATGATCTCCTGGAGGGAGATGATCCGGGCCAGGGAGGTGTCCTTGACCAGGGTGATGATCTCGTTGGACATGGGGGGAACGATGCGCTTGACCATTTGCAGCAGCGTGACCCGGAAAAAGATCTGGCTCTGGGTCATGCCCAGCACATGACCGGCCTCCTGCTGTCCGATGGGCACGCCCTCGATGCCGCCACGGAAGATCTCCGAAAAGTAGCAGGCGTAGTTGATGATGAAGGCCAGGGAGGCCGCCAGAAAGCGTCCTCCCTCCCCGGAGGGCCAGGGGCTGCCCGACTCCAGCAGATAACCGGGTATGTAGAACAGGACGATGAGCTGGAGCATCAACGGCGTACCCCGGATGATCCAGACCAGGGTCCGCGTCAGCCAGCGCAGGGGCCGAAACCGGCTCATGGAGCCGAAAGAGATCACGAGACCCAGAGGGAGCGCCCCCAGCAGGGTCACCGCGAAGAGCTTCAGCGTCTGGACAAAGCCGGTGTTCAGCGCACCGAGAACTGTGAAAAACATACTTCAGCGGGTTTCGTTATTCCGCGCCTTACTGGGCGATCAGGGCGTCCGCGATGCCGTATTTCTCCGCGCAGGCCTGGAGCGAACCATCCGCGTAGGAACTCTTGAAAAAGTCGTTCAGCGCGCCCGCCAGATCGCTGCCCTTGCGGAAGCCGACGCCGTAGTTCTCGCTGTTGAGGGAGACGGTGTAGGTCAGATCGGCGTAGCTGGTGCCCTCGCCGGTCATTGCCATCGCCATGAGGATGTCGATGATGGCGGCGTCGGCGGAGCCGGTGGCGACCTCCATCAGCGCGGTGGCCTGGTCGCCCACCTCGGTGAAGCCGGCGCCCAGCGCCTCGGCCTCAGCCTGACCCGAGGAGCCGGATTCCACGGCGAAGTTCAGGCTCTTGACTGCGTCCTTGTCCTGATAATCGGCGGCTTTCGCGGCGGGGACGACCACGACCTGGGCGTTGTCGAAATAGGGGTTGGAGCAGGCCATGGCGGACTTCACTTCGTCGGTCAGGGTCATGCCGTTCCATACGCAGTCGATGGTCTTGCCGTCCAGCTCAAAGACCTTGTTGTCCCAGTCGATGACCTGGAACTCCACGTCAACGCCCAGGCTTTTGGCAAAGGCGGCGGCCATGTCTGCGTCGAAGCCGACCCAGTTGCCGGAGGCGTCCTGGAAGTCCATGGGCTCGAACTCTGTGATGCCCACGATCAGCTTGCCGTTGCTCTTCACATAGGCGGAATCGCTGTCGGAGGAGGCGGCTGCCCCTGCGCCGGAGGAGGCGGAGGAGGAACCGCAGGCGCCCAGCGCAAGCAGGAGCGCGAGGGAGAGGGCGAGGCAAACAAGCTTTTTCATCTGGTTTTCTGTCCTTTCGTTTCTTTTCTTTTCGTCACGTCTTTTGCGTCACGGCGCGCAGCGCCGTGGACCGTGAACTTTTATATGGTAGCACGCTGACGCGATAAAGTAAAGACAAATCTCCTTCGTTTTGTGAAAAAAGAATTGTGGCTTTTGACGAATTTGATCCCGGTTCCGCAGGGAAACGCACGGGACGCTGCCGCAAATAACCAATAAATATACAAAGTGTCGTCTTGTTTTTCGACAAAATGTATCGTATAATAAAGGAAACGCTGATGAAATCCGGCGAGCGCAGATGTCGAGCAAATTTTCGCCGGATCAAGGCGCAAAAAGTGCAGGAATACTTTGTGTATTTCAAACTTTTTGCAACACTCTTGCGCGAGGGGACCCACCGTGAAGCGGTGGGCGCGCATACCGCTCCGAGCCGGCGAAAATTTGCCGGCAGATGCCGAAGACGGATGAATCAGCGTTTCCGAAAGGGAAACGGTTTTCCTGCCTGAAACAGATGAGGAAAAGAGCGTCATGATAAAAGAAAACCAGGCCCTACTCAACCGGATCAATGTGGTCAGCGACGGTGTGCTGAGCTATCTGATGCTGCCCATCGCCTTTTATATCCGTTTCTATATCTTTCCCAACGGGATCATCACAATACCGCTGCGCAGCTATCTGGCCATTGGGGTAGTGCTGACGCTGATCCAGCTTTTTACCTATGCCGGATTCGGCCTCTACCAGCACCAGCGGACAGGCCGGCTGCGCAGCGAGCTGCGGCAGTTGTTCCGCGCCAGCCTGCTGGATTTCGTGCTGCTGCTGAGCTGGCTCTTTCTCCAGCGGGAGGAGCATTATTCCCGGATGACCCTCGCACTCTTTTTGATCCTCAGCGTGGGCGCGCTTGCAACGAAACGGGTCTTCCTGCGCCGCGGGCTCCGGCGGCTGCGGGGCAGCGGAAAAAACCTGAAGCACGTGCTGCTGATCGGCTCCGGCGACTCCGCCAAACGCTATCTCGCAGCTCTTGAAAAAAACGCCGACCTGGGTTACCGGGTCTTGGGCTACATCGCCCCGCGGGTGGGTAGCGGCATCCATGTACCCTATCTGGGCGGGCTGGAGGCGCTGGACAAGGTGCTGGAACAGAATCCCGACGAGGTGGTCTCCGCCATCGAGATGGAGGACTACCGCATGACCCCGCAAATCATCCACGCCTGTGAACAGACGGGAGTCAAGCTCTCCATCATCCCCTTTTACGCGGACTATATGCCCGCGCACCCCCAATTTGACGACATTGATGGCATCCCCCTGATGAACATCCGGCGGATACCGCTGGACAACTTTGCCAATGCTTTCGTGAAGCGTCTGATCGACATCCTGGGCTCGGCCGCAGGACTGGTCCTGCTCTCCCCCCTGCTGCTGGCGTGTGCCGTCGGCGTGCGCTTCAGCTCCCCGGGACCCATCCTGTTCCGGCAGGAGCGGATCGGATTGAACAAAAAGCCCTTCTATATGCACAAGTTCCGGAGCATGCGGGTGAACGACCGGCAGGATACGGCCTGGAGCACACAGAAAGACAGCCGCCGCACCCGTTTCGGCTCCTTTCTGCGGAAGTATTCCCTGGACGAACTGGTGCAGCTCTACGACGTGCTCATCGGTAAAATGAGCCTGGTCGGTCCCAGACCGGAGATCCCCCATTTCGTGGACCAATTCAAGGATGAGATCCCGCTCTATATGATCCGCCATCAGGTGCGGCCCGGAATCACCGGATGGGCCCAGGTCAACGGCTTCCGGGGGGACACCCCAATCCGGAAGCGGGTGGAGTACGACATCTATTATATCGAAAATTGGAGTATCTGGTTCGACATCCAGATCCTTTTGGCCACGGTTTTCCGGGGCAAGTTTGTAAACGACGAGGAGCTATGACGTGAAAGCCATTGCCGCGACATTTTTTATCTCCATGCTGCCAGTGGTGGAGCTGCGGGGCGGCATCCCCTACGGAGTGGCCGCAGGGTTGGACTATCTCACCGCCGCCGCCGTGGCCTGTCTGGGCAATATGGTCCCGGTGCCTTTTATCATCCTGCTGATCCGCAAAGTTTTCAATTGGATGAAGCAACTGCCAAAGGTGCGCAGTCTGATCGAACGGCTGGAGGCGCGGGGGAAAAGCAAGGGGGAACTGGTCAAAAAATACCGGCTCGTCGGTCTGATTCTGCTGGTGGCAATCCCGCTGCCGGGGACCGGGGCCTGGACCGGAGCGCTGGTGGCCGCCATGCTGGACATGCAGCTCAAGACCGCGTTCCCAGCCATTCTGGTGGGCGTGCTGATCGCCGCGGCCATCATCCTGACCATCACCCACGGTGTGACGGTTGTGTTTTAGTCCTCACCCACCGCTGCGCGGTCCCCCCTCCCCCGCAAGCGGGGGAGGGAAAAAGATGTACGCGGCTGCCGTCCCCCGAAAGGGGGACGGCAGCCGCAGTTTTGCAAGAGGGCAGGTTTACTTTGTCCATCGGGCGAGCTCCTCATCGGTGGCCAGCACCGTGTGGCTGCCCCCCAGGGCGTGTACGGCGCCTTTGGCGTAATCAATGCCGGAGGTCTTGTAGTCATAGGGTATCAACTTCCGCCGCTTTTCCACCTCCGGATTGGGGTGCGGGACAGCGGACAGCAGGCTGCGGGTATAGGGATGGACGGGGTTGGCGAAAATCTCCTCCGTGGTGCCCGTTTCCACCATGTAGCCCAGATGCAGCACGCCGATGCGGTCGGAGATGTATTTGACCATGCTCAGATCGTGGGCGATAAAAAGATAAGCGCACTGGGTCTCATCCTGGATGTCCTTCATCAAATTCACCACCTGGGCCTGGATGGACACGTCCAGGGCGGAGATGCACTCGTCGGCGATGATGAGCCTGGGGTTCAGCACCAGGGCGCGGGCGATGCCCACACGCTGCCGCTGGCCGCCGGAGAACTGGTGGGGATAGCGTTCCGCGTGGGCGGGCGACAGCCCTACCTTTTTCAATATCTCGCCGATGACGGCAGTCCGCTCCTCCCGGGTGGCGCAGCGGCGGTGGATGTCCAGGCCCTCGCCGATGATGTCAGCCACCTTTTTCCGGGGGTTCAGGCTGCTCATGGGGTCCTGGTAAATCATCTGCATGTTCTCCCGCAGCATGGTCCGGGTGTCCCGGTCCAGCTTGCCGGAGATCTCTTTTCCGTTGAAGGTGATGGTCCCGTCCGTGGGGTCGTAGAGCCGGATGACGCTGCGGCCGATGGTGGTCTTGCCGGAGCCGGACTCCCCCACCAGCCCGTAGGTCTCGCCGGGGTAAATTTCAAAGGAGACGCCGTTGACGGCTTTCACGACGTGGCCCCGGGACAGGGGAAAATACTGCCTGAGATTTTCCACTTTCAGCAATGCTTCGCTCACAGGTACTGTTCCGCCTCCTTTCTGGCCCGCGCCAGCCTGGCTTGCAGCTCCGGCGGCATCTCCAGCTTTGGCGCGTCGGGGTGCAGGAGCCAGGTAGCGGCGTAGTGGGTGTCGGAGATTTTGAACATGGGCGGCTCCGCCTTTTCGTCGATTTTCATCGCAAAGGCGTTGCGGGGGGCAAACGCGTCGCCCGCCGGCTCGTGAAGCAGGTTGGGCGGAGAGCCGGGGATGGAGTAGAGCCGGTCGTCGTCGGTGTCCAGGTCCGGCATGGCGGAGAGCAGGCCCCAGGTGTAGGGGTGCCTGGGCTCGTAAAAAATTTCGTTGACGTTGCCGACCTCCACGATCTTGCCGGCATACATGACGTTCACATAGTCCGCCACCTTGGCGACCACCCCCAGGTCGTGGGTGATGTAGATGACGGAGAGCTTCATCCGGTCCTGGATGTCCTTGATAAGCTCCAGGATGCGGGACTGGATGGTCACGTCCAAGGCCGTGGTGGGCTCGTCGCAGATCAGAATGTCCGGGTCCCCGGACAGGGCGATGGCGATGACCACCCGCTGGCGCATGCCGCCGGAGAGCTGGTGGGGATAGTTTTTCATGCGTTTCTCCGGTTCGGTGATGCCCACCAGATCGAGAAGCTCCACCGCCCGCCGCCTGGCCTCGTCCTTGCCGAGACCGCCGTGGAGCAGCATACTCTCCATGATCTGCGCGCCGATCTGCATGGTGGGGTCCAGGCTGGTCATGGGGTCCTGGAACACCATGGCGATGTGCTTGCCGTTGACCCGGCGGCGCAGGTCCCTGCGGCTCATGTGCAGCAGATCCAGGACCTCCGTCTTCCCGTTTTCCTCGCAGCGGTAGAGGATCTCGCCCCGGTTCACGGTGGCGTTGGAATCCCGCAGGCCGGTGGCGGCCTTCATGGTGACGGACTTGCCGGAGCCGCTCTCGCCCACGATGGCCACGGTCTCCCCCTGCTG
>JAFTBW010000206.1 GCA_017455015.1 Oscillospiraceae bacterium | reverse complement strand
CTTGAGCCGCTCCTCGAACTCGCCCCGGAACTTGGCCCCCGCGATCAGGCTGCCCATGTCCAGGGAGAAGATGGTCTTGTCCTTGAGACTCGCCGGCACGTCGCCCTTGACGATGCGCTGGGCCAGCCCCTCGGCGATGGCGGTGTTGCCCTCGCCGGGCTCGCCGATGAGCACCGGGTTGTTTTTGCTCTTGCGGCTCAGGATGCGGATCACGTTCCGGATCTCGTCGTCACGGCCGATCACCGGGTCCAGCTTGTTGCTCCTGGCCCGCTCCACCAGGTCCGTTCCGTACTTTTTCAGGGCGTTGTAGGTGTCCTCCGGGTTGTCGCTGGTGACCCGCTGGTTGCCCCGGACGGAGGCGAGGGCATGCATTGTCCGGTCCTTGGTGATGTCCCAGGTGCGGAAAAGCTCCCGCACCGGTCCGGTGGCGGTGTCCAGCAGCCCCAGGAACAGGTGCTCCACGGAGAGATACTCGTCCTTCATGGACTGGCATACCCGCTCGGCACTTCGCAGCGCCTTGTCCGTGTCCGGGGAGATGTAGACCTTTCCGGCCTCCCGCCCGTAGCCGGTCACCTTGGGCAGCCGGCTGATTTCATCCTCCACGGCCCCGGTAAACGCGCTCTCCTCCACGCCCATGGCGGTGAGAAGCTGCGGAATCAGCCCCTCCGGGTCTCCCGTCAGGGCCGAGAGCAGGTGGAGCTGCTCGATCTGCTGGTTGCCGTGTTCCTGCGCCAGCCGCTGCGCGTCCTGCACCGCGGCGAGGGACTTTTGCGTATATTGTTCAAAGTTCATGATCTTACCTCCTTGTCCGTGCTTTCATCAAACCCGTTTTGACCTTTACTGACCATAATATAGGACGATAATATGAACAAATCATGAACAATACATGGACAGAATGTAAAAATTAGCACTCAAGATAGTTGAGTGCTAATTATGATGCTTCTCCGCCGCCTCCAGCTCCGCCATGCGCGCCGCGATCTCGCGGTAGCGCGCCGTGATTGCGCCGTAGCTCTCCCGGCGGTGGGGATAGGCGCAGTTCGTGCAGTCCTTGTACCCGCTGGGCAGGTAGCGGAAATTGCCCCCGCAGTCCCGCCCCAGAAAGTACAGCGGGCAGTAGCAGAACAGGCAGTTGAAGTTCTCCGGGTCCGCCCCGGGGTGACAGGGGAAGTATTCGCAGTCCCGGTTGCAGAAAAAGGCGTAGTGCTTGCCCTGCCATTCGTTCTTGTTCATGGGAATCATCGCCTCCGCCGCCAACTGTACCATATCCCGGGCGTCCTGTCCACCCCGCAAATTTCAAAACGCGCTGCGCACGCCCTCCCCGCCGAGGAAAAACAGAGCCAGGGTTCCGGGGCCGACGTGGGAGCCGGTGACCGGCTCATACAGGACGGTGAGGATGTCCTTTGGCGGGCGGGAGCGGCGGAGCAGGGCGGCGAGCGAAGAAGCGTCCTCCTCGCAGTCCGCGTGAGCGATGCCCACGGTCTGCGTTTCCGGGGCCTCCGCAAGGGCTTCGTAGCGCTCCGCCAGCGCCTCGACGGCCCTCTTCCTGCCTCTGGACTTGCCGAACGCCACGATCTTTCCGTCCCCGTCCCCTTTCAGCAGGGGCTTGATCTGCAGCACCGTTCCCACGATGGCGGCGGCGGAGCTGAGGCGTCCGCCTCGTTTGAGGTAAGCCAGGTCGTCTACGGTGAACACCTGGCACATCCGGCGGCGCAGCGCGTTTAAGTGTTCGGCGGTCTGCGTCACGTCCATGCCCCGGTCCCTGCACGCTGCCGCCTCTATCACCAGCAGCCCCTCTCCGAGGGACGCGCCCAGGGTGTCCACGGTCCGGATCGTCCGCTCCGGGTATTCCTCCGCCGCCTCCTGCGCCGCCATCACGGCGCAGTACATGGAATTGCTGATGCCGGAGCTCATGCCCACATACAGGACGTCCGCTCCCTCCGCCAGAGCGGAGCGAAACAGGCTGCCGTATTTCTGGGGACTGATGAGCGAGGTGCGCACCAGAGCGCCGCGCCGCATGGCCTCATAGAATTCATGTCCGTCAAAGGGACCCGGCTCCTTGCCGCGGACCGTGTAGGAAAAAGAGGCGGTCCGGATATGCTGCGCCTCCAGATACTCCCGGGGAAGATTGGCGCTGGTGTCCGTTACAATGATAAATGACATATCTGTCCTCCCGCAGTCACGGCCCGCGCCGGGCCGTGACCGTATTCTTTCCGATTTTTATTCGCGCAGCCATCATACCGTATCCGGCCCCAAATGGCAATCTACGCCCTGTGCCCGGGGGAAAAACCGCTCTACGGATCGGAGAGAGGCCGGGTGGAGACCGGTCGCCCGAGATGAGAGATGCTTTTCTCCTTGCAAACACCGCGTTTTCATACTATAATAGAGGTAGAAATTGCAAGGAAAACGTCTCTGTATTCTGACAATCGCGGAGTGGATCGCAAATGAGGATTCTGAACAAATTGCGCGGCCGCAGCGGGCTGAACCGTTTGGCCGCGATCCTGCTGGTGTTTGTGCTGGCGCTGCTGGCGCTGTTCTCTGTGCCGCTCTACCGCTGGTTTCGGGCGCGGGCGGATGCCTACGGCTGTTCTCTGGCGCTGAAAAAAGCCCAGGACATGCTGGATGAGGCGTACATGCTCAAGGGGTTCCAGGACTCTGACGATTCCGAAGCCAGGGCCGTGGTGGACCGGAGCCTGGTGGGCCGGGACGCCCTGTGCCCCGCAGGAGGCGATTACTATATCGTGAGAAGCGGAGGCCGGGAGCAGCCGGTCACGGTGGTCTGCGGCATCCACGACGGGGACGCGAGACTGCGGACGCGGCTGGCCGCGGACAACGTGCTGGAGCAGCTTCGCGCCGAGGTGCAGCGGCAGCGGGACATGGGCAATCCCGACCCGGAGCAGCTCACGGTCACGCTCAACGGCGCGGAGCTGACCGCCCTGGCCGCCGAGAGCGGGCGGGAGCTGGCGCGGGGGACCTATTACACCCCGGAGTATGAGGGGACCGTGGCGTTCTACACGCTGGACAAGCAGGGCGTCAGCCATTTCGCCTTTGCCGACCCGGACCACAGCGCCAACTGGTCCCGCCGGCTGGGCTGGTCCGGGGACAGCTATCCCGCCTGAGGCATGAGCATCTACGAATACCGCCCGCTGCTCTATTACTGCGCGGCGCTGGCGCTGTGCCTCGGGGCCAGCCTCGGCTCCTTTCTCAACTGCGCCGCCTGGCGTATCGCCCACGGCGAGAGCTTTGTCAAGGGCCGGAGCCGTTGTCCCGCCTGCGGACACACCCTGGGGCCGCCGGACCTTGTGCCGGTGTTCAGTTGGCTTTTTCTGCGGGGAAAGTGCCGCTACTGCGGGGAGCGGATCTCTCCCCGGTATGTGCTGGCGGAACTGCTGTTCGCCGCCCTGACCCTGGCCTGCCTGCTGCGCTTCGACCTGGGCGTGGAGTGCCTGCGGAATCTGGTGTTCCTCTGCTGTCTGTTCTGCCTGTCTCTGGTGGACCTGGAGATCTGGGAGATCCCCGACGGCTGCCTGCTCGTCGCTGCCGCCGTCTGGCTGGCCGCGCTGCCCTTTCTATGGCAGGGCTGGCCGGCAGCGCTCAGCCATGTGCTCTGCGGGGTGCTGGTGGGCGTGGGCGTGCTGCTGCTCTCGCTGGTCATGGACCGCGTGCTGCAAAAAGAGAGCATGGGGGGCGGGGACATCAAGCTGTTCGCCCTGGTGGGGCTGTACCTGGGCTTCTACCGCACGGTCTTTACGCTGCTGCTCTCCTGTGTGCTGGGGCTGCTGTTTGTCCTGATCTCCCGCCGGGGCAGGGGAAAGCCCTTTCCCTTCGGCCCCGCCATCTCCGCCGCCGCAGCCGTCCTGCTGCTGTGGGGGGACGGCATCGTGGACTGGTATCTGGGGCTGTTTCTCCGGTAAAGCCGCCGGACGCAGCCGAAAGCGCGTAACGGCGCGCAAAAAATAATACCTCTCGCTGTGTCAGGAATTGCCGATCAATTACAATGTTACTGTTCACATCAGCGTTTCCCCAAGCTTCTCTGTGTGCTTTCGGAGCGTTTTCTGCTGCTCCTGAATTTTGGATAAGCCTCTGCGGTATTCTGTCAATGCGGTTGCGGGAGCGGCGGGGGACGGCATTTGCAACCGGCGTGCAAAGGTCAGCCCCTTGCCCCGGCGGGTGAAACGTGGTATACTTCCCCCTGCCTCCGGGACGCGGTCCGCGGGAGGCCATACGGTTATGAACGCAGGAAAGGCGGGATGGCACAGCCATGGGAGAGATCATCAGAGCGGTGGGCGCGGAGGATATGGTCAAGATCGCCGTGATCACCGCGCCGGACATCGCGGAACGGGCGCGGCAGATTCATCATCTCAGCCCCACGGCGACGGCGGCCCTGGGCAGAACGCTGCTGGGCGCCTCGCTGCTGGGGAACATGCTCAAGGGGGAAAAGGACACCGTGACGCTGCGGCTTTCCGGCGGCGGGCCGGGCGGAAACGTTGTGGCGGTATCGGACAGCGCCGGGAACGTCCGGGGCTATATGGACGAGCCGCGGGCGGATCTGCCCACCCGGGCCGACGGCAAGCTGGACGTGGGCGGGCTCATCGGCAGGGACGGGACGCTAACCGTCAGCCGGGACCTGGGACTGAAGGAGCCCTACATCGGCAGCGTGCAGCTCGTCACCGGGGAGGTGGCGGACGACCTGGCGGCCTACTTCGTGGAGAGCGAACAGGTGGGCACGGCGGTGGGCCTGGGCGTGCTGGTGGGTACGGACCGCGCCGTCCGGGCCGCGGGCGGCTTTATCGTACAATTGCTCCCCGGCGCGCCGGAGGAGCTGGTCGGACGGTTGGAGGAGAACGTGACCATGATGGACGCTCTCACCACGATCCTGGACGAGGACGGGGCGGAGGAGGTGATCCGCCAGGTCCTGAAGGGCATGGAACCGCGTATCTTGGACCGGGAGCGGGTGGAGTACCGCTGCTATTGCAGCCGGGAGCGCATCGCCGAGGGGCTGCAAAGCCTGGGAACGGCGACCCTGCGGGAGTTGGCCGCAGAGGACCGGCCCGCGGAGATCCGCTGCCGGTTCTGCGGCCTGGACTATCTGTTTCCCGCGCAGGAGCTCTCTGCTCTGGCGGACGGTCTGGGGAAACGCTGAATAAATCCCCGCGCACGCTTGGCGGCAAATTTTGCGCCCGCCTGCGTTGCAAAAACCTTGAAATACACAAAGTATTCCTGCGGTTTTTGCGCCTTGGCGGACACAAAATTTGCTCGCCAACCGCACACGTTGATTTAATCAGCGCTTCCCTGGAGGACGCCGCCGGGCCGGCGGACGGCAACGAAAAAAGCGAGTGATTTCCCTCGCGCCAAAAGAAATACCGCTTTCTTCCCGGAGGGGAAGAAAGCGGTATACCGGGATATAGGGCGGTCTGGATCACTTGTTGCCGTAGAGCATCCGGATGAGGTAGGCGTTCAGGTCGGCATTGCATTTGTCGATGTCTTCCTTGCTCCACTTCTTGAAGCCCTCGCCGGACTTGAAGCCCAGCTTGCCCTCGTCCAGCATCTGCTTGAGCAGGGGGCTGGGCTCGTGGCTGTCCTCCAGGTACTGCAGGACGTAGCTGTGGATGTTCCAGGTGAGCTGGGTGCCCACCATGTCGCTGTTCTCCAGAGCGCTGAGCTGGGGCAGGCGCAGGCCGAAGGAATTCTTGATGGCGATGTCAACGGTCTCCGCGTCGGCGATGCCGTGCTCCACGATGCTGATGGCCTCGCGCCACAGGGCGTGCTGCAGACGGTTGGCAATGAAGCCGGGCACGTCCTTTTTGCACAGGCAGGGCTTTTTGCCCACGCTGGCCAGGAAATCCATGACCGTCTCGGCAACGCCGTCGCCGGTGGCGTCGGTCTTGATGACCTCCACCAGGGGGATCAGGTGGCCGGGATTCCAGAAGTGGGTGCCCACGAAGCGCTCGCGGTGGGCAAGCTCCGCGCTGATCTCGCTGGGGCTCATGACGGAGGAGTTGGTGCAGAAATAGGT
>JAFTBW010000205.1 GCA_017455015.1 Oscillospiraceae bacterium | reverse complement strand
GAGAGGCGGCGCGGGGCGAGGGAGGTGCGCGGGATGCGGAAGACGGTGCTTTGGACGCTGGTTGCTGCGGCGGCGCTGCGGCTGGCGGTGCTGGCGGGGGCCGGGGACGCCCTGGCGGACTGGATCGCGGCGGCGGGGGCCGCGGATACGGCGCTCGTGGCGGCGGAGCCGGACACGGATGAAACCGCCGCCGCGCCGGAATCCGCCGCCCCGGTGCTGCGGCCCGTGATCGTGACGCCCAGGGTCCGTCAGGAGGAGGCCCAGAGCGCCGGGGAACTCTCCCCGCCCCCGGAACCGGTGCCGGCGGACCTGAGCGAGCCGGTGGCCGTCCACGACCGTTCCGGCTGGAACATCGACGTGGCCGCCCTGGAGCGGGAGGGGCTGAACCTCCGCCTGAGCCCGGACGCGCCGCAGATCCTCATCCTCCACACCCATTCCAGCGAGGCCTACACCCCGGACGAGACGGACCGCTATGTGGCCTCCGATCCCTACCGCACGGAGGACAAGACCCAGAGCGTCATCCGCGTGGGGGACGCCCTGGCCGAGGCCCTGGAGGAGAGCGGCCTGCGGGTGCTGCACGACCGGGAGATCTACGACTACCCCAGCTACACCGGCTCCTACTCCCGCTCCGGCGCGGCGGTGGAGCGCTGGCTGGCCGACTATCCCAGTCTGCGCATCGTCATCGACCTGCACCGGGACGCCATCGGCAGCGGGGACGTGGTCTACCGCACCCGGGCCGTCCTGGACGGCGTCTCCTGCGCCCAGGTGATGCTGCTGGCGGGCACCGGGGCCAACGGCCTGAGCCACCCCAACTGGCGGGAGAACCTCAAGCTGGCCCTCTGGCTCCAGCGCACCGCCGAAGCCAGCTGCCCCGGCCTGATGCGCCCCCTGGAGATCGTCCCGGAACGCTACAACCAGCAGCTCTCCCCCGGCAGCCTGATCCTGGAGGTGGGCTCCACCGGAAACAGCCTCCGGGAAGCGGTGCTGGCGGCGACGTATTTCGGCCGGGCCGTAGGCCCGGGGCTGGCGGAATACATCACAAATGCGGCAGACTGAACGGCAAGCGGGCACACGAAGGGGCCCTTGCCGCCGTTCCCTGTGCGTCAAATCGAAAAACGGTACTCTGGACGGGGCGAGCTGAACCAATCGAATCCACACAACAAATCAACGGGTCCTGCTCCGGTACGGAACAGGACCCGATTTCTTTGTCCGGTCAGACTGTGGCGTTCATCACGACTTCAAGCCACAAAATCATTCATAATGTCCTTTGCACTGGGCAATTTCTGCCGTTGTCCCATCATCGGTAATCCGGTAGACAAGCCGGTTTTCTTCATCAATGCGCCTGGACCACCAGCCGGTCAAATCATGCTTCAATCCCTCTGGCTTGCCAATGCCGCCATATCCGTTTCTTGCGATGTCCTCAATCAGTCTGTTGATGCGCTTTACGGTTTTTTTGTCTTGTCCCTGCCAATAGAGATAATCGGCCCAGCCCGTTTCCGTAAACTTGAGTTCCATTATTCCATTGCCCGCAGTTCATCCAGCGTCTTGACAACAAATTTTCCGCTTTCCGCCTCTTGAATGGACTTGCGCAGCGCCTGCATATTGCTGTCGCTGTAAAAGCGGTCTACTGAAATATCAAAGGGGATTCTTCCCATGCGCAAAGTTTGAAGTACAAAAATATTAAAGGCTGTGGTCAAGTTCAGGCCCATCTCTCCAAACAGCATTTCGGCACGGTCTTTCACATCCTTGTCCATACGAATGCTGACACTTGTTGTTTCTGCCATCGGTAACGCCCCTTTCCAAGTATATTGTAACCGTTCCTGCGCATGATGTCAATCAAACCGTTTCCAGTGTCATTCCAAAAACGGTACTGCGGGGATTTCTCCCTTGCAGTACCGTTTTTCTCGTTCCGTTTCCCGGAAAACCCGCTTACCCCAGGTTCTCCGTCCTTCTCCCCTCGCTGGCCCGTCTCTGCTCAATGGCCTGTTTCAGCACCATGTCCTTGACCTTCATCAGCCGGACCTTGGTGG
>JAFTBW010000204.1 GCA_017455015.1 Oscillospiraceae bacterium | reverse complement strand
GCGCAGATTGCCGAGCAGTTTTTTCGCCTGATGAAGGCGAGAAATCGCAGGAATACTTTGTGTATTTCAAGATTTCGAGACAAAATCAGGCGGAAAAAATGCCGGCAAGATGCGTGCGGCGATTTATTCAGCGTTTCCTTATAGAATCACCGCCTGCCGGCAACAGACGGCGTATTCTAACGAGTTGATACCTCTGCGGGGCTTACGCCGCCGCAGTGCGCGCCTCCCGGCAAAGCGGCCTGCCTTGACCGTCCAGAAGGAAGGCCGCAACCGTGTTTCCCGCGTCGTTGACCAGGGCGGGCTCCAGTCCGGCGGCGATCTCGACCGTCACCGGGCTGCTGAGTCCGGACAGTGTCACCGATTTGCAGCAAAGCATGCTTCCGTCCTCCCGGTACACCGCCACCACCAGGGCTTCGGGGTCCCCGCCGCGGTTGGTGACGGACACCGCCGCGCCCTGCGCGGTTCGGACGATATAATTCAGGGCGCAGGCTTCCCCGCCGGCGCTCCGCTGCGCAAAGCCCGCGGGGCCGGATTCGGATACCGCCCATGCATTCAGGTCCGCCCCGTCCCCGCCGTAATACACGCTGTGGTAAGCGGAGCTTCCCCGTTCGTCCGCGCCGAGGGCTTCCCGCACCTCGGACAGCGTGCCGCGGATCCCCAGCCGGTTCCGCTCCAGCAGGCTGCAAAATGCCTCGGAGGCCATCGCGCCGGCGGCCTGCGCCTGTTCTGCGGATTCCCGGGATTCGTTGACAAATTTTCCCGCGTAGCGCTTTTCCGCCACAGGCTCTCCGGCGACGGTTTGCGCGGCGTCCCGGTTGAAATAGCACTGCCGGTGTTCGGACGAGGAGGCGGCCATTCCGGAAAAGCCTCCCAGGTACATGCTGTATTTCTCCAGCGCCTCCACATTTCCGCAGGCGTAGCAGTTGATGCAGATGCCGCCGTCCAGGCCGGTGAAGCCCCCGGCCTCGGCCCGGTTGGTCAGCGCCGACGCTCCGTGAACGTCCCCGAGGGCAAAGCTGTTGACGAGGGTCGCCCGGTTCGTCACCGCGGACATGCCCCCTGCATAGCTGTAATTGAGCGCGGCGCGGGCATACACCTCCACGTCTGTCCGGCAGTCGGAGACGCAACCGTACATCAGGCTTCCCGCCAGTCCTCCGCCGTAAGCGAAATCCTCCGCGGAGCTGGCGCTGACGGTTCCGCTGACCGCGCAGTTGTCGATCACGAATCCCCCCTGCGCGCTGCCCACCAGCCCGCCCGCGATGCTGCGCCAGCGGTTTTCCGTATAGATGCGGACGTTTTCCAGGCGGATATTTTTCAGCTCCGCCCGCCCGCCGTCTGCGGGTATTTCGTTTCCGGAATAGCCGCCCTGGATGACCCCGAAAAGGCCCATCCAGTTGCCCCCCGCCGGGGCTTGCGCAGAACCGGCGGTCAATCCGGAGATGGCATGGCCGCCGCCGTCATAGCTGCCCCGGAAAGGATAGAGCGCCACAATGTCCTGCCCGAAACCGTCCCCGTCTCCGTCGGCGAAGATCCCCCAGCCGATGGGCTTCCAATCCAACCCCGCGAGGGAGATGTCCGCCGTTTGCAGGAAGCAGACCCCGTTCCAGTCTACGTCCTCATTGATCGACGCGGAGAGATATTGAAGCTGCTCCTTTGTTTCGACGCGATAGGGATCGAAAGCCGTCCCGGAGCCCTTCGGGAACATGGTCAGATCCGCCGGAGCGTAGCCGCTGCCGTCGCCGTAGCGGGCCTTGATTTTCGCCCTCCCGACAGCCTCGTCAAAGGCTTCTCCGCTGCCGCTGCCGGAAACAGCCTGCGTTTCCACAACCACGCCGCCGGATACGGTGACGGCCACGACGCTCTCCCTGTCCTGGGAACGTCCGTACCAGACGCCGTCCGTCAGCGGTTCCTCCTCCGTCTCCGGCGCGTGCTGTTCGATCTCCGGCTGGACGTAGGCCACAACCGCGTACCCGCTTCCCAGCGTGGGGCGGTCCTCTCCCGCATCCCAGAGCCGGAGGCTTGTATCGGACAGCCCGTAGCTTCCCGCGATGTCGATCGGAAACCTTTGGAACGCGGCATTGAGCGCATCCGCCGCCGACGCCGCCCCCGCAGGCGTTGGGTCAAAGGGCAGGTTCCCTTCCGTCAGGCTGCCGGGAAAGCGGAAAAAGTATTCGTCGCTGACGCCGCCCGGAACCAGCTCCCCAAAGGGGTCCGGCGGGACCACGTCCCGGCCGTCGATGCGCATGGAAGCGCCGCCGCGGTAAACGCAGCCATAGGCCTTGGCGATCCCCGTGACCCAGCCGGCCACCAGCCCGGTATCGATGGAGTATTCCATCGCCTCCACATCGGCCAGCGCGCAGCAGTTCGCGATCGCTCCGCCGTTGACCCCCGCGATCCCGCCGACGCAGGCCATGCCCTCGATATCCCGCTCCGTCTCCCGGTATCCGCTGCCCGTGATGGCGCCGGAAACGGAGCAATTGGCGATGAGGCCGCGATTCACAAGCCCCGCAATTCCGCCCACCTCCGCCAGCTCGCCGCTCTGCTCCGTCCCGTTGAGGACGACGCCGGCCTGCGTGTTGATCACGGCGCCCTTGAACATGTGCCCGCATACGCCTCCCAGGAAAAAGGTGCCCTTTGCCGTCGTATGGGAAAGGGTACCGGAAACCGTGCAGCCGTCGATGACCGCCCCGCGATAGTCGCCCTCGGTATCCGCGCCGCTCATGCGCCCCGCCACAGCGCCGATGTATACGCTGCCGGAGCTGCGCGTATGGATCGAAACGTCCTCGAGCGTCACGTTTTCGATTACGGCGTGCCGGTTCAGCCAGCCGAACAGGCCGACGCAGGAATTGTCCGCCTCCAGCGTCATGGGAGCCTCTGCGCTGCCCATCGTAAGGTGGGAGATCTTATGGCCGGCCCCATCAAAGCACCCGTCAAATCTGGCATAGCTGCCGCCGATGGGCGTCCAGGCCTCGCCGGACAGGTCAATGTCCGCGCCAAGGCGGAGATAGGTCCCGCGATAGTCGATCCGCTCGTTCAGGGAAGCGGCAAAGGCCCGAAGACGGGCTTCCGTGTCTATCATCCAGGGGTCCTCCGCCGTCCCATTCCCGGATGCGAACAGCGTTCCGTCGATTTCTCCCGGTGTCCAGACCGCGCCGGCCGGGAGTACGCGGCCCTCCTCCAGCACCCATTCCCGCAGCGCCGGCTCCGGCTCAGACAGGGCGTTGTACGCATCCTGGAGCAATCCGTTCAGAAATCCGGCAAAGGCGGCGGTCTGCAATGCTTCTCCGCTTTCGACCGGCTCCGCACCCACATTGCCGCTCATGTCGTCGGAAGACCAGGGCCTTGCGGAAACGGGTTCCCCGGACCGTTCCTCATCCAGAACCGTCAATTTGGCGGCGGGCAAATAGTAATTTCCGGCTCCGGCGGGAGCGCCGGAGAGCTGGCCGGCCAAAGCCCCCACAAAGCGCTTTGCCGTGCCGCCGCGCTGGAGGATGGTCACGTCGCTGCTGCTGTAGCAAAGATACGCGGAACCGCCCAGGATACCGGCCAGACCACCGGCGTAGGCGTCGGCCCCGCCGGTTGGATTCTCCGCCTGAACAGAGCCAAAAGACGCGCAGTTGGCCACCAGCGTGTGAAAACCGCACATTCCCGCGATACCGCCGGCGCAGGCGGCGTTATAGACGCCTTCCGACACCGCCGTCACATTTGCTGCGGAAACGCAATTGACGGTTGCCGTTCCGGTGAAGGACCGCCCCAGAATGCCTCCGGCGAAGCTTCTGCCCGCCCCGGAGCTGACGCGGATGCTTCCGTCCGCCGTGCAGCCGTCCACAACCGCGCCCCGGCCGTCCGCAACGCCAACCGTGTCTCCCGCAATGCCGCCGGCGCGGAGATTTGTCACGCTCCCGGCGGTTTCATCCGCAAGACCGGCTTCTATGTACACATTTTTGAGATGCAAATCGAATATCCGCGCCTCCGCCCCCAAGGTGGAGAACAGGCCAAGATTGGCTTCCTGACGGTATGTTCCGCGAATACGGAGGCCCTCGATCGTGTGTCCGCCGCCGGAAAAGGTGCCGGAGAACAGTCTGCCGGTATTCTCCGAAGCCTTTCCTTCCGCCCCAATCGGGTTCCATTCTGTCCCGGAGAGGTCGATGTTATCACGCAGCACCGCGCGGGAGCTTGCCGCAGCGTGGGTGCCCTCGTCTACCCACGCGCCAAAGGTTCGCAGCTGCGCGGCATTATAAATCAAATAGGGATCCTGCTCCGTCCCCGTTCCCGCAGGTGTGTCAGAAGCCTTCGCCAGGGCATCGGCCACGGCGGAGCGAATCCCCTCGCAGCTGTATGTCGCGCCGCTGACGGCATCCACGTCATAGCTGTTTTCAGCCACCATCGCAGAAAACACTGTTTTTGCGCTTGCCCATCTCTCGGGCGTTTCGTTCTGGGAAACCTCTGTGATTTCGGCAATGACCCCATTTTCGACGCTGACGGACAGGGTAATCTCACTCTTATACCCCCTGCCGGTACCCTGATAAGTCCCATCGTTCCAGCGGGCAGGGTTTCCGTTGACCGCTTTTCCCGAGAAACTGAAAAGCGACAGCGCAAGCGCCGGAACCAGCGATATGCACAAAAGCTTTTGGATCGAGTTGCCCTTTCTGATGGAATACATGCACATAATCCCTTTCGTTGCGATTTCCGGGAAGCGCTGATGAAAGCAGCGCTCGCGGCAGGCGAGCAATTTTGGCGCCAGAGGTTAGCTCCGGCTAACCTCTTTGCATCAAGACCCGATTCCTCGCCGGAATCCACCTCTGTCAACCTCTTTAGAAAGAACGTTTTCCATGTGTCATCGAATCGCCGCTTGATATTAGCATCCGCTAACTTTCAATTTACCACAATTTCGGCCGTTTGTCACGAAGGATCGCTCAGCATGGATGATAAAGTCATTGACAGAACGAATTATCGGGCATCAGCGGTCATGCAGAGAACAGACAGATGAAAGAAGAAACAGGGGACGGTTCCTCGTTTCATTTTTCTTGACTAAATTATGATTCCGTGATAAGATCTGACAGGGTGAAAGGAATGCCACGAAGCGCAAGAAAAATCAGCGGCACCAATATCTATCATGTGATGCTTCGGGGGATTAACCGTCAGGACATCTTCGAAGAGGAAGAAGACTTTCTGCGGTTTCTCGCGGTGCTGAAGGAGTGCAAGGAGATATCCGGGTTCGAATTATACGCATACTGTCTCATGACAAATCACGTTCATCTTC
>JAFTBW010000203.1 GCA_017455015.1 Oscillospiraceae bacterium | reverse complement strand
GTCCAGCGAGATTGGTCACTTTTAGCCACAATTTCACTATTATATTCGATTTCTGGCGTATAGAAGCCAAGTATCGTATCAATACTCGCTGGACGACCTTTGTATTATGACTTATTCAGCGTTTCCTTAAGGAAGCGCTGAATAAAGCAACGCACACATTGCTTTATTCAGCGCTTCCGAAAGGAAAAGGGGGAATTCCATTGAACTCCAGAAAAAACGCGATGATCTTCCGGGACACACAGCGCCGCTGCGGCTCCCATCCAACGCTGCGCGACGCGGTCCGGCGTTCGCGGGAGCATACCGTTCTGGTGCTGGAGGGGGACGCGCTCCCCGGCCACGCCCGGGAACAGCGCCGCCGCGCTCCGGCGCACGTTTTTGTGTCGGGCAAGCGCAGCCTGAGCGCTGCGGCAGCCTATCGGGACAAGCGTGTGTGCGTATTGAATCTTGCCGCCCCCTACAAGCCCTGCGCGGGGATTTTCGACTGTAATACCCAGGAGGAGGTCCTCTGCCGCTGTACCACTCTCTACCCCTGCCTGGACACACCGGCGATGCGGGCGGGGTTCTATACGCCCCACAGCAGGAAGATGGACCCGATGAACAACGACGACTGCATCTATACGCCGGAGGTGATGGTTTTCCGGTCCGACGGCCCTGCCCAGGAGCTGCTGCCGGAGCGGGAGTGGTTTACGTGGATATCCTGACCTGCGCTGCGCCGATTTTGAATTGGCGGCCATCGAATGACGTAAACATCCGCGGCAGCGTCTCAAAGGAGGCACTGCGCAGGCTCCAGAAAAAGCGGATCCGGCGCGTGCTTGACCTCGCCGCCGAGCAGGGTGCGGAGGTGCTGGTCCTTGGGGCGTTCGGCTGCGGCGCATTTCGCAATCCGCCCAAAACGGTTGCCGCGGCCATGCGCGATGCGCTGCGCGATTACAGACAGTGCTTTGAAACCGTGGAAATTGCAGTCTACTGCGCCCGGGGCGGGATGAGAACTACCGCGCCTTTTCTGAGATATTCAAGGAATCATAACCCATAGAACCGCATCCGCACGGCGGTCAGAGCAGATACGCGGTGACCTCGCTCCCCGGAGGCAGGGAAGGAACCCCGGCGGGGATCTCCGCAAGACAGTTGGTCCCGGCGGCGGAGCGCAGCACGCCGGAGGAGTGGCCCTGGGGCAGCGTGACCACACCGTCCCGGAATACGCCCCGGACAAAGCGCCGCCCGGACTTGGGGAAGCCCTCCCGCAGCGTTCCACGCACCGCCTGGGGCTTCAGATCCTCCCGGCGGGCCAGAACTGCCAGCAACTGCCGCCCGAACAGCTCAAAGGTGGCTGCGGCGGCGAACGGGTTGCCGGACAGGGACAGAATCGGCACGCCCTCATAAGTGGAGTACATGAGAGGGGAGCCGGGCTTCAGATTGACCCGCCACAATACCCGCTCCGCCGGGAGCAGCGGCAGGGCCTCGTGCAGGATGTCCCTGGCGCCCACGGAGACGCCGCCGGTGGTGAACACGATGTCGGAGGTCCCGCAGGCCAGACGCAGGGTGTCCGCCAGCGCAGCGGCGTCGTCCGGAAAGCGCTCGTATATCACCGTCAGCTCCATGCCCAGTTCCCGTAGCCGGTATTCCAGCAGCGCGGCATTGGAGGAATAGATATGGCCCCGGGGGAGAACTGCGCTGTCCCGTTCGGTCAGCTCATCCCCGGTGCAGATCAGGGCGCAGCGGGGGGTGCGGTGTACGCGCAGGCTGAGCTCCTTCCGGCAGAGCCCGGCGGCGGCCAGAATACCCATGGCGCAGCCGTCCAGCCGCGTCCCTGCGGGCAGCAGCACGTCCCCGGTGCGAAAGTCCCCGCCCTGAAAGCAGTAGTTGTCCCACGTTTCCAGAGAGCGGAACACGCGCACCTGTTCCGTTCCCCCGTCCGTATCCTCCTGGCGGATCACACAGTCGCAGCCGGAGGGGATGGGCGCACCGGTGGTCAGACGCACCGCATGGCCAGCCGGCGTCTCCCCTCCGGGCCAGGACCCGGCGAACAGCGTCTCCCATACGGGGAGGGTGACGGGGGTTTCCCGGCTCGCCCCGGCGCTGTCGGTTGCCCGGAGTGCGTAGCCGTCCAGGGGGGAGCGGGGCCAGGGCGGCTGGTCCAGCGGAGCGGTCACGTCCTCCGCCAGGACCCTGCCCAGGGCCTCCGGCGCGCTGACGGTCTCCGCGCCCAGTGGCTGAACGGAGGCGCGCAGCAGCGCAACAGCCCGTTCCACGGAAATTCCGGTCTCCATGCTCAGCACCCCTTTCCGAAAGCGCAGTCGGGATAGCGGCACTCCGGACAGGAGAGGCAGAGCCCGCCGTGCCCCATTCGTTTCAGTTCCCCGGCCGTCACCCTCTGCCCCGCCGCAAGCCGGGGCAGGACCAGATCAAAAACAGTGGTCGCTGCGTACATGGCGCAGCCCGGCAGTCCCAGAATGGGGACGCCGTCCGAAAAATAGCCCAGCAGGAACATCGCCCCCGGCAGCACCGGCGCACCGTAGCTGACGATCTCAGCCCCCGTGTCCCGGATCGCGCCGGGGGTGCGGTCGTCCGGGTCCACGCTCATTCCGCCGCAGCAGAGCACCATATCCGCTCCGCTGCCGTGAATGGCTATGGCCGCCGCCGTGATGGCCGCCCTGTCGTCGCCGGGCATGTGCTTCTCCGTCACCCGGATGCCGTAAGCGGAAAGCTTTTGCTCGATGACCCCGGAGAAAGCGTCTGTCACCAGGCCGCTTGCCACCTCGCTGCCCGTGACAACCAGTCCGGCGGTGCGCATCCGGTAGGGGAGTACCCGCAGCAGCGGCTCCCCGGCGCAGACCCGCTCCGCCTGCGCGAGCTTCTCCTCCCGGATCACCAGGGGAATGACCCTCGTGCCGGCCAGCTTGTCCCCTCTGCGGACAGGGGTGTTGGTGTGCCGCGTGGCGATCATTACCTCGTCGATCTCATTTACCGCGTCCAGCCTGGGCACGTCCACGAGAAAGAGACCGTCCGTGTCCGCAAGCAGCTCGATTTTACCCTCTTTGGGTTCCGTGGCGCGGATGTTTCCCCCTTGGCAGAGCGACCGCAGCCGCTCCGCCGCCTCGTCCTCGTGGAGCATCCCCGGTTCCCTTTCCCAGACGAACAGCCGCTCCTTGCCCATGCTGAGCAGGACCGGGATGTCTTCCTCAGTCACGACGTGTCCCTTGCGGAAGCGCGCGCCCTTGCTCACGCCCGGGATGATCTGGGTCATGTCGTGACACAGCACATGTCCTACGGCGTCCTGTGTATTGATTTCTCTCATACGTCTCCTCCCAAGACGGAAAGCGAAGAAATCCTGTGAATCATAGAGGGATCGCGCTGTGCGCGATTCCGACAAATTCACAGGATTATAGAATAGTCCCGTGAAAGCCGCCGGCGAGCCCAGCGAAGCGGGTCGGCGGCGGAAAGCAAAGAAATCCTGTGAATCATAGAGGGATCGCGCTGTGCGCGATTCCGACAAATTCACAGGATTTTAGAATAGTCCCGTGAAAGCCGCCGGCGAGCCCAGCGAAGCGGGTCGGCGGCGGAAAGCGAAGAAATCCTGTGAATCATAGAGGGATCGCGCTGTGCGCGATTCCGATAAATTCACAGGATTTCTGAGCTGGAGCAGGGTACGGGAGTCGAACCCGCCTAGCCAGCTTGGGAAGCTGGAGTAATACCGATATACCAACCCTGCGTTTCAAAGCAAGCCCTACTATAGCACATCTTTTTCCGAAATGCAAGAGCGCGGGCGAAACTTTTTCACAAGACCGCCGTTCGCGGCATCCTTATCCCCCGGATGCGGCAAACGGCGGCTGCCTGCATTCAGCGCTTTTTTCAGTCCTCCGCCAGACGGGAATAGATGCTGCGGATGGCGTTTTCGCAGTCCTTTTCCTCAACGGCGATGATGATGTTGATCTCGCTGGAGCCCTGGTCGATCATACGGATATTAATCCCCGCGTCGCTGACGGCGGCGAAGATGGCGGCGGCCACGCCCTTATTGTAGCTCATACCGTGGCCCACCACGGCGATCAGGGCAAGATGCTCCTCGGCGATCAACGCGTCGGGGCGGAGCTGCTCCCGGATCTCCTGCATGATTTTGTCCTTGCACCCGGCGAGGGCGCTGCCGTGGACAATGACGGACATGGTGTCGATGCCGGAGGGGCAGTGCTCGAAGGAGACGCCATGGTCCGCAAAGATTTTCAGCAGTCTCGCCCCGAAGCCGATCTCGGAGTTCATCAGGGCCTTTTCCACCTGGATGCTGGTGAAGCCCTTGTGGCCGGCCACGCCGGTGATCTGCCGGGGGGGCAGGATGCGGGGCAGAGAGGCCACGATCATTGTGCCGGGGTCCTCCGGACAGTTGGTGTTGCGGATGTTGATGGGAATGCCCGCCCGCTGGCAGGGGAACATGGCGTCCTCGTGGAAGACGGAGGAGCCCATGTAGCTCAGCTCCCGCAGCTCCTGGTAGCTGATATACTCGATGCGCCGGGGATTGTCCACGATCCGGGGGTCCGCCGCCAGCATCCCGGACACGTCGGTCCAGTTCTCGTACAGGTTTGCCCCGGTTGCCCGCGCCACCAGGGAACCGGTGATGTCGCTGCCGCCCCGGGAGAACGTGTGGATCACGCCGTCGCACCTTGCGCCGTAAAAGCCGGCGATCACCGCGTTGTCCAGGGGGGCAAGGGCGGCGAAGAGCCGGTGGTTGGTTCGCTCCGTGTCCAGCTCTCCGTTGTCCTCAAAGCAGACCGTCTCTGCCGGGTCCACAAAGGGAAAGCACAGATAGGCGGCGATGATCTTGGAATTCAGATATTCCCCCCGGCTGGCCATGTAGTCCCGCTCGTGCCGGGTCTCCAGATGCTCCCGGATGATGGCGAACTCCACGTCGAGCTGAAAAGACAGCTCCAGGTCCCGAACGATCTCCTCAAAGCGGGCGCGGACCTCGTCCAGGGCGGGCTGGAAATCCTCCCCGGCCTCCGCAAGGGTCTGGCAGCGGTAGAGCAGATCCGTGACCTTGACATCCTCCCGGCTCCGTTTGCCGGGAGCCGAGCAGACCACATAGCGGCGGGCGGGGTTTTCCCGGATGATGCCTGCGGCCTTGCGAATCTGATTGGCGTCCGCGAGGCTGGTTCCGCCGAATTTTACCACGATCGTTTCCATGATTTTTCTCTCCAAACCGCCCGGAACGGAAGACCCGGAGCGGAACAAAAGGTTATAAAAAATATCAGGCAAAAAGCCCGCGTGAGATTATACGGCAAAGCGCAGGAAATGTCCAGAATATTTTTAAAAACTGTAGACTTCTCCGGTCCGCGGCGTTTTGGGACTTGCAGGATTGGCAATAATTCGCTATAATGCTTGGGATAAGCAAGGATATACGGGGAAATATACGGCTTCCAAAGGAATCCGATCCCTCCGAAGGAGACAGCACTATGAAGCTCAGAACCGTAATCGCCGTGGCGCTGTGCAAGCTCCTGGCCTGGGGCGCACGCAAGCTGCGCCGCGGCGGGACCGCCATGCCCGGACGCTGGGCGCTGAAGCTCTGCCCGGATCTGGCGGGGACTTTGGCGAAGGGCGTAAACATCCTGGTGATCACAGGCACCAACGGCAAGACCACCACCTCCCACATGGTGGAGGAGGCTTTTTCCGAGGAGGGCCTGAGCTATCTGGCCAACCGCAGCGGGGCAAATCTGCTCAGCGGCATCGTCACCGCCTTTGCCCAGGAGTCCACGATGACGGGACGCTGCCGCAGGAGGTGGGCGGTCATCGAGTGCGACGAGGCCGCATGCAGGCGGGCGCTGGGCTACTTACAGCCCCGGGCGGTGGTGGTGACCAATCTGTTCCGGGACCAGCTCGACCGCTACGGCGAGGTGACCCACACGCTGGAGAACATCCGGGAGGGCCTGAAAAACACCCCGGACGCGGTTCTCTGCCTCAACGCGGACTGCTCCCTCACCTCCTCCCTGGCGGAGGATCTGCCCAACCCTGTGCGCTGGTACGGCCTGGAGGCCACCGCGGCGGCGCAGGGGGCCGGCGCTCCCGCGCTCTCCGACGCCACCCGCTGCATCCGCTGCAAGACGGAGTACGTCTATGACTATTTCATTTACGGCCACCTGGGCGGCTTCCGCTGCCCGAACTGCGGCTATGCCCGTCACGGCGCGGACGTGGCGGTCACCGCCATCAACGCCCTTACCGGAGAGGGCAGCGAAATCACCCTCCGGGCGGGGACGGAGACGCGGCGGGTGCGGGTGAATCTCCCCGCTGTCTACAATGTCTACAACGCCGCCGCCGCGGTGACGGGACTTGCGGCAATGGGGCTTGGACTGGACCGGGCGGTGTCCGCCGTGGAGCACGTGCGCAGCGGCTTCGGGCGCATGGAGCGCTTCGGGCTGGGCGCGTCCGGGACCCTGGTGACGCTGGTGAAGAACCCGGCGGGCTGCGACCAGGTGCTGCGCTTCCTGGAGGCTCTGGACGGCCCCATGGTTCTTGCGCTGCTCCTGAATGACAACGCCGCCGACGGCACGGACGTGTCCTGGATCTGGGACGCGGATTTTGAGTCCTTTGCCGAAAAGGCCGGGGAGCGGCTGCAAGGGGTGACGGTCGGCGGGACCCGGGCCTGGGACATGCTCCTGCGGCTGAAATACGCCGGGCTGGACCCGGCGCGCATCGCCGTGGAGCGGGAATCTGAGGCGCTGCTGGACCGGCTGGAACAGGCGGAAGCACCCGTCTATATCATGCCGACCTACACGGCGCTCATGGAGCTGCGGCCCCATCTGCTGCGGCGCTGCGGCGGCAGGGATTTCTGGGAGGGCTGAGACATGGAGCTGCACATCTGCCACATCTATCCCGACGTGCTCAACCTCTACGGGGACCGGGGCAACATTCTCTGCCTTCGCCGGCGGTTGGAATGGCGGGGCATCGGCGTCCGGGTGACGGAATACCCCATCGGTTCAGGCGGGAGCCTGAACGGCGCGGACCTGATCTTCATCGGCGGCGGGCAGGACTTTGAGCAGGAGGCCCTGCTGGACGACCTGCACCGGGGCCGGGACGCGGAGATATGCGCCGCCATTGACGACGGATTGGCCGTGCTGGCCATCTGCGGCGGCTACCAGATGCTGGGCAATTCCTACGAGACTCACGACGGCCACCGCTGCGACTTTCTCGGCGCGGCGGACTATTACACCGTGGGCGGCGAAAAGCGGCTCATCGGCAACTACCTGTTCCGCTGCGGCGAACAGAGCGGCGGCAGCGTGGTGGTGGGCTTTGAGAACCACAGCGGCCGTACTTTCCTGGGGCCGGGCGTGCAGCCGTTGGGGGAGGTACTCTCGGGCTATGGCAACAACGGCCGGGACGGCACCGAGGGCGTGCGCTGGAAAAACGTCTTCGGCACCTACAGTCACGGACCGCTGCTGCCCAAGAACCCCGAGCTGTGCGACGCGATCCTGGAGACGGCCCTGACGCGGAAATACGGGGCCGTGATGCTGGAGCCGCTGGACGACTCCGCCGAGGAGCAGGCCCGCCGGGAAATGACCGACCGGCTGACCGCTGAGAAAAAATAGCCTCCGGCGGCCTGATTTTGACGTTTTCGCTGTGCGCCGTGCAGTCCCCGGAGGAAGTGTCCCTGCCGGAAAAAATCATTGCCTTTCCCGCGCTTTCGTGTTATGATGTCTGCAAAGATATGAGCCTTTGGGGGGAAGACAGGAAATGAAATGCCCGTTTTGCGGATATTTGGACAGCAAGGTGATCGACTCCCGCCCTGCGGAGGACGGGACCACGATCCGCCGCCGCCGGGAGTGTCTGGAGTGCCAGAAGCGGTTCACCACTTATGAGATCGTTGAGCGGACGCCTTTGGTGGTCATCAAGCGGGACGGCTCGCGCCAGTCCTTTGATCAGGTAAAAATCATCAACGGCATCGTCCGGGCCTGCGAGAAACGGCCCGTCGCCATGGCGCAGATCGAGCAGGTGGCGGACGAGGTGGAGCAGGAGCTTCGGGGCCGTCTGGAGAGCGAGGTGCAGTCCGAGCGGATCGGGGAGATGGTCATGAACCGGCTGAAGGACATCGACGAGATCGCATATGTCCGCTTTGCTTCTGTCTACCGCTCTTTCAAGGACATTCACACGTTCATGGAGGAGTTGGCGAAGATCCTGGGGGAAAAAGAGAACTGAAGCGTTCTGCAAGAGCTTTTGAAGACTTCGGGTCCGTCTGCCGTTTGGGAGACGGACCCAAAGTCTTTTGGCTTTGTATGCACAGTTCCCTCTCGCCGTCACTCTTTCCGTGCGAAATACACCCTGCCGCTTTCAAACAAAATGAGGCAGTAGACCTCCTTTACGCTTTTGACGTTTCGCCGCCGGAGCTCTCCCCGGAGCCAGGTCTCGTCCCGCCCCGCGACTTTCAGGTTCTCCCGGAGCAGAGAGCCGTCCTCAATGAGAATGATGGCGTAGCCGTCGTCCTGCGAACGGACGCCGAGCTGCCCTGCGCTGGCCGGGCGCTCGTCAGGGGCCAGGATCACGTTCAGCGTGCCGTCCGTTTCCAGCACCGCGTACTGCACCTGGGCGATGTCCGTCACATTTGCGCTGCGCAGCTCCTCTGCCAGCTCGTCCATGGAAAAGCGGCAGCGCCGCATATTCTCCTGGTGGATCACGCCCTTTTCCACGAGAAAACAGGGCTTGCCGCACAATAGCCGGCGCAGTCTCACGCTTTTCATCATGCACCAGGCCAGCAGGTACTCCGCGGCAAACAGCACCGCGCAGGGGACCAGACCGTACCAGATGGAAAGGTCCGGGCTTTGCAGCGGGACGCTGGCCACGTCCGCCGCCAGGATGGAGACCAC
This sequence comes from Oscillospiraceae bacterium, assembly GCA_017455015.1. Taxonomy (GTDB): domain Bacteria; phylum Bacillota; class Clostridia; order Oscillospirales; family Oscillospiraceae; genus RGIG7114. The sequence goes on along the minus strand of JAFTBW010000203.1, from coordinate 23,832 downwards.
CAGCTCGCTCAGCTCCAGCTCCCTGAGCTGCCGCTTTCCCAGCAGCCGCATCAGCGCGATCAGGGCTGAAAATATTACGATCGTTCTGTACATCATGGTTAACATGCTATAAGTATGCCACGCCTCGCGGGAAAAAACCGAACGATCAAAGAATCATGCGCAGTTTTGCAAATAATTCTTGCGGTTTGCCGGGAAATCGAATATAATCAAAACAATAACCGGAAAACGGCAAAAGCAGCGCCGATTCGCAGCGGAAGGAGGGGAGGCGGCATGACCTATCAGGTGGGCGATAAGATCGTACACCCGCTTCACGGCGCGGGCGCGGTCTGCGAGATCGTCAGCGACCGGGCGGACGGACAGGAGCGGCGGTACTATGTCATGCTGTCTCCCCGCGGAGATATGCGCATCATGATCCCGGTGGACGGCTGCGAGCAGATCGGCATCCGGCCCGTCCTTCCCAGGGAGCAGGCCGGCAGCGTCCTGGAGGCCATCCCGGAGCTGGGTCTCAGCGAGGCGGGCAGTTGGAACAGGCGCTATCGGGAGAACATGATCCAGATCCGCAGCGGCGATCTGATGAAGGTGGCTGCGGTGATCAAATCCCTTGTCCGCAAGGAGCATGCGGCCGGGCTGTCCAACGGGGAGCGGAAAATGCTCCACAGCGCGAAGCAGATTCTGCTCAGCGAGCTGATGCTGAGCCAGGAGTGGAGCTATGACGAGGCGGAGGAGCGGCTCTACGCCGCACTGGGCTGAACGGAGATAGCAGAAACAAAGCAGGTGTTTGATATGTCAGATTTATCCGGCCGCTTGCGCCGGGCCAGGCACGGCTTTTGTACGGTGGTTGTGGTTGCCGCCGGTTCGTCCCGGCGGATGGGGGAGGACAAGCTGCTGCTGGAGCTGGACGGTGTCCCGGTGCTTGCCCATACCCTTTTGGCCCTCGAAATGTGTCCGGACGTGGACGAGCTTATCGTGGTCACCCGGGAGGAGCTGCTGGACCCCGTGGCGAAAATGCGGGAGAAATACGGCATCCGAAAACTGACAAAAGCCGTGCTGGGGGGAAAAACCCGCGCAGAGAGCGCCCTGTATGGGGTCATGGCTGCCTCTAAAAAGGCAAAGATTATCGGCATCCACGACGGGGCGCGGCCCTTCGTCACCCCGGAGCTGGTGGCTGAGACCGCGGACGCGGCCTTTCGCTGTACCGCCGCGGCTCCTGCGCTGCCGGTGAAGGATACGATCAAGCTGGCTGAGGACGGCGTGGTCCGGGAGACCCCGGACCGGTCAAAGCTCTTCGCGGTGCAGACGCCGCAGATGTTCCGGGCGGAGATCATCAAGGCGGCGCTGACAAAGGCGGTCCGGGAGGGGAGCGCCCCTACGGACGACTGCGCGGCGGCGGAGGCCATCGGGGCAAGGGCGTTTCTTACCCCGGGAGATGAGGAGAACATCAAGCTGACCACGCCGGCAGATTTGCCTGTGGCGATAGCGATTCTTCAGAAAAGGCGGGAGAGAGCATGAGGATCGGACACGGCTACGACGTGCACCGGCTGGTACCGGACCGGCGTCTGGTGCTGGGCGGAGTGGAAATCCCCTGGGAAAAGGGCCTCCTTGGCCACTCCGACGCAGACGTGCTGGTCCACGCGGTCATGGACGCTTTGCTGGGCGCGGCGGCGCTGGGGGACATCGGCAAGCTGTTTCCGGACAGCGACCCTGTCTATGCCGGAGCGGACAGCATGGTCCTGCTGTCCGGAGTGCGGGACACGCTGGCGCAGCACGGCTACGTCCTCGGCAACCTGGACTGCACCGTCATCGCCCAACAGCCGAAGCTTGCCCCCCACATCCCGGAGATGCGCAGGCGCATTGCAAAGACCCTCGGCGTGCCGGAGGACCTGGTCAGCGTCAAGGCCACCACGGAGGAGCGCCTGGGCTTCACCGGCAGGGGAGAGGGGATCGCCGCCCACGCGGTGTGCGTCATTTTCCGTTCAGACTGATCAGGCAGCGAAATTTCAGGAGCGCTGGCGCTGCTCTGCCCGGGCGCATAGAATGGGACTGCGGGAACCGTTCCCGCACATTCCAATCATACCGCACAAAAGCATGATACGCCTTTGGGGCTGTCATGCTTTTTTGTCGGAAAGGGCAGGGATCAGATATGCATGTAATCATTCTTTGCCGCTCCTTGACCCAGGCCCAGCGGGCTGCGCGGCTGCTGGAGCGGGCCGGCATCTTTGCCTCGGTGACCAAGGCGCCCCAGAACGCAAGCACCCGTGGCTGCACCTACGGGGTGAAGCTGGGGGAACGGCGTCTGGAGGCCGCTCTGACGGTACTGGAAAAGGGCGGCATCACCCCGGGGCAGATCTATCGCCAGGAGGAGCGGCCATGATCTATCTGGACAGCGCCGCCACCAGCCTCTACAAGCCGGCACCGGTGTATGCCGCCGTGCTGGATGCCATTCAATCCATGGGTTCCCCGGGCAGGGGGGACCACGCTCCCGCCGCCAGGGCTGCGGAGTGCTGCTTTCGCTGTCGGGAAAAGCTGGCGGAGCTGTTTCATGTTTCCGATGTGGAGCGGGTGGTCTTCACGTTCAACGCCACCCACGGCCTGAACATCGCCATCCGCAGCCTGATCCGCCCCGGAGCCAGGGTGCTGATCTCGGGCTGGGAGCACAACGCCGTGACCCGTCCCCTTCACGCCCTGGGGGCGCGTCTCACCGTGATCGACACGCCGCTGTTTGCCCCGGAGGCTTTTCTCCGGGCGGCGGAGCAGGCGCTGGAATCTGTGGACGCGGCGGTCTGCACCCATGTCTCCAACGTCTTCGGCTACATTTTACCGGTGGAGGCGCTGGCGGAACAATGCCGGAGAAAGGGGGTTCCGCTGATTTTGGACCTTTCCCAGTCCGCGGGACTGCTGGATGTGGATTTCACCGCCCTGGGAGCGGAGTTTGCCGCCATGCCGGGGCACAAGGGACTGCTGGGACCTCAGGGGACCGGGGTGCTGCTGTGCAAAAATGATGCCGCGCCGCTGTTATATGGGGGCAGCGGGTCCGACAGCGCAGCCCGGACCATGCCGGAACATCTGCCGGACCGGCTGGAGGCGGGCACCCACAACGTACCGGGCATTGCCGGGCTCTCCGCAGGACTGGACTACCTGCTTCGACGGGGCACAGCCTCCGTCCGGGACACGGAGCAGCGGCGGCTGGCGGAGCTGGCCGGGCTTCTGGCGGACGAAGGAGGGCTGCGGCTCTTTCTGTCGGAGGACCCGGAGCGCCAGAGCGGCGTCCTCTCTGCGGTGCCGGAGGACGTGAGCTGCGAAGCCCTGGGGGAAGCCCTGGGAAAAAACGGCGTGGCGGTGCGCAGCGGTCTGCATTGCGCCCCGCTGGCCCACGAAACCGCCGGGACGTCCGCCACGGGCACCGTGCGGTTCAGCTTTTCCCCTTTCTCCACCCGCTCCCAGATGGTGCGGACAGCGGAAATATGCAAAAAGCTCTTAAAAAAACCATAATTTTTTACCAATCAGTATTTGCCATAATGGCAAAAAAGTATTATAATAGTCCATCATACGGAAGTGTACGCCGCTGCTGCCCCGCGCATGTCGGGCGGAGCAGCGGCGGGTGAACATACAAAGAGGGATGTAGAGTGTCCTATGACGACCTTGATTAACACCATATCCAGCAATCTGGGATATCTGAAGACGATGGGCGTGGCGGATGCGGCGGATATCCTCATCGTTTCTTTCCTGATCTATCAGCTTTTCCGCCTCATCCGGCGCACCAACACGGTCCGGGTGGCAAAGGGGATCCTGATCCTGGTCTTCGTGCTCTGGCTCTCCGGCGTACTGCGGCTGACGATGATCAACTTCCTGCTGAGCAGGGCGGTGGAGCTTGGCGTGATTGCCCTGGTCATCATCTTCCAGCCGGAGCTGCGGCGTCTGCTGGAAAAGATGGGCAGCACCCGCAGCCTGCTGCGGTTCTTTGGCGGAGACCTGCAGCAGATGAGCATGGACACCGCCATCACCCAGACCGCTCTGGCCTGCGCGGACATGAGCGCCGCCAAGACCGGCGCGCTGCTGATTTTCGTCCGGGACAACCAACTGGCGGACCCCATCAGCACCGGTACGCTGGTGGACGCCACCGTGTCTGCGGAGCTGCTGAAAAACCTGTTCTTTAAAAACTCCCCCCTGCATGACGGAGCGGTGATCATCAAGGACGGCAGAGTGGCGGCTGCGGGCTGTATGCTGCCCATGTCCGGCAATATGCATCTCAGCCGCGACCTGGGGATGCGGCACCGGGCGGGGATCGGCATCTCCGAGCAGTCCGACGCCGTTGTGGTCATCGTCTCAGAGGAAACGGGGTCCATTTCCGTGGCGGTGGACGGCATGCTCAAGCGCCACCTCTCCGCCGACACCATGGAGACGCTTTTGCGCAAGGAGCTGATCCCGGACGACACGGAAACGAGCCGCCGCCGCGGCTTACTGGAATGGATCAGAGGCAAAAAACATGAAGAATAAGAATTCAAACAAGACCCCTCATGCAAAAGCGATGACCGTGCACTCCATCGCCCTGATGGTGCTGTCCGTCCTGTGCGCTCTGCTGCTGTGGGTCTACGTTACGGAGACGCGGGGCGAGGACATCACCAAGACCTATCCCGGCGTCCAGGTGGTGTTTGAGGGGGAGAGCAGCATCCGGGAATCCCGGGAGCTGATCATCACGGAGAGCAGCCACAGCTCCGTCTCCGTCACCCTCACCGGAAACCGGCGCACCCTGATGAACCTCGTCAGCTCGGACATGACCGCCACGGTGGATGTGAACAACATCACCCGCACGGGGAACAACGCCCCCGCGCCGCGGGTGACGTTTCCGTCCCGGACGGACACCAGCGCCATCACCGCCGTGTCCACAAACCCCTCCACGGTGAGCTTTTACGTGGACAAGCTGGACAAAAAGGTGCTGGAGGTGCGGGGTGTGTTCAACGGCAGCGCCGCCGAGGGCTACACGGCGGAGACGCTGGAATTTTCCCCCAACACGGTCATCATTTACGGCCCGGCCAAGGTGCTCAGCCAGGTGAGCTACGCCTATGTGGAGGTCAGCCGCACGGATGTGGAAAAGACCGTCAGCTTTGACAGCACCTATGTGCTGGTGGACAACGAGGGCAGCTTTTTTGAGAGCGATGAAATCACGTTCGACACCGACGTGGTAAACGTGACCTTGCCCGTCAGCGCCGTAAAAGAGGTCGGCCTGACCGTGGACCTGGTCTACGGCGGCGGCGTCACCGAGAACGACGTGAAGTGGACCCTGGAGCCGAATACCATCACCCTGAAGGGTGATTCCACCACGCTGGCGGGGGTCAACAGCATCTCCGTGGCCCGCATCAACCTGTCCCAGGTGCTGGATTCCTTTGTGGATACCTACCGTGTCGTGATCCCCAACGACACGGAGATCATCGGAGGGGCGCGGGAAACGACCCTGAATCTGGAGATCGGCGGGCTCTATACCCGGCATTTCCAGATCGACCGCAGCCGGATCACCTGTATCAATTCCAGCGAGGGCTACACCTGGGAGATCGGCAACGACTTTCTGGATGTGGTGATCCGCGGCCCAGAGCAGGCGGTGCTGGGTCTCAGCGAGCTGAATATCCGGGCGGTGGCGGACCTGACTCAGTACGGCACTGCTACGGCCAGCGTCAACGTACCGGTGGAGATCCATGTGGACGGCAGCACCGAGGTGGGCGCTGTGGGCGAGTACCGGGTGCTGGTAAACATCAAGCAGGCCACGGACGAGGACGGCGCGGCAGGCGGAAACGGTGGAACTGAGGGAACGGAGGCGAACGGATGATTCGGAGCATGACCGGTTACGGCAGCGCGAGGGCGACCTGCGCCGGCCTGGACCTGAAGCTGGAAATCAAGAGCGTGAACAACCGCTACCTGGACTGCTCGGTGCGGCTGCCCAGAAATCTGCTGTTTGCCGAGGAGACGGTAAAAACGGCGGTGCAGCGGTCTTTGAGCCGGGGCAAGGCGGACGTGTTTGTGACAGTGGAGGGCGGTCTGGACAGCGACAGCACCGTCACGGTGAACCAGGCGCTGGCCGAGGGCTACGCCGCGGCGATCCAGACTCTGGCGGAACGGCTGGACCTGGAGCCAGGGCTGACCGCCTATGAGCTGAGCCGCTTTCCCGACGTGCTCTGCCTGGAAAAGCGGGAGGCGGACCGGGAGGAGGTGCTCCGGGACTTGAACGCCCTGGCCGAACGGGCGATGGAGGACTTTGATGCCATGCGGCGCCGGGAGGGGCAAAAGCTCCGGGACGACATCGCCTCCCGGCTGGACACCATAGAAGTTCTGGTCTCAGAGGTGGAGCGCCGCTCCCCCGAGACCGTGACGGAGTACCGGGAGCGGCTCTATAAAAAGCTCTGCGAGGTGCTGGAAAAGCCAGGTGTGGACGAGCAGCGGATTTTGACCGAGGCCGCGGTCTTTGCAGACCGGGTGGCGGTGGACGAGGAGACCGTGCGGCTCAGAAGCCACATCGCCCAGCTCCGGGGGATGCTGGAAACCGGTTCCCCCATCGGACGAAAAATGGACTTTCTGATTCAGGAGTTCAACCGGGAGGCCAACACCATCGGTTCCAAATGCTCCGACGGCGCGATCACCAAAACGGTCATCGAGCTCAAAAGCGAGATCGAAAAGATCCGGGAACAGGTGCAGAACATCGAATGAAGGCGTATCAAAACTGCTTTTCCCGGAAAAGTGCATCTGAGAGAGGTTTTTTTCCTCCGTTCCGGGAAGGAAAAGCCGGTATTGCAAAGGCGGCGAGACATGGCATCTGACAATCTCAAGCTGATCAACATCGGCTTTGGAAGTATGGTTTCGGCGGGACGGGTTTTGGCCGTCATCAGCCCGGAGAGCGCGCCGGTGCGCAGGATTATTCAGGAGAGCCGGGAGGCCGGCACGCTGATCGACGCCACGTTCGGACGGCGCACCAGAGCGGTCCTCATCATGGACAGCGGCCATGTGATCCTCTCCGGCTTGCAGACCGAGACGGTGGCCGGACGCATGACGGGCAGGGGAGACAGACAGAGCGAGAGGGAGGAACGAGATGAGTGACAGGGGAATTTTGATCGTGGTATCTGCCCCTTCCGGCTGCGGAAAGACCAGCGTGCTTGCCAGACTGATGCAGATGCGCACCACGCTGCACTTTTCGGTCTCCGCCACCACCCGGAAACCCCGGGAAGGGGAAAAGGACGGCATCCACTACATGTTCATCACCCGCGACGTGTTCGAGTGGATGATCCGGGAAAACGCGTTTCTGGAATACGCGGAGTATGTGGGCAACTACTATGGCACGCCGCGGGCTGCGGTGGAGCAGCAGCTCCGCTCCGGCCAGGACGTCTACCTGGACATCGAGGTCAACGGGGCCATGCAGGTCAAGTCCAAGTGCCCGGATGCCCTGACGGTCTTCCTCATGCCCCCCAGCATGGAGGAGCTTGAACGGCGGCTGACGTTCCGGGGGACCGAGGCCCCGGAGGTGGTGCAAAAACGCCTGCGGGAGGCGGAGCGGGAGTGCTCCCAGCGGGATAAGTACGATTATATCGTGGTAAACGATGAGATCGACCGGGCGGCGGAGGAGATTTCCCGCCTGATCGACGAGACCCGCGCCCGGCTCAGCGCCGGGACGGTATAACGATTATTTGAGGAGACGATTACTATGTTGCTTTATCCACCCGTGGCAGAGATGGCCGAGATGGTCGGGAGCCGCTATCAGCTTGTGAACATCATCGCGCAGCGGGCGCGGCACATCTCCAAGGAGTTCGAGGACATGGGCGAGCCTCTGGACGAAAAGCCTGTTTCGATCGCCATTCAGGAGGTCTATGCCGGCAAGCTGACCCTTGGACGCAAGAGCCCCGGCGAGGCGGAGCCCGGCTGAGCGTTCGGGAGGTAAGCGGCCTTGAAATATGCCGCGGTGGCGGTCTCTGACGTCACCTATTGGGTGGACCGGCCCTACTCCTACCGAATCCCCGAGCAGATGGAAGCCTCCGTTGTGCCGGGTGTGCGGGTCGCCGTCCCCTTTTCCAGGGGGAACCGGCGGGCGGAGGGGCTGGTGTTGCGCGTCACGGACCGAATCGACATCGAAAAGCCCAAATGCATCCAGGAGGTGCTGGACGGCGCCCCGATTCTGGACGGGCAGCAGTTGGAGCTGGCGCTTTGGATGCGGGAGCGTTTTTTCTGCACGGTTTATGAGGCGGCAAAAGCCATGCTCCCCGCGGGACTCTGGTTCCGCAGCGACGGCAGCCGCCGCGCCTCCGACAAGCTGACGGAGTGGGCGCGTCTGGCCGTCCCGGCGGAGGAGGCTCTTGCCATCGCCGGGGCCAGGGGCGCCCGCGCCCGGCAGCAGGGGGCGGTGCTGCGGCTGCTCTCCGCCGTGGGAGAGGCCGCCACCGCGGATATCCGCGCCATGACCGGGGCGGGACGGGCCAGCATCACCGCGCTGCGGGATGGCGGAATGGTGGAGCTCTTTTTTCGGGAGGAATTCCGCCGTCCGGTTTACCGCACCGGAGAGGCGCGGCAGTCCCTGCCGGAGCTGACGGCGGAGCAGGCGGAGGTCTGCGGCGGGCTTCTCGCCCTGCGCCGGCGCGGGGAGCGCGCCTGCGCCCTGCTCCACGGCGTCACGGGCAGCGGCAAGACCGCCGTGTATCTCCATCTGATCCGGGACACTTTGGACAGCGGCAGGAGCGCCATGCTCCTGGTACCGGAGATCGCCCTGACGCCCCAGAGGCTGGAGACCTTTTCCTCCTATTTCGGGGACAATATCGCGGTCATGCACTCCTCGCTCACCGCGGCGGAGCGATATGACGAGTGGAAACGGCTCCGGGCCGGGCTGGCAAAGCTGGTCATCGGCACCCGCAGCGCGGTGTTCGCGCCCCTGGAGAATCCGGGGCTTCTGATCATCGACGAAGAGCACGAGGAGACCTATAAGTCCGAGAACGCCCCCCGCTACCACGCCAGGGACGTGGCCATGTACCGCTGCTCCCAGTCCGGCGCGCTGCTGGTGCTGGGCAGCGCCACGCCGGACGTGGTCACCCGCCGCCAGGCGGAGACGGGGGCCTATTCCTATTTCTCCCTGGCCACCCGTTATAACCGGATGCAGCTTCCGGAGGTGCGGGTGGTGGATATGAAGCAGGAGCTCCGCTCCGGCAACGGCAGCGGCATCAGCGCCCTTTTACGGGAGGAGCTGCAGCGCAACATAGACCGCGGGGAGCAGAGTATTCTGTTCCTGAACCGGCGGGGAACCGCCAAGCTGGTCTGCTGTCCGGACTGCGGCTTCACGTTTCAATGCCCAAACTGCAGCGTCAACCTGACCTATCACGCGGGAACCAAACGGCTGCTGTGCCACTCCTGCGGGTATCAGCGCCCTCTGACCCAGAGCTGCCCGGATTGCGGCGGTTTGCTGCGTTTCACCGGCGACGGTACGGAGAAGGTCCAGGAGCGGCTGGAAAAGCTGTTTCCGGGAACCGGCATCCTGCGGGCGGACGTGGATACCGTCGGGGAGGCAGGGGGTCATGGCGCACTGTTCCGGCGCTTCCGGGAGGAGAAGATCCCCATTCTGGTGGGCACGCAGATGATCGCCAAGGGTCTGAACTTTGACGGCGTGACCCTGGTGGGGGTGATGCTGGCGGACCAGACCCTCTATGCGGGCAGCTATCTGGCCAGTCAGCGGACCTTTTCTCTGCTGACCCAGGTGATCGGCCGGGGAGGCAGGGCGGACAAGGCCGGGAGAGCCGTGATCCAGACCTACACCCCGGAGCACCAGGTCATCCGCTGCGCGGCCAGACAGGATTATGACAGCTTTTACCGCAGCGAGCTGGAGCTGCGCCGGGTCCAGCAGAGCCCGCCTTTTACCCGCCTCATCGGGCTGACGGTCACCGGCGGGGACGAAAGTCAGGTCCTGCGCTGCTGCGGCCATGTCCGGGAGCTGCTGCTGCACGGCCTTGCGGGGGAGACCGGCGCAGATGTGCTGGGACCCGCCCCCTATCCCGTCGTCAAGGTGCTGGGGCGCTTTCGCTACAAGCTGACGCTGCGCTGCCTGCCGGATCAGAAGGTACACGGCGTGGTGTCCCGGGTGCTGCTCCACTGCAACACGGAAAAGGAATTCCGCGGAGTTTCCGTTTACGCGGATAGAAATCCCTTAGACTGATAGAATGAATGGAGAAAAACATGGCTCTTAGAAACATCGTGGAGAAGGGTGACAATATTCTGGAGAAGCACTGCCGCCCGGTGACGGCGTTTAACGAAAAACTGCACATCCTGCTGGACGACATGCAGGAGACGCTGGAAAAGTCCGGCGGCGTGGGCCTTGCCGCGCCACAGGTGGGGGTGCTGCGGCGGGCCGTGCTGGTGGTGGAGACCAATGTACCCGAAGGGGAGGACGAGCAGGTGATCGAGCTTGTCAACCCTGAGCTGATCTACGAGGACGGCAGCCAGGAGGGGCCCGAGGGCTGTCTCAGCCTGCCGGGCGTCTACGGCTGGGTGGAACGCCCCATGTATGTCAAGGTGCGGGCACAGGACCGCTACGGCGACTGGTTCGAGCTGGAGGCAGAGGACCTGACCGCCCGGGCCATCTGCCATGAGCTGGACCATCTGGAGGGCATCATGTTTGACGAACTGGCGGACCACATGATGAGCGACGAGGAGCTGGACGAGTATTACGGCCAGAACGTCAGTCAGAGTCCCCAGGCCAAGAGGAAGAGATAATGCGGATCGTGTTCATGGGGACGCCGGATTTTGCGGCCTGTTCCCTGAAAAAGCTGCTGGACGAGGGCTATGACGTGGCCGGGGTGTTCACCCAGCCGGACAAACCCAGGGGCAGGGGGATGGAGCTGAGCTTCTCCCCGGTCAAGGAGCTTGCCCTGCAAGCCGGCCTGCCGGTCTTCCAGCCGGAAAAGCTGCGGGACGGGACGGCGCTGGAGCTTTTGCGCGCGCTCAGGCCGGACGTCGCCGTGGTGGTGGCCTACGGGCGCATCCTGCCGGACGACATTCTGGCGGTACCTCCGCTTGGATGCATCAACGTCCACGGCTCTCTGCTGCCCAGGTACCGGGGCAGCGCCCCCATCCAGTGGGCGGTGCTGAACGGCGAGACCGTCACGGGTGTCAGCACCATGTACCTGGCCTCTGAGATGGACGCCGGAGACGTAATTCTGACCCGCGAGACCCCTATCGGAGAGTTTGAGACCAGCGGTGAGCTCTTCGACCGGCTCATGGTATTGGGTGCGGAGACGCTTTGCGACACCCTGCGCGCCATTGAACGGGGGGACGCTCCGCGCCATCCCCAGGATCACAGCCGGGCGACCTATACCAAACCTCTGGACAAGTCCATGTGCCCCATCGACTGGAACCGGAGCCCCCGGGAGATCGTGAAGCATATCTGCGGGCTTCAGCCCTGGCCTGTCGCAACGATGGAGCTGGACGGCAAAACGCTCCGGGTATTCGGCCCGCAGTACACGGATACGCATACAGACCTGTCCCCCGGCGCGGTGGTCTCCGCCGGGGACGCCGGACTGGAGCTTGCCTGCGGCGGAGGCCGGACCCTCCGGATCACCGAGCTGCAGGCGCCGGGAAAAAAACGGATGGCTGCCGGGGCCTGGCTCCGGGGACACAGCGTCCGTCTGGGCTGAGATGGGCGGCGGAAGAAAGGCGGCCCTGGACGCTCTGGAGCGCTGCCGCCGGGAGGGCGCCTGGTCAGACGCCGCGCTGTGGCGGGTGTTCCGGGACGGCGCCCTGGACCCCCGGGACCGGGCGCTGGCCGCCGCCCTCTGCTACGGCGTGCTGCAAAACCGGTTGCTGCTGGATCACCGGCTCCAGGCCCTCTCCTCCAGGCCCCTGGGCCGGGTGGAGCCCAAGGTGCTGGACATCCTGCGGCTGTCCGCCTTTCAATTGATGCTGCTGGACCGCATTCCCGCCTCCGCCGCAGTGAATGAAGGCGTCGCCCTTTGCCGGGAGACGGGCTTTGCCCGGGCAGCGGGCTACGTGAACGCGGTGCTGCGGGCGTTGGCCGCCGCCCCCTGGGAGGGGGTGCCGGAGGGCCGGGACCCGGAGGCGCTGTCCGTCCGATACAGCCACCCCCTTTGGCTGGTGCAGACCTTGCTGGACCGCCTGGGGCCGGAGGAGACGGAGCGGCTGCTGCGCTGCCACAACAGCCCCGCGCCCCTCAGCATTCAGGTGAACACGCTGAAAACCGATGACGAAGCCCTGCTTTCCGCCCTGGAACAGGCGGGCATCCGGGCGCGGGCGCACCCTTTCCTGCCCCACTGTCTGCTGGCGGACCGGGCGGGGGACTTCTCCCGGACCCGGGCGTTCCGGGACGGCTGGTTTTACATCCAGGACCCGGCGGCGCGGTTTGCCGTGCTGGCCGCGGCTCCCCTGCCGGGAGAGCGGGTGCTGGATGTCTGCGCCGCCCCCGGCGGCAAGAGCTTTGCCGCCGCGATTATGGCGGAAAACCGGCTTGCGCTCACCGCCTGCGACCTGCACGAAAACAAGCTTTCCCGCCTGCGGGAGGGAGCGGAGCGGCTGGGCGTCCGCCTGGAGACGCTGGCTTCGGACGGGAGGGATTTCCGCCCGGACTGGGAGAACGCCTTTGATCTTGTGATCGCCGACGTGCCCTGCTCCGGCCTGGGGGTGATCCGCAAAAAACCGGACATCCGCTATAAAGACCCGGAGCAGTTTGCGGGCCTGACGAGCGTGCAAACAGGGATTTTACGCAACGTCGCCCGCTATGTGCGCCCCGGCGGGCGGCTGCTCTATTCCACCTGCACCCTCCGGCGGGAGGAGAACGAGGCTGTGGCCGGGGCGTTCCTTGCGGAAAGGGAGGACTTTGCCGGGGAGGATTTTACCCTCCCGGGGGACTTTGCGAGCCGGGACGGGATGCTCTCTCTCTGGCCCCACCGCCAGGACACCGACGGCTTTTTTATTGCAAAGCTGAGGAAACGATCTTGAACGATGTCAAAAGCATGCTGCCCGCGGAGCTGGAACAGCTTCTCACCGCTCTGGGGGAGCCAAAATACCGGGCAAAACAGCTCTTTTCCTGGCTTGGCCGGGGGGCGGGGAGCTACGCCGAGATGTCGAATCTCCCCGCAGCTCTCAGGGAAAAGCTGGCAAAAGAGGCGCCTCTCTGCCCGCCGGAGATCCTGCGCAAGGCGGTGAGCAGGACCGACGGCACCGTGAAATACCTGTGGCGGCTCTCCGACGGCAACGCCGTAGAGACCGTGGTCATGCGCTACGCCCACGGCCTGACCGTGTGCATCTCCTCCCAGGTGGGCTGCCGCATGGGCTGCGCGTTCTGCGCCTCCACCATCGGCGGGCTGGTGCGGAACCTGACCGCCGGGGAGATGCTGGACCAGGTGCTCTTTGCCCGGCGGGACCTGGGGGAGGAGATCGGCAATATCGTGGTCATGGGCATTGGGGAGCCGCTGGACAACTACGATAATCTGCTGCGCTTTTTGACGCTTGCCAACCACCCGGAGGGGCTGAACATCGGCATGCGGCACATCACCGTCTCCACCTGCGGTCTGACGGAAAAGCTGGCTGCGCTGGCGGCGGAGGATTTGCAGATCACTCTTGCCATCTCCCTCCACGCCCCGGACGACGAGACCCGCAGCCGCCTGATGCCCGCCAACCGGGGCAGGGGCGTAGCCGCCGTTTTGGCGGCCTGTGAGGAATATTTTGCCCGGACGGGGCGCAGAATCACCTTTGAGTACGCCATGATCGACGGCGTCAACGATTCCGTCTCCCAGGCGGAACAACTGGCTGCACTGGCAAAAAAGGCCAGGGCGCACATCAATCTGATCCCCCTGAACCATGTGGAGGAACGGGAGTTCTCCCCCTCCGCGCCGGAGCGCATGGCGGCTTTTTGCCGGGTGCTGGACCGGCTGGGGGCCAACTATACCGTTCGCCGGTCCCTGGGCGGGGACGTGGACGCCTCCTGCGGACAGCTCCGCAGGACCTATGAGAGAGGGGGGAGCCTGTGAGAGCATACGGACTGACCCACCGCGGCGCGGTGCGGCGGGAGAACCAGGATTATCTGCGCTATCTCCGGGAGGAGAACGCCCAGCTTCTGACCGCCGTCCTCTGCGACGGCATGGGCGGGGCCAAGGCCGGCGCGGTCGCCAGCAGCATCGCCGCCGACAACTTCATGGCCCACGCCGCCAACTCTCTGGACGAGACCTCCACGCCGTCGGATGTGCGCGCCATTCTCACCGAGGCCGTGAGCTACGCCAACGCAAAGGTCTATGACAGGGCTCTGGATGACTACTCCTGTATGGGAATGGGCTCCACCCTGGTGGCGCTGCTGGTGAACGGGCAGAAAGCCTATGTCGCCAACGTGGGGGACAGCCGCGCCTACCTGCTCAGCAAGAACCGCCTGAGCCAGATCACCCGGGACCACTCCCTGGTGGAGGACATGGTCGCCCGCGGCAAGCTCACCCGGGAGGCCGCCCAGTCCCACCCCAAGCGAAACATCATCACCCGGGCCATCGGCGTGGAGGCATCTGTACGTGCGGACATCTTTGAGGTGAAGTTCCCTCCCGGAACGGACATTCTTCTCTGCTCCGACGGCCTGACCAACACGGTCTCGGACGAGGAGATCCGCCGGACCCTGTGCGAGCAGAAGGACCCGGAGAAGGTTTGCTCCGTCCTGCTGAACCTTGCGCTGCAAAACGGCGCGCCGGACAATGTCACCGTGTTTGTGGCGCGGCAGTGAGGAGGGACGGCATGGAGAATTCCAATATGGAGAGATACCTGGGCAAGATGCTGGACGGCCGCTATGAGATCGTGGAGACCATCGGCCGGGGCGGCATGGCCTGGGTATTCAAGGGACACGACCATCTGCTGAATCGGGACGTGGCCATCAAGATCCTGCGGGACGACATGGCTGCGGATTCGGAATTCCGCCTGCACTTCAAGAAAGAGGCCCAGGCGGTCGCAAAGCTCAGCCACGCCAACATCGTCTCCATCCACGATGTCAGCCGGGTGCCCAACCTGGACTACATCGTCATGGAGCTGATTGAGGGCGTCACGCTGAAGCAGTATATGCAGAGCAAGGGCCGCCTGAGCTTCCGGGAGAGCGCGCATTTCGCCGCCCAGATCGCCAAGGCCCTGGCTCACGCCCACGAGAGGGGCATCGTGCACCGGGACATCAAGCCGCAGAACATCATGATCGGCCTGGACGGACGGATCAAGGTGGCTGATTTCGGCATCGCCTATCTGGAGACCGCCCTGGGGGATAACCGGGAGACCGCCCTGGGCAGCGTCCACTATATCTCCCCGGAACAGGCCAAGGGGATGCCGGCCGACGCCCGGTCGGACATCTATTCCCTGGGCGTGGTGCTGTACGAGATGCTCTCGGGGCAGCTCCCCTTTACCGGCAGCGATCCCAACGAGGTCACAAAAAAGCACATCAGCGGCGCGCCGGTTCCTCTGCGCTATCTGGCCGCGGACATCCCGCCGGAGTTGGAGGCCATTGTCGAGCGGGCAATGGCTCCCGACATCACCCTGCGCTACCAGAGCGCGGAGGAGATGCTCTCGGATCTGGAGGCATACCTTGCCGCCCACCCGGGCCCGGAGAACCAGGATACCCCTGTCCGGGCGGATTCGGACTTCCCGGAGAATCTGGAGCCCATCAGCCGCAGCGGAGAGATGAAGCGGGAAGCCTACCTCCGGCGGCACCGCCGCAGCGCCAAGGTCAGCCTGCTGACCGGCACGCTGCTGCTGCTGGTGTTTGCGGGGGCTCTCGCCTGGTTCCTCTTCGACTCCGAGCGGGGCCTGGGTTTGAAGGACTGGTTCTCCGACCCGGTCAAAATCAGTATCCCGGACTTTGTGGGCCTTGACTTTCAGGAGGTCATCAACAGCGAGGATCTGAAGAAAATCTACAACTTTGAGGTCAACCATGTGGTGGACCCGGATGTGGAGGCGGGCATCATCCTCAGCCAGGAGCCGGAGTACGGAAAGAGCCGCACCCGGGACAGCGACGGCATTGACGTGGTGCTGACGGTCAGCGCCGGCGCGCAGATGGTGCCGGTGCCGGATGTGGTGAACATGAAGTATACCGACGCGGTCAGCGAGCTGCAGCGCAGCGGATTCCTCGTGGAGCCCACGTTCACCGTGGACGACAGCGTCACCGTGGACTACGTGATCTCCACCGCGCCGGAGGCTGGAGACAAGATCCCCGCCGGGGCTACGGTCTATATGACCATCTCCCTGGGACCCAATGTGGTGACGTTGCAGATGCCGGATCTGGTGGGTCTGACCGAGGCCGCCGCGCGGCAGCGGATTGAACAGGCCAACCTCTCTTTCGGCACCGTCACCTATGTGGAGAGCGAGCGGGCCATCGGCACCGTCATCTGGCAGAGCGTACCGGCCTTCTCCACGGTTAACGAGCACTACAAGGTTTATATTCAGGTGTCCACCGGACCCCGGGAGACCCCGACGCCCACGCCCGCTCCCACGCCGGAGCCCACGGAGGAACCTGCGGAGACCACCGCGCCCTACTACGACGAAGTGGGCGGATAAGAGCCTGTTTAAAATCTCTTCGCGCACGTCTTTCCGGCGGATTTTCCGTCTGTTTTTCGTTGCTCAACCTTGCAATCCACAAAGGATTGCTGCGGTTTCGCGCCTCGACAGGCGAAAAATCCGCTCGGAAATCCGCACACGCCGAGATATGAAACAGGCTCTAAACCTTTCAATATCATCCCTCCCCCCGATCGGGGGGAGGGATGATGCAAAGCTACAGAGATACAGGAGGCTGACATGCCCCAGGGTAGGATCATGAAAGCGCTGAGCGGCTTTTACTATGTGCGCTGGGAACAGGGGACCGCCGCCTGCCGGGCGCGGGGAAAATTCCGGGCAGAGGGCGTCACGCCGCTGGTGGGGGATTTTGTGGCCTTTGAACCGGAGGCAAACGGCAGCGGCACCGTGACGGAGGTCCTGCCCCGGAAAAACCGGTTCCTCCGCCCCGCCGTGGCCAACGTTGATGCCCTGGTGCTGCTGTGCGCCAACGTGAACCCGGTGACGGACCCCTTCCTCGTGGACCGGGTGGCGGTCATCGCCGAGCACGTGGGCTGCGGCGTTTTGATCTGCATCAACAAGTGCGACCTGGACCCCGGGGACGAGCTCTGGAACGCCTTTACCCGCAACACCGGCTATCCCGTCCTGCGCACCAGCGCGGTCACGGGGGAGGGCGTGGAGGAGCTGACAGGATTAATCCGGGGGAGGACCGTGGCGTTCACAGGCAACTCCGGCGTCGGCAAATCCAGCCTCTTGAAATGCATCGCCCCTTCCCTGGAGGTGCAGGTGGGGGAGGTCAGCCGCGCCCTGGGGCGGGGACGGCACACCACCCGCCACATCGAGCTGTACGACGCGGGGGAGGACACCCTGATCGCGGATACGCCCGGCTTTTCCTCCTTTGACCTGAGTCGGATGCCCCCCATCCCCAAGGAGGAGCTGCAGCGCTGTTTTCCCGAATTTTTGCCCTATCTGGGCCGCTGCCGCTTTGACGACTGCGCCCATTTGAAGGAGCCGGGCTGCGCTGTGCTGGACGCCCTCCGCGCCGGAAATATCGCCCCCTCCCGGCACCGGAGCTATGTCCGGCTCCGTGAGGCAGCCGGCCAGCTCAAGGCGTGGGAACAAAAGTAGTATTACCGTATGAAAAAGCGCGTTTTCCTCCCGAAACGGCGGGGAAAACGCGCTTTTTGATTGCCTGCGCCACTCTCACAGGTACCGTCCCAGGTCGTCCCAGAAGGATTCCAGGAACGCCTGCTGGTTTGCGTCCGAAATGCGTTTCCGCTCCTGATCCAGACGGCGGAGCTCCTCCCACATCCGGCTTCGCAGGGTGGAAGCCTTTCCCAGCGCTTCCATCAGCTCCCCCTGCTGCCGCATGAACAGGTCCTGAACGCCGGAACGCTTCGGATAGCGCCCGGCGCGGTAGTTTTCGATCACCGCGCCGTAGCGCTCCCAGGCGCGGTCCACCGCAGTCTCCCAGGAGAGATAGAGCTCCTTTGCCGCCGCTTCGCCCACCCGCGCCATGGTCTCCGGCGCGGCGCAGAGCCTGCGCAGCGTTTCCGCCAGGGCGCCGGCGTTCTCCGCGATGCAGAAGCCGTTGCGCCCGTCCGTCACGCCCTCGGCAGCGCAGGACCCCGCGATCATCACCGTGGCTGTCCCGCAGGCCGCCGCCTCCCGGACCACAAGGCCGTTGGTGTCAAAGGTGGAGGGGAAGAGGAACAAATCTCCCCGGCTGTACCAGGCCCGCAGGGCCTCCCGGTCCCGAACCGCGCCGGTGAAAAAGCAGACCCCGTCCAGCCCCAGCTCCGATGCCGTGGCTCTGACGGCCTCGCCGTCCCCGCCGTCGCCCACGAACACCATGCGGAAGGCGGCGCCCTCCGCTTTCAGCTTTGCCAGTGCGTCCAGGATGATGCGAAGGCCCTTGTACCACATGAGCCGCCCCACGAACAGGAACACCGGGACCCCGGCGGGGAGATCGTATGCCCCGGTCACGGCGGCGATCTTCTCCGGTGCGGCGGAGCCGAGGGGCATGTCCACGCCGTTTTCCATGACGATGTATTCCCCCTCAAAGCCCAGGGAGCGGAGGTTTTCCCCCGCACCGCGGCTCACGGTCCACACCTCGTCGCAGGCGTTGATGTTTTGCAGCAAAGCGCGGATGGCCCCCTCCTGCAGCGTTTTGCTGCGGATGGCGTTGGCGATATCAATGTCGTATTTCGTGTGATAGGTCATCACCAGCGGGAGCTTTTCCGCTTCGCTGATCTGCCTTGCCAGAATGGCGGAGGACATGGGACAGTGGACATGCAGCAGCTCCGTCCCCGCCTCGTGAACGGATCGGGCGGTCTCCGGGGAGAAGGGGTAGCCCGCCACATAACCCACCAGCTTGCGGGTATCCAGGCTGGGGTAGCGCAGGACCGGAAAGGGAAATGCGCTGTCGTCCGCGCCGGGCACCGCCGGAACAGCCACCAGGGCGCGGCCATGCCTGGCCTCGATGTTGGCGGCGTAGTTCACCACCACGTTCGCCACCCCGTCGATGAGCGGCGGGAAAGAGTCGTTCAGCAGACAGACCGTCCGTTTCTTTTCATCTGACATGATAGCACTCCTTCGAAAAAGGATTGTGATTCCGCATGAAAAAACGGAAGATGCGGAAGCAGGTAAATGATACCACAGAATCAGACGGGATTCCAGAGGAAAATCTATAGGAGGAGCACCCAAAGATAGAATTCTCATAATTATGATGCATTTCCGATGTAAAATATTCCATCGGATTGTCCCTGCTGCCATCACTCTCAAGAAAGGAGCGCGCCATGGAACAACTGACATCGTACATCCTGACCGCCACCAAGTGGGCTCTGCCCGCCGTGGCGCTGTGGGTTCTGGCGCGCTGTGTCCGCAGCATGCTCCGGGAGGGCTTTGAACCGGAATACTGGGGCCGTCTGAGCATCCGGGGGCAGGACCCGCTGCCCCTGGAGCACTGGGAGTGCATCGTGGGCTCGGCAAAGAGCAGCGACGTGGTGCTGGACGCCCCGGACGTGCATAGGACTCACGCGGCGCTGATTCGCTCCGACCGGGGACAGTGGCGGCTCTACGACCTCTCCGGCGGGGACACGAGCTGCGCCGGAGAACGCGACAGCGGCAAGGGCCTGCCCGTGCAGGACGGGGACAGCCTCGTCTTCGGCAAACAGAAGCTGCGCTTTCACGACCTGGATGAGAAGCAGCGGGCGGAGGCGGAGGCCCTGCGAAGAATGCCGGGGCTGAACATCAGCCAGGGACTGACGCTGCTCCTGCTGACCATCTTCCAATTGCTGATGGCTGCGGAGTTCACCCAGATCCACAGCGGATGGCTGGTGGTGCGCACCGGCCTTGGCTTCGCTTTCCTGATTTTGATCGAATGGTGCTGGTTTTTGCTGGTTCGGGCCATGGACAGGCGGGGGTTTGAGGTGGAGACCCTGGCATTTTTCCTCTGTACTCTGGGCTACGCCGTCTGCGTCTCCGCCGCGCCGGAGGACCTTTTGAAGGAACTGCTGCTGATGCTGGCGGGACTGCTGTTCTTTGTGTTCCTGGGCTGGTGGCTCCGGGATCTGCGGCGGGTGAAGGCTCTGCGCATCCCCGTCGCCCTGCTGGCGGTGGCGCTGCTGGCGGTGAACGTGGCCCTGGGGAGCACAAGCTATGGCGCAAGCAACTGGCTGCGCCTGGGCGGCATATCTGTGCAGCCCTCCGAGTTTGTGAAGATTGCCTACATCTATGTGGGGGCCGCCTCTCTGGACCGGCTGTTCAAGCGGCGGAATCTGATTTTCTTCATCGGCTTTTCCGCCCTGTGCGTGGGGGCGCTGGCGCTGATGGGGGATTTCGGCACGGCTCTGATCTTCTTTGTGACGTTTCTTGTGATCTCGTTCCTCCGCTCCGGCAGCTTCGCCACCGTCTTCCTCGCGGTGTCCGGGGCCGGGCTCGCGGGGGTGCTGGTGCTGTCCGTCAAGCCCTATATCGCCCAGCGCTTCGCCGCCTGGGGCCATGTGTGGGAGGACCCATACGGGGCCGGCTGGCAGCAGACCCGCGCCCTCTCCGCCGCCGCCAGCGGCGGGCTCACGGGCGTTGGGGCGGGAAACGGCTGGCTCAAGGACATTTTCGCCGCGGACACGGATATGGTGTTCTGCATGGTCAGCGAGGAGTTCGGCCTGATCGTTGCCATCTGCGCCGTGCTGGCCGTGGTGGTGATCGTGGTTTTCGCGGTCCGGGCTGCCTCCCTGGGCAGGAGCACCTACTTTGTCATCGCCGCCGTGGCGTCAGGGGTCATGCTGGTGGTCCAGCTTGCGCTGAACGTCTTTGGCAGCACGGACATTTTGCCTTTCACCGGCGTGACCTTTCCCTTTGTCTCCAAGGGCGGCAGCAGTCTGATCTCCTGCTGGGCGCTGCTGGCATTTATCAAAGCCTCAGATACGCGGCTGAACGCCAGCTTTTCCGTGCGACAGGCCCGCAGGGAGCAGCCGGCCCAGAAGCCCCGGCCGTCCGGGGAGACGCCCGCCCCGAAAAAGCGGAAGGGCAGAGGGGAGGCTTCGGGATGAAAAAGGTGAAACGCAGGGCAAACGCCGCCCTTCTGCTGGCCGCGGCGGTGCTGTTGGGCATGGGCCTCTACGTCTGGCGTTTTGCCGCGCAGGGCCGGAGCTGGGTCAACTTCCGGGCCAACCAGCATATCTACAGCGCCGGAAGCTCCGTGTCCGGCACGGTCACGGACCGCTATGGCGTGGTTTTGGCGGGTACGGCGGAGGGGGAGCGGACGTTCTCCACGGATGCCGCCCTCCGCGTCGCCTGCCTCCACGCGGTGGGGGACCGGCAGGGCAACATCGGCACCGGGGCGCTGAGCGCTTTCGCGGACAAGCTCACGGGCTATGACGTGCTCGCCGGCGTCACCGACAGCGGCGGCGTGGTGTCCCTCAGCATCGACAGCGAGCTGAACCGCACCGCCTACGCCGCGCTGGCCGGGCGCAAGGGCGCGGTGCTGCTGGGCGATTACACTACCGGCGAAATCTTGTGCATGGTCTCCTCCCCCAGCTACGACCCGGAGACGGGCTTTGACGGTACGGACCCCTGGTACGAGGGGGTCTATCTGAACCGCTGTCTCAGCGCGGCCTACACCCCCGGCAGCGTCTTCAAGCTGGTCACGCTGGCCGCTGCCCTGGACAGGCTGGACGGGCTGGACGACCGGATTTTTCACTGCGACGGCAGCGTGACCGTGGACGGGAACGAGATTGTCTGCTCCGGCGTTCACGGGGACCAGACCGTCGAGCAGGCTCTCGCCAATTCCTGCAACGTGGCCTTTGCCGAGCTGGGGCTGGAGGCGGGGGCCTCCGCCCTCCGAAGCTGGGGGGAGCGGCTGGGCTTTACCGGCAGCCTCACGGTCAGCGGAATCCCCACCACGGCGGGGCGGCTGGAGCCGGGGGAGGACGGCAGCGCCGCCCTGGCCTGGTCCGGCATCGGGCAGAACACGGATCTGGTCTGCCCCCTGGCGATGCTGCGCTATGTCTCAGCCATCGCCGGAGGCGGTACGGGCCGGGAGTGCGTGCTTCTGGCGGGGGAAAAGGGCGCCGCCGCGCGGTTGCTTCCCGCCTCCGCGGCGGATAAGCTCAAGGCCATGATGAACTATAACGTGATCTATTCCTACGGCGCGGGCAGCTTCCCCGGCCTGACCCTCTGCGCCAAGAGCGGCACCGCCGAGGTGGGGGACGGCTCTTCTCATGCCTGGTTCACGGGATTTCTGGACGATCCCGGCCACCCCTACGCCTTTGTGGTCGTGATCGAGAACGGCGGGGGCGGTTTGCGCAACGCCGGTCCGGTGGCGAACGCCGTCCTCCAGGCTGCGGTGGAAAGGAGTGCAATGTCATGATCGACATATCCGTCAAGGACCTGGTCAAGGCCTATGACGACGGGGTCAATATTTTAAACGGTCTTAGCTTTGACATTCAGGAGGGGGAGCATGTGGGCATCCTGGGCCGGAACGGCTGCGGGAAGACCACGCTGTTCCGCATCCTCTCCGGCGAGGTGGGCTATGACGGCGGCGCCGTCGCCGTGGGCGGCGGGAAGCGGCTGGGGCTGATTTCCCAGATCCCGGTCTATCCGCCGGAGTACACCACCGAGGAGGTGCTGCGCACCGCCCATGCCCGGGTTTACGCGCTGGAAAAAAAGATCGCTGTCCTGGCGGAGGCGCTCTCTGAGGACGCCGGCCCGGATAAGCTGGCGGAGTACGACCGGCTCACCGCGGAGTTTGAGCGGCTGGGGGGCTGGGACATCGACCACGAGCGGGACCGGGTGGCGGCGGGTCTGGACATCCCTCCCGCCATGCGCCGGCGGCTGTTCTCCCAGCTCTCCGGCGGGGAGAAGACCAGGGTGAACCTGGCCCGGCTGATTTTGGAGGATACGGACATCCTGCTGCTGGACGAGCCCACCAACCACTTGGACCTGCACGCCACGGAGTGGCTGGAGGACTATGTGCTGCACTTCCGGGGCACCGTGCTGGCCATCTCCCACGACCGCTGGTTTCTGGACACTGTGGCCCAGCGCTGCATCGAGATTTCCGACGGGCAGGCGGAGTTCTACCAGGGCAATTACAGCTTTTACGTCACTGAGCGGCAGCACCGCTTTGCGGAAAAGCTGAAGCAGTACGAGAAGGACCAGGCGAAATACGAGCAGCTCAAGCGGGCGGCGGAGCAGATGCACCTGTGGGCCTTTATGGGCAACGACAAGCTGCACAAGCGGGCTTTCTCCATGGAAAAGCGCATGGAGAAGCTGAACCGCTCCGAAAAGCCCCACGTCCAAAAGAAGCTGAATGTCCGCTTCTCCGAGCGGGAGTTCTGCGGGGACGAGGTTATCGTGCTGGAGAGGCTGGGCAAGTCCTTTGGTGAGAAACGGCTGTTCCACGACCTGGAGCTGCTGGTGGAGGGGGGCGACCGGATCGCCCTGATCGGAGACAACGGCACCGGGAAGTCCACATTTATCAAGATCATCATGGGCGAGGAGGCGCCGGACGACGGATGGGTCCACACCGGCCCCTCGGTCAAGACCGCCTATCTGCCGCAGATCATCCACTTCGACCACCCGGAGCGGACGCTGTACGACACCATGCTCTACGAGGAGAAATGCACGCCCCAGCAGGCCAGGGACCGGCTGGCGCAGTTCCAGTTCACCGGGGAGACGGTGTTCAAGCCCGTCTCCGCCCTCTCCGGCGGAGAGCTGAGCCGGCTGCGGCTGTGTATGCTCATGCGGCACGACATCAACTTCCTGATCCTCGACGAGCCGACCAACCACCTCGATATCGCCTCC
>JAFTBW010000202.1 GCA_017455015.1 Oscillospiraceae bacterium | reverse complement strand
TGGGCCTGCACCATATGTACAACGTCATCGAGGCCGGCATGCTGTCCGTGCCCGGCGGCGTGAACACCTGGATGCCCATAGCCTCCGCCGCCAACTTCGCCCAGTTCGGCGCCTGCCTGGCCGTGGCCCTCAAGGTGAAGAACCAGAAGACCCGTTCCGTGGCCCTGCCCTCCTCTCTCTCCGCCTCCCTGGGCATCACCGAGCCGGCCATCTTCGGTATCAACTTCCGCTTCATGAAGCCCTTTATCTGCGGCATGATCGGCGGCGCGGTGGGCAGCCTCTTCGCCACCTTTGTCAAGAGCACCAACGCCGCGGGCGAGACCGTCGCCTTCGGCGCCACCACCTACGGCGTCACCGGCATCCCCGGCATCCCCGCCATCAACAACATCCCCATGTATCTCATCGAGCTCATCATCGCCGCCGGCGTGGCTTTTATCCTCACCTGGATCATCTGGAAAGAGGACGCGCCCCAGGAGAAGAAAGCGGACGCTCCCGCCGAGGCGCCCGCTGCCGTCCCCACGGTCTCCGTCATCCGTTGCGCCGCCGGCACCGTGCTCCAGCCCACAAAGGGTCAGGTCATCAGCCAGGAGGACATCCCGGACGAGACCTTTGCCGCAGGTATCCTGGGCGCGGGCGTCGGCATCCAGCCCGAGGAGGGCGTCGTGGTCGCACCCTTTGACGGCACCGTCTCCAGCGTGGCCGACAGCAAGCACGCCATCGGCCTGGAAGCGAACGGCATGGAGGTCCTGATCCACGTGGGCGTGGATACCGTCGGCATGAACGGCGACGGCTTCACCCCCTATGTTGCCGAGGGCGACACTGTCAAGGCCGGACAGAAGATCCTGGAGTTCGACCGGGCAAAGATCAAGGCCGCCGGACACCCCGACACCGTCGTGGTGCTGCTGACCAACTCCGACGACCTGGAGAACGTCGATTGCGGCGCAAAATAAAAAAGCCTTCCCCCCTGGGGAGAGGTACCCCGGTGCGCACACTGGGGCGGATGAGGGGATAAACTGCCTTACAACGAACAAACATTTTTTCAGGAGGTCAATCCATGAAGAGCTTTGATTACACCATCACCGATCCCGTTGGCATCCACGCCCGTCCCGCCGGTCTGCTGGTCAAGGAGATCAAGAAATTCGCCGGCGCTACCGTCACCGTCACCAAGGGCGACAAGAGCGTCAACGCACTGAAGCTTATGGCCCTGATGGGCATGGGCATCAAGCAGGGCGACACCGTCACCGTCAGCGTGGACGGAGAGAACGAGGGCGAGGTTGCCGCCGCCATCGAGAGCTTCTTCAAGAGCAATTTCTGAGATCCTGCCCATGGGAAACGGCTGTCCTGTCCGACAGCCGTTTTCTGCTAAATTTAGTATGGAGAAGGAGAAACGACCATGATTACGATTCAGGGCAAGGGAGCCTCCATCGGCGTGGCGGTGGGGCCGCTCTATTTCTATCAGCGGGCGAAAAGCGAGATCACCCGCTTCAAGGTGGCGGATACGGACGCAGAGTGGGCAAGGTTCGAGAAGGCACAGGCCACGGCCATCGAGCAGCTTGGGGCGCTGGCGGAGAAGGCCCGGACGGAGGCCGGAGACGACGCCGCGGCGCTGTTCGAGGTCCACCAGATGATGGCGGAGGACCTGGACTTTGTGGAGGCCATTGAAGAACAGATCAAGAGCGGGGGACTGAACGCCGAGGCCGTGGTCAGCGACGTGGCCGTCCAGTTCGCGGAGATGTTTGCAGCGATGGACGACGCCTATATGCAGGCCCGCGCCGCAGACGTGAAGGACGTATCCGGCCGCATCCTGGCCATCCTGACCGGGGCGGTCCAGGGTGGCATCGCCTCCGACGTGCCGGTGATCCTGGCCTCCGACGACCTCGCCCCCAGCGAGACCGTGCAGCTCGACAAGAGCAAGATCCTGGGCTTTATCACCTCCGGCGGCTCCGGCTCCAGCCACACCGCCATCCTGGCAAGGACCATGGGCATCCCCGCCATCATCGGCGCTGGGGACCAGCTCAAGGAGGAGTACGCCGGCCGGGAGATCATCGTGGACGGCGGCACCGGCGTCGCGGTCATCGAGGCCGACGCCGACACCCGCGCCCGGCTTATGCAGAAGGCGGAGGAGCAGCGCCGTCACAGAGAATTGCTGGATCAGCTCAAGGGCAAGGAGAACGTCACAAAGGACAACCATGCCGTCCGGATCTACTGCAACATCGGCTCCCCGGAGGACGTGACCACCGTGCTGAACAACGATGGCGGCGGCATCGGCCTGTTCCGCAGCGAGTTTTTGTACCTCAACTGCGACGACTATCCCACCGAGGACTACCAGTTCGAGGCATATAAGAAGGTTCTCAGCGACATGGGCGGCAGGGAAGTGGTCATCCGCACCCTGGACATCGGCGCGGACAAGCAGATCGGCTACTTCAATCTGCCCCATGAGGAAAACCCGGCCCTGGGCAACCGCGCGCTGCGCATCTGCCTGAACCGGCCCGAGGTCTTCCGCACCCAGCTCCGGGCGCTCTACCGCGCTTCCATCTACGGCAAGCTGCTCATCATGTTCCCCATGGTCACCAGCGTCTGGGAGGTCCGGGAGGCCAAGAAGATGTGCGAGCAGGTGAAAAAGGAGCTTTCCGCCGAGGGCATCCCCTACAGCGAGGAGGTGGAGCTTGGCATCATGATCGAGACCCCCGCCGCCGCAATCATGAGCGACAGACTGGCGAAAGAAGTGGACTTCTTCTCCTGCGGCACCAACGACCTGACCCAGTACACCCTCGCCTGCGACCGGCAGAACAACGATCTTGGCCGTTTCTACGACCCCCACCACCCGGCGGTCCTGCGCCTGCTGAAAATGGCTGCGGACAACGCCCACAAAAACGGCATCTGGATCGGCATCTGCGGCGAGCTGGGCGCGGACCTGGAGCTGACGGAGACATTCCTTTCCATCGGCATCGACGAGCTCAGCGTGTCCCCGCGCTCCGTCCTGCCCCTGCGGCAGAAGGTGCGGGACATCACGGTCTCCGCCGTGCGGGAGGACCTGGTCCGCAAGCTCCAGAGCGACGAGACCGGAATCTGATCCCCTATGGACTGGCTGCCAAAGGAGATCGGGAGCGCCCTTGCGCGCCTCAATGCCGCCGGTTACGAGGCTTATCTGGTGGGCGGCTGTGTCCGGGACCGGCAAATGGGCAGACAGCCCGGGGACTACGACATCGCCACCTCCGCGCTGCCGGAGGAGACCGAACAGGTCTTCTCCGGGGAGCGGGTGTTGGAGACGGGGCTGCGCCACGGCACCGTGACGGTGCTGCTGGCATCCCGTCCCATAGAGATCACCACGTTCCGGGTGGACGGCCAGTACACCGACGGCCGCCACCCGGATTCGGTGCGTTTTACCCGGACGCTGCGGGAGGATCTGGCCCGGCGGGATTTCACCGTCAACGCCATGGCCTGGAGCCCGGAGACGGGACTGACCGATCCCTTCGGCGGGCGGGAGGACCTGGAAAACCGCCTCATTCGCTGCGTAGGGGACCCGGAAAAGCGTTTTGGAGAGGATGCGCTGCGCATCCTGCGGGGGCTGCGCTTTGCCGCGCAGTTGGACTTTGCCATTGCGCCGGATACCGACAAAGCCCTCCGCGCCCTCCGGGGGACCCTGGACAGGGTCAGCCGGGAGCGGGTGTTTGCAGAGCTTGGCAAGCTGCTGTGCGGCAAAGCCGCCGGGCGGGTGCTGCGCTCATACCCGGAGATGCTGGGGCAGGTGATCCCGGAGATAGTGCCGATGGTTGGCTTTGACCAGCATAACATCCACCACATCTACGACGTGTGGGAGCACACCGCCCGGGTGGTGGACGCGATTCCCCCGACGAGGGTGCTGCGGCTGGCGGCGCTGCTGCACGACATTGGCAAACCCGCCTGTTTCCGGCTGGACGGGGCGGGGACGGGGCATTTCCGCGGCCACGACATCCAGGGCGCGCAGATGGCCGACGGGATATTGCGCGCGCTGCGCTGCGGCAACGCCGAAAGGGAGCGGATCGTAAAGCTGATCTACCACCACGACTGGAATATCCCCGCCACGGCAAAAGGGGCGCGCCGGGCGCTGGCCCGCCTGGGGGAGGCAGACTTCTTCGATCTGCTGGTCCTGAAACGGGCGGACAATCTGGCCCAGAGTCCCGCCTACCGGGGCCGTCAGGCGGAGTATGACGAGTTGGAGCGCATCGCCCGGGAGCTGCTGGCGCAAAAGGCCTGCCTCTCCCTGCGGGATCTGGCGGTCCGCGGCGGGGACCTGATTGCCCTGGGCGTCCCGCCGGGACCGAAGGTTGGCAAGGCGCTGCAAACCCTGCTGGACGCGGTCCTGGACGGTTCTGTCGAAAACGACCGGGACGCGCTGTTGACTGTGATACGCGAGAGAATGGTGAAATAAATGCCGGATACAAATCAAAATCATAAATTCCACAGTCCCATCGGCGCGGAGGACTATCTGGAGCCGGCCTGTCTCCTGGGGGGCGCTCCCATGGGACAGCCCGAGCCGCCCCGGCCCGTGGACGTCCGCCGGGTGGCGGAAAAGCTGGACGCCTACTGCGCCCGCCGGGATTTTGCCGGGGCGGAGCGGCATCTGGATTACTGGCTGGCGGAGGCCCGGTTCATTGGGGACAAGCGGGGAGAGCTCGCACTGCAAAACGAGCGCATGGGGTTCTTCCGCAAGCAGGGACGGGAGGCGGAGGCGGTGGACGCCGCCCTGGCGGCGGCGGACCTCATCCCGGTGACGGCGGGGGAGGACTCTGTCAGCGCCGCCACCTGCTATGTGAATGTGGGTACGGTGTACGACAGCTTCGACCGGCCCGCCGAGGCCCTGCCCTGGTTTGAAAAGGCCCTGCCGCTCTACGAGCTTTTGCTGCCGGAGGGGGACTCCCGGCGGGGCGGCCTCTATAACAACATGGGCCTAGCCCTCGCAGGGCTGGAACGCTGGGAGGAGGCCCGAAAGCGCTTTCAAATGGCGCTGACGGCCATGGAGGGCACCCGGTACGGTCCTTGGGAACAGGCGATCACCTGTCTCAACATGGCGGACGCCGAGGCTGCGGAAAAGGGACCAGAGGCGTCTGAGGCAGAGGTGCAGGCTCTGCTGGAGCGGGCCTGCGCGCTGCTGGACGATGAGAGGACGCCCCGGAACGCCTACTACGCCTTTGTCTGCGAGAAATGCGCCCCGGGCTTTTTATACCACGGCTGGTTTGCCTACGGGGAAGAATTGAAGGAGCGGAGCGAAGCATACTATGACAGGACTTGACGGGGCGAGAGCATACTATTTGCGCTTTGGGGAGCCGATGCTGCGGGAGCGCTTTCCGGAGCTGCTGCCGCATCTGGCGGCGGGGTTATTCGGCAGCGGCTCGGAGTGCTTTGGCTATGACGATGAAGTGAGCCGGGACCATGATTTTCCCCCGGGCTTTTGCCTGCTGCTGCCGGGGGAGGATGTGATCGACCGGCGAACGGAATTTCAGTTGGAGCGGGCATACGCCGCGCTGCCAAAGGAGTTCGACGGCCTGACCCGGTCCGGCCTTGCCCCCGTGGGGGGTGCGCGCCGGGGGGTGCTGCGGCTGGCGGACTTTTTCCGGGACAGGACCGGCTCGCCGGACGGAAAGCTGACCCTGGACCGGTGGCTCGCGGTTCCGGAGTACGCCCTTGCCGAGGCCGTGAACGGGGAGGTGTTCTACGACGGGTCGGGCGAGCTAACCGTCATCCGGGAACGTTTGGCATACCTGCCGGAGGACGTGCGGCGCAAAAAGCTGGCGGGGGAGCTGCTGCTCATGGCCCAGGCGGGGCAGTACAACTACCGCCGCTGCTTATCCCACGGAGAGACCGGCGCGGCCCAGCTCGCGGCGTGGGAGTTCGTCCGGGCGGCGATGCACGCGATCTTCCTGCTCAACCGGCGGTATCTGCCCTTTTACAAATGGCGTTTCCGGGCCCTGCGGGAGCTGCCCCTGCTCTCCGGCGAGGCGGCCAGCATGGAATTTTTGCTCAGCACGGACAACGGCCCGGAGAACGCGGAGGAGAAGTATTACGCCATCGAGGACACCGCCGCGGCGGTGATCGGGGTTTTGCAGGAGCAGGAGCTGACGGAGGCGGTCTGCGGCGACCTGGAAAAGCACGCCTACAGCGTCAACGACGGCATTTCCGACCCGGAGGTGCGCAACAGCCACATCCTCCGGGCGGTGGAACAGGGATGAGCGGATGAAAATACACGGTTTGCAAAAGATGACCCTCCTGGACTATCCGGGACGGGTGGCCTGTACGGTTTTCCTGGCCGGCTGCGACCTGCGCTGCCCGTTCTGTCACAACAGCGAGCTTCTGGACGCCTCCGCCGCTCCGGCGGTCATGGAGGAGGGGGAGCTGCTCTCGTTTCTGGAAAAGCGCAGGGGTCTGCTGGACGGCGTGGCGATCACCGGCGGAGAACCCCTGCTGCGGGATCTGCGCCCCTTGCTGCGTCAGCTCAAGGCACTGGGCTACCCGGTCAAGCTGGACACCAACGGGACCCACCCGGAGCGCCTGCATCAGGTGCTGGCGGAGGAGCTGGCGGACTATGTTGCCATGGATGTCAAGAATTCCCCGGAGCGCTACGCCGAAACCGTGGGCGTCCCGGACTTCGACATTTCCCCGGTGCTGGACTCCATCGCTCTCCTGAAAGCGGGCGCGACGGATTATGAGTTCCGCACCACCGTCGCCGCAGAGCTCCACGACGACGACGCCATCCGGGGTATGGGGGAACTGATTCGGGGGGCGAAGCGGTACTTTTTACAGCCCTTCACGGACCGGGACACGGTGCCCTTCGATGGCTTCCACGCCCCGCCCCGGGAGACGCTGGAGCGCTGGGCCGGGCTTCTCCGGCCATTTGCAGGACAGGTAGAGATCCGGGGCGGAGATTGAAGAATATGCTCTCCCGCCGCCGCGTGACAGGATTCTGTAACCATTTGTAATCTATATATCGCACATACAAGCCCTGAAAACACAAGATATTGTGTTTTCAGGGCTTGACAAGCTGGCCCGATTGTGGTACATTACGTCTTGCTGATTTTCGGCAGGGAAAACCTAAGGGGCGCAGCCCCGTTTATCACACAGGAGGATGCTATGTACAAGGTATTGAAACGCGATGGGAATGTGACGGAGTTCGAGATCGGGAAGATCAGCGCCGCCATTACCAAGGCGTTTGCGGCGCTGGAAAAGAATTACCACCCCAGCGTGATTGATATGATCGCCCTCCGGGTCACGGCGGACTTTGAGCCGAAGATCCGGGACGGCCTGATCAGTGTGGAGGACGTGCAGGACAGCGTGGAGCGGGTCCTCAGCGAGGCGGGCTACGCGGACGTGGCAAAGGCCTATATCCTCTACCGCAAGCAGCGCGAAAAGGTCCGCAACGTGGGCTCCGCCCTGCTCAACTACACGGAGCTGGTGGACAATTACCTCCAGATCAACGACTGGCGCGTGAAGGAGAACTCCACGGTCACCTATTCCGTGGGCGGCCTGATCCTCTCCAACTCCGGCGCCATCACCGCCAACTACTGGCTCAGCGAGATCTACGACACTGAGATCGCGGAGGCGCACCGCAGCGCGGCGCTCCACCTCCACGACCTGAG